>DFGG01000085.1 GCA_002371695.1 bacterium UBA3756
CGAACCCGTAGCATCGTTAACCACACCTGTCAGGCTGACCACGCGGCCCTTGTGAGGATACTCCGTACCGTTCTTCATCACAAACGTAGCCTCGGGTAATTTGGCGATATGTTTCTCTATCTCGCTTGCCTTCACGCCCTCTTTCACCATATCCTCGATAATAGACTCGGTCACTGAGATCTCGGCGTACATGGCCGTGTTGCCGCTCACCATGGTCAGCTCTGTCAGGGGTGACACTTGGTCTCCGGTACGCACGGGAATACCGCCGATGACACCCGACACGGGAGCCGTGATGGTGCAGAAACCGAGTTCCACCTTGCAGCGGTTCACGGCAGCACGGGCCTGAGCCACTGCAGCTGTTGCCTGCTTGTACTGGTTCTCACTGTTGTTGAGCATATAGCTGCTCACGATCTTCTTTTCAAACAGGTTCTTGTTCGACTCATACTCCAGCTTGGCCGAGTTCTCCTGGGCCAGGGCGGCCTGAAGGTTGGCCTGGGCTGCCTCCAGCTCCAACTTCGCATTGCGCGAGTCGATGACGAAGAGCGTCTGCCCCTTCTTCACCAGCTGACCCTCTGTCACGCAGATCTTCATCAGCTGTCCGCTCACCTGAGGCGTGATAGTCACATCGTTGCTGCCCTTCATTCTGGCACTAAACTTATAAGGGAGTTCAATGTCCGATTTCTTCACTGTCATCGTCTCAAACGATGAATTCTTTGGCTTAGGCTCGTCATAGCTACACGATGTCAGTCCCACGGTCATTGCTGCTATGGCCACGACCCATATCGACAGTTTTCTTGTCTTAATCATTTGTCTTGGATATTTATTGGATATTCATTAATTGATTAGAAAATTTTATAGGCTACCCGTATCTGCAGGTTGGGCCATGCTTTCAGCCACGACAGGACACTGGTGATGCCGGAATTCGAGCCGTTTGACTTGATTTCCACGTCGTTGTTAAGCAGGAATTTCGGTGTACCCCAGAACAGCAGGCCTGCCTCAACAGCCAGACTGACGCGGTGGGTCTTGGCAATGTTCTGACCGGCACCGATGCCGATGTATGGCTTGATGGCATTGGTCTTCATGCGCACGTCGATATTGCCCTGCTCATCGGCAGTGAACACGTAGTCGCCAAACTTCAGTCCGATGGGCGGATAGTTGGTCTTGTAGAGGCTGTTATAATCCTCCACTTTCTGGTTGGCATCATAGAGGAAACCCAAGGCGCCCTCGTTGGTGTTGCGGAAGTGCATGAAAGTCTGGCTGCCGAAGAACAGACCGGCCGTGAAGTAGAAAGGCTGGTTCTTGAAGGGATGCACCTCGCCCAGTAGGAAGAAGTTCCAGAACTTTGGCTTGGCAGCCAGTTCCACCTTGTCCANNATGGCATCCTCTTCCACCATCTGCATCTGGGTGATCTCCGTGGCGGTGTTGATGGCCTTGAACTTGATGTCGCCTACGCCCCATCCGGAGAAACCAGCCTTAACCGTCACCAGCTTGTGTACGGGCATGGCCACGTCGATACCAGTACCCGTCAGTCCGGTTGACAGACCCACGGAGAGGTGATTGAACAGCCCTTCCTCGGCATGTAACTTGTCGACATTCTGAGCCTTGGCCACTGATGCCGATATGATGATTGCGGAGAGAATGATGATTCTCTGAATATTGTGTTTCATATCCTTATATTTATTTGAAGTATGACTTGTTCGACTTGATTAGCAGGTTAGTGAGCGACTGGCTCAGTGGGTGGAACCCGTACAGGTAGTCACTGGTGTAGGCCGTGCCGCCATTGATGATGCAGTGCACATAGTCGTGGCAGGCCATATCCATCGGCGTGATACCCACCGTTCCCTCGTACTTCAGCAGGTCTTCGACCACCAGCGGGTGCAGGTTGGCGGCATTGGTGATGTATCCGCGTGGAGATACCTCAGTATAGGCCGAGCAGTGGTTCACCACCCAGATGTTTTCGTCGGTAGCTGCAGCTTCACGGGCACTGTGCATCATGTCGATCACTGTCTTCTGCTTGTTCTGCATGCGCTTCTGGTTGGTTGTCTTGTAGTAATCCTGCTTGTAGAGCTTGGCCTTGATTGTCTCGTCGTTCATGCTATACATGGCACATTTGCGCTGGGCCTCGGGGTTGAGGTTCTCATCCACGTCGGGATCCTCGTCGGGCCAGTCACAGTAGACGATTGGGTAGTGGTTGATGGATTGCAGCGAGCGCAGGTCGTATCGGCTCAGCCACAGTATCTTACCTCGCATCTCACCCACGGTGATGTCCGGACGCCAGTTCTCGATGAACAGCCCCTGATACTTCGGCAGGCTGAGTACTTTGCTGAGCAGCGTTGGCCACTCTTTCTGGTCCTCCATACCGTTGTCAGCCTGCAGCTTGGCAATGAAGAACTCCGTCGGATGAGCCTTCAGGTAGACTTGCATATCGTCAATGGTCTGCTCGAAGGTATAGTCGATCTCGCTGATACCGTGTGTCAGGCGCAGGATTCTCTTCTTTGCAGGGTCGGTGGCCAGGGTGTCGATGCTCACCACGGGGCGGATGTCAAAGAACCGCAGACCGTTGGCCATCTGCTCCTGTAATGTTGACACCTGGCTGATGGCCGTCAGGTTGAATACAAACTTCAGTGTGGGCTGGTAGAATCCCATACCGGTCATGGTGTCATGGGTGCCGGGGATGCTCAGCTTACACACTTTTGTCTCGTCCTTCACCATACCCAACCAGTCGGTGATGGGAGTGGA
>DFGG01000161.1:0-2186 GCA_002371695.1 bacterium UBA3756
TCGCCCGCTGGTACCAGCACCGACATAGAAAAGTCGACCTCCCAGCTTCATCCGCTCCTCTACAGCCTCAACAAAAGCCTGTATCTGAGGAATAGCCAGTTTCACAGCCTCTGCAACACGGTAATCTTCTTCATTAATATGATGTAGCAGTTCAACAACAGACATCTGTTCCAGATGATCATAGTTTGAAGGCTGCTCTGTAATCGCTACTGACTTGCATGACTGAAAAGCGAGGCGCTCAGCTCCATCCAACAGATAGATGATACCACAATAGCGGAATCCGTTCTTCTCCAGTGCATGGCGCATCACCGTATTCTGACGGTGGGTATCAATACGGATATTATCAGTATGGGAGAAACAGAAGCGAAGAACTTCTTTCAGTACGCCACGGACCCCAGGGGCGCTGGCAAGACGATGAACGACATAATAAGGTTTGACGTCGTCGATCCATTTCCCTTCGTATATCTTTGTATAGGTCACATCGGGTCCAGGCTTGAAAGCAAAGGTGGCCACCACTTCGTCATTCTCTATCATCACATAGCTATCACCTCGCCGAATATCCTCTTCTATAATTTCCTGACTGGGCTGGCCGTTAGTCCATTGCTCCAAATTCCCCATGGCACGCATCTTCTGACGCCCACACTCTATCAACTCTTGAATGCGGGGTAGGTCTCCAATTCCTGCCTTTCGAATATTTTTCACAATCTGTGTCCTTTTTTTATTTTTTGCCGCAAAGTTACGAAAAATTTTGTATCTTTGCAACCAAATCAGCTAAAAATAATGTTGACTGAGAAAACAATGGAAAAACTGCGAATCCTCGCAGAGTCGGCGAAGTACGATGTGTCGTGCTCGTCGAGCGGTACTGTGCGCAAGGGAAAGCAGGGTATGGTAGGCTCTACCGTTGGTGGTGTGGGCATCTGCCACTCGTTTGCTGATGACGGGCGTTGTATCTCTTTGCTGAAAGTGATGCTGACCAACCATTGTATGTACGACTGCGCCTACTGTATTAACCGCCGCTCTAATGATATCAAACGGGCTACATTAAGCGTTTCTGAACTGGAGGAAATCACCATGGAGTTTTATCGCCGCAACTACATCGAGGGACTCTTCCTGTCGAGCGGTGTGGTTCGCAATCCAGACTACACAATGGAACGATTGGCAGCTATAGCGCGCGATTTGCGAACAGTACACCGTTTCAACGGATATATTCATCTGAAAAGTATCCCTGGCTGTTCGCAGGAACTATTGAACGAAGCTGGACGCTATGCAGACCGCATGAGCGTGAACATTGAGATACCCAAAGAGGAGTCGCTGAAACTTTTGGCTCCCGAAAAGGACCACAAGAGTGTGTTCCAGCCAATGAAGATGATACAGCAGGGTGTGCTGGAAAACAAGGAGGACCGCAAGAAATATCGGCATGCCCCTCGTTTCGTGCCAGCAGGTCAGTCAACACAAATGATTGTAGGAGCCACGAAAGAGACTGACCGCGATATCCTCACGATGTCATCGATGCTCTATGGACAACCCACGATGCGGCGTGTCTATTACTCTGGTTACGTCAGCGTAAACACCTACGACCCTCGACTGCCGATATTGAAACAGCCACCGCTTGTCCGCGAGAACCGACTTTATCAAGCTGACTGGCTACTACGCTTCTATCATTTCAAAGTAGAGGAAATCGTAGACGATCTGCACACAAATCTCGACCTTGAAGTAGATCCGAAACTGGCTTGGGCACTACGCCATCCAGAGGCTTTCCCCGTGGATATCAATACTGCCGATTATACACAACTGTTGAGAGTACCAGGCCTCGGCACTAAGTCGGCTTGGCTCATTGTGAACTCCAGACGATTTAACCGTCTGACATCCTACGACTTAAAGAAAATGGGGGTGGTGATGAAGAAGGCGAAATACTTTATTACCTGCAACGAACTAACTTCCCTGTTCTCGCAGCCCATCATTGGTATCAATGAATTGCATCCAGAACGACTGCGCCCATTGCTCATCTCAAAGGCACAACAGAAACGGGCTGCAGAAGAAATGCAACTAAAACTGAACTTTAGCGAATGACGATATATACATTTGACGGAACGATGGATGGTCTGCTGACAGCAGTTTTCGATGCCTTCAGCTTGAAAGAACAGCCTGAGCAACTATTGGCTGAAGGGGACGCACTGCCACTATTC
>DFGG01000161.1:2411-2735 GCA_002371695.1 bacterium UBA3756
ATCTCCAAGAATTTCGCCGATCCAGATGTACTGGCAGTAACGAATATCGCCCGTCGTGTGCTGCATGAGCAACTACGGATGAAACAGTTTATCCGCTTTCAGAAAGCGAAGGATGGCACTTACCTCGCAGTTGTTGCACCTGATCACAACGTGCTGCCCATCATTATCGAACATTTCCAAGACCGATTCAATGATCAGCCCTGGCTCATCTATGACGCCAAACGGCACTACGGATACTACTACGACGGCAAAGCTGATGCCATCCACATCACCTTTGAAAACGAAGCTGCTGTGCCCTTCGACTTAAAGAACGGCAAACTCAAC
>DFGG01000130.1 GCA_002371695.1 bacterium UBA3756
AAGGTGGACTCCATGAAGAAGGCCACGATGCCCTCGATGGCTAGCGGGGCACCGAAGATATCGCCCACGAACCATGAATAGTTCGACCAGTTGGTGCCGAACTCGAACTCGAGGATGATGCCCGTGGCTACGCCCATGGCAAAGTTGATGCCGAAGGGCTTCTGCCAGAATTTGGCAGCGTTGCGCCAGAAGTCGACGTCGGCAGCGACGTCAGCTTGGCCCTTGTTGAGGGCCAGTCTGGTGCGGTAGTAACGCGTCTCGATGATGCCCATGATGACCGCCAGTCCGAGGGTGAGCGGTACGAAGAGCCAGTGGTAGATAGCCGTGAGGGCAAACTGCGCCCTCGACCAGTTGATGGTGCCGGCATCGATGTCTAGGAATAGATGACTGAACATATAAGTTAAATTTTAGAATGAATCACTTCTCGCTTCTCTCAATGAGCTCCGTGGCCACATAGCCGGCCTCGTCGCCCTGGGCGTGCTCCTTGAGGAAGTTGGGAAAGAAAAACACCTTGAGGATGGCGAATATGATGAAAAGTTTGATAAGTATGATAGCCCACAGCGTCTTGCCGAGGTGCATGTGGCGGAAACCGTCGTAGTATAGGTCGAGGGCCCGGTACCAGAAACCGTCTTTCTTCATAGGCAATAGAGTAATATGGGGCAAAGATACAGAAAAATGCTTAAACTTCCAAGCATTTCTTAAAAGAAATTCAAAAATTCTTTGCAGTTTCACCTATTTTATTTAAATTTGCACCCAAAATCATAGTATCAAGACAATGAAGAAAGGATTACTGGCTGTACTGATCGTGGTGATACTGGCTCTGCTCGGCGGACTGGCCTACCTCTTTATGGACCTCCAGAAGCAACGTCAGGCCAACCGCGACATGCAGGAGCTGGCAGAACTCGACAAGCAGGAGATGGAGAACGAATACGAGCGCTTCGCCCTGCAATATAGTGAGATGAAGACGCAGATCAACAATGATTCCATCGTGGAACAGCTGACCCAGGAGCAGATGAAAACCCAGAAGCTGCTGGAGGAACTGAAGAAGGTGAAGGCCGACGACGCCCGTGAGATCACCCGACTGAAGAAGGAACTGGCCACGGTGCGCGAGGTGCTCCGCTCCTACATCATACAGGTGGACTCGTTGAACCGGCTGAACGAGAACCTCAGGGCCGAGAATTCGAGGGTGAGTGCCGAACTGGAGCAGCGCACCCAGCAGGTGGCCGGCCTGAGCAGTGAGAAAGCGTCGCTATCAGAGAAGGTGGCCATAGCCGCCCAGCTGGATGCTACCAACATACAGATGTCGCTGCTCAACAAGCGCGACAGAGCCACCAAGCGCCTGAAGGACACGAAGAAGATACAGGTGACATTCACCATCACGAAGAACGTGACGGCCTCCAACGGCCACCGCACCATCTATGTGCGAATACAGAATCCCGGCGGCAACGTGCTGGGAGGTGGCGGATCGTTTGCCTACGAGAATCGCAACCTGGAGTGCTCGATGAAGAAGACCATCGAGTATACCGGTGAGGAGGTGACTGTGCCTACCTTCTGGAATGTGACGCAGATGCTCGAGGGTGGACAGTATCGCGTGAGCATCTTTGCAGACGGACACATGATCGGTTCGAGGACATTCAACTTTGAGTAAACTAATAATAATGTATATGAGAGTAGTTTTCTACCTACTTGCCTTTTTACCCTTCACCGCTTCGGCCCAGCGGCTGCTGACACTTGACAGCTGCAGGGCGATGGCCTTGCGCAACAACAAGCAGATGGGCGTGGCCAAGGTGAAACAGGAGGTGGCGGCCAACCTGAGAAAGTCGGCACGCACCAAATATCTGCCTCACGTCAGTGCACTGGGTACGTACCAGTTCACTAGTCGTGAGATCTCGCTGCTCAGTGACGATCATAAGGCGGCACTGAACAATCTGGGTACCAATGCCGTCACGGATTTCCAGCAGGGACTGCAGCAGGCAACCAGCGGTCTGCCAATGGAGCGGATTGCTGCTCTCCTGGGAGGAATGGGGATTCCATTGGAGTCGCTCCATCAGTTGTCGGCAGGCGGTCTGCAAAGCCTGGGAGCCCAGCTTGACGGCATCGGAGGTCGTCTGGTGGATGCCCTCCACACCGACACCCGCAACCTCTTTGCCGGAACGGTGATGGTAACGCAACCCGTGTTCCTCGGCGGTAGCCTGATAGCCCTCAACAAGATGGCCGACATCCACGAGGACCTGCAGCAGCACTCTGCCGACGCACGTCGCCAGGCCACCATCTATGAGACGGACAAGGCCTATTGGCAGGTGGTCTCACTGCGCCACAAGCAGAAGTTGGCTGAAGCCTATCTGGAGGTGGTGAAGAAACTCGATGCCGACGTGCACCGCATGATTGAGGAGGGCGTTGCCACGAAGAGCGACGGTCTGTCGGTTGACGTGAAGGTGAATGAGGCCGAGATGACCCTCACCCGAGTGAACGACGGCCTGGTGCTCTCGAAGATGCTGCTCTGCAAGACCATCGGACTGCCCATCAACGAAAAGATAACGCTGGCAGACGAGGAATCGGAAAACCTCGCCGTGGTGTCACTCACGCCTAAGCT
>DFGG01000030.1:0-11531 GCA_002371695.1 bacterium UBA3756
TGGGGCTGGCGCTGGATGTTCTGGGCAGAGACGCTGCCTGCAGCCCTGTTCCTGCTGATGAGCTTCTTCATCCCCGAGAGCCCCGTATTTCTCAGGATGAAGTCTGAAGCGCCGCAGCATTCGGGAGGCGAGGCAGGTCTTCGGGATCTGCGGGAGGCGAAGTACAGCCGTGTGCTGCTCCTGGGCCTCGTCATTGCCGTGTTCCAGCAGTGGTGTGGCACGAACGTCATCTTCAACTATGCCCAGGAGATATTCGTTGGTGCCGGATTTGATGTCGACGGGATGTTCATCAATATCGTCATTACAGGCATTGCCAACGTAGTCTTCACTTTTGCAGCCCTCTATACAATCGAAAGGTGGGGGCGCCGCACGCTGATGCTTATAGGAGCAGGAGGTCTGGGACTGATCTATCTGACCCTCGGCACTTGTTATTTCCTGGGACTAACGGGTTTTGCGATGGTAGCTCTCGTAGTGGCAGCCATCTCAGTCTACGCCATGACCCTGGGGCCAGTCACCTGGACGCTCTTGGCCGAGATATTCCCCCACCGCATCCGAGGCATCGCAATGGCTACGTGTACCTTTGCCCTCTGGGTGGGGTGCTGCACACTGACCTTCTCGTTCCCCTCGATGAATGCAGCTTTGGGCAGCAGCGGTACATTCTGGATATATAGCGGCATCTGCCTCTGTGCCTTCATCTTCCTGTGGCACCGTTGTCCGGAGACAAAAGGCAAGAGCCTTGAACAACTGGAAAAAGAACTAATAAAGCAATAAACAATATGGTAAAAGCATGGAGAGAGTTGGTCACCATCCCAACCTATGAGATCGGGAAACCAGAAAAAAGTCCAATGTTCCTTGAGAAACGCGTCTATCAGGGTTCCTCTGGTGTGGTTTACCCGTACCCTGTCGTCGAGAGCATCTCTGACAAGAAGGTCGACAAGGAGTGGAAAGCAGTCTATCTGGAGAATGAATATATCAAGGTAATGATACTGCCAGAACTGGGTGGGCGCATCCAGATGGCCTACGATAAGATCAAGCAGCGACACTTCGTCTACTACAACCACGTCATCAAGCCTGCCCTCGTGGGGCTGACGGGGCCTTGGATCAGCGGAGGCATCGAGTTCAACTGGCCTCAGCACCACCGTCCGAGCACCTATCAGCCCGTAGACTGCGACATTGTGGAGAACGAGGACGGGTCGGTGACGGTATGGGTGAACGAGATGGAGCAGATGTTCCACCAGAAGGGAATGGCAGGCTTCACCCTGCACCCCGGTTGTGCCTACCTGGAAATCAAGGGGCGCGTCAGCAACCGTACGAACCTGCCTCAGACCTTCCTGTGGTGGGCCAATCCTGCCGTAGAGGTCAACGACCAGTACCAGAGCGTCTTCCCACCCGATGTCAATGCCGTATTCGACCACGGCAAGCGCGCCGTTTCATCGTTCCCCATCGCCACGGGAACCTATTACAAGATGGACTACTCAGCCGGTGTGGACATATCCAACTACAAGAACATCAAGGTGCCGACGAGCTATATGGCCGTTAACTCCAAGTACAACTTCGAGGGCGGCTACGAGAACGACACCGAGGCAGGCATGCTCCACGTGGCCTCCCACCATCTCTCGCCCGGTAAGAAGCAGTGGACATGGGGCAACGGCGACTTCGGTCGTGCCTGGGACCGTAACCTGACCGACGAGGCCACGGCCGAGGAGCGCTCCAAGCATGGCATCGGCGGCGGCTTCCGGCCCTACATAGAACTGATGGCAGGGGTATATACCGAGAACCAACCCGACTTCACCTGGCTGATGCCCTACGAGGAGAAGCAGTTCACCCAGTACTTCATGCCCTACCGCGAGATTGGCATCGTAAAGCAGGCATCGAAAGACTTCATCATGAACATCGAGGAAGCCGGCGATAGCAAGGTACGCTTCAAGGTGATGGGCACCTCGAGGCAGACGGTGAGAATCACGCTCGACGGCGAAGAGGGACAGACATATTATAATAAGGTGGTGACGCTGTCGCCCGAGACGATACTCGACGAGACGATCGACACAGGCGAGGAGGCCCTGAGCGACCTCCAACTGGCCATCGACCATGCAGAGCAACCGCGCAGTTTCCCGCTTTTGGAGTGGCATGCCGAACCCGACGAGATACGCCCGATTCCCGATGCGGCCGAGGCGCCCCTCCCGCCACAGGACACGAAGACCATCGACCAGCTCTATCTGACGGGGCTCCACCTGGAGCAGTACCGCCACGCCACATGGTCGGCACTCGACTATTACGAAGAGGCACTCCGACGCGACCCACTCGACTATCGCTGCAACACCCAGACGGGCCTCTGGTATCTGCGCCGAGCACGTTTCGACAAGGCCCTGAAATACCTGCAGACGGCAGTCAAGGTACTCAAGAAGCGCAATCCCAATCCCTACGACGGTGAGCCTCAGTTCTATCTGGGCATTGCCTTCAAATTCTTAGGCAAGATAGAGTCGGCCTACAAATGCTTCTGGAAGGCTTCATGGAACAAGGCCTGGGCAGACGCCGCCTATTTCGAAGCTGCCTGCATCAGCATAGCCGACGAGCGATGGGAGGATGCCCTCGACGAACTGGAGCGCTCGCTCATCAGCAACAGCCGCAACCACCAGGCCCGTGCCATGAAGGCCGTTGTGCTCCGCAAGCTGGGACGCACCGACGAGGCCCTGGCCTGGATACGGGAGTCGTACAAGACAGACCCCTTCAACTATGTCTGCATGGTGGAGGAGCACCTGCTCTCCGGCAGCGAGGAGCCGCTGGAGCGCATGGCTACCCTGATGCACGGCAATATATACAACTACCACGAGACGGCACTCGACTATGCCCATGCCGAACTCTCCGAGGAGGTGAAGCTCGTGCTCAAGTATGCCATCGACAAGGGTGTCAAGCCTACGCCACTCACCTATTACTACCTCGCCTTCTATGGCTCGCTTTTCGACCTGCGCTATCTGAAGAAGGCAGCAGAGGCCGATCCCGCCTACTGCTTCCCCAACCGTCTGGAGGATGCCCACATGCTACACTCATTCGAACTACTGCCCATCGTTCCAGACGGTCACGCGCCCTACTATCTCGGCTGTCTCTACTACGACAAGCGGCAGTACGACCTCGCCGTGAAGTATTGGGAGCAGGCCACCAAGGCAGCGCCCGACTTCCCCACAGCCTGGCGCTGCCTGGCGCTGGCACGCTTCAATAAGCAGGACCGTCGGGAGGAGGCACTCGAATGCATGGAGAAAGCCTTCCATCTGGACGAGACCGACAGCCGTATGCTCATGGAGCTCGACCAGCTCTACAAGCGGTTGCAGAAGCCCCATGCCGAGCGACTGGCCTTCATGCAGCAGTATCCGCAGCTGATAGCCCAGCGCGACGACCTGGTGCTTGAGGAGATCACCCTCCTTAATCAGCTGGGGCGACATGAGGAGGCCATGCAGAAGCTCGACGCCCACCGGTTCCATCCCTGGGAGGGTGGCGAAGGCAAGGTGTCGGGCCAATACCAAGTGTGCCGCATCGAGCTGGCCAAGAAGGCTATCGCCGACAGACACTATGAAGAGGCCATCCGTCTGCTCAACGAGTGTCTCGACTATCCTCCACATCTGGGAGAAGGCAAGCTCTACGGTGCCCAGGAGAACGACTTCTACTACTATCTGGGCTGTGCCTACGATGCCCTGGGGCAGAAGGATACGGCACGCGACTGCTGGGAGAAGGCGACTCTGGGACCACAAGAGCCTGCTGCCGCCATGTACTACAACGATGCCAAGCCCGGCAAGATATACTATCAGGGACTGGCCCTGCAGAAACTCGGGCGCACCGGCGAGGCCAACGGCCGTTTCTACCGTCTGATAAACTACGGCAGGCAGCATATCTTCGAGCCACAGGTCATGGACTACTTCGCCGTCTCGCTGCCAGACCTGCTCATCTGGGACGACAGCCTCGACACGAAAAACCGCATCCACTGCCTCTATATGCTGGCCCTGGGCTATCGCGGACTGGGCGACAAAGAGCGCAGTGAGCACTACCTCAGCGAGGTGGAGAAGCTTGACATCAACCACTACGGCATCCAGGAGCTGCGCTCCGAAGACATCTGATGGAGCAGGACATCGGCCGTCGATACGAGCGCTACCTGAAGCTGCAGCGCAACATGTCGGGCAATACGCTCGACGCCTATCGCCGCGACCTCCGCAAACTGCTCCACTACCTGGAGCAGGAGCGGAAGGACGTCCGCGAGGTGACGCTCGACGACCTGGAGCACTTCTCCGCCACCCTCCACGACATAGGCATCGGCCCCCGCTCGCAGTGCCGGATACTGAGCGGCGTGAGGAGTTTCTTCCGCTTCCTGCAGCTCGACGGCTACCGGGAAGACGACCCGACGGAACTGCTGGAGTCGCCACAGATAGGTGACCATCTGCCGGAGGTATTGTCGACGCAAGAGGTAGACCAGCTGGAGGAGTCGATAGACCTCTCGAAGTGGGAAGGCCACCGCAATCGCGCCATCATCGAGGTACTCTTCTCCTGCGGACTGCGGGTAAACGAGCTCGTCAATCTGAAGCTCTCCGACCTCTATATCGACGAGGAGTTCGTCCGTGTGCTCGGCAAGGGCTCGAAGGAACGCCTGGTACCCATCTCGAAGAAAGCCATCCGCGAGCTGAACTATTGGTTCAACGACCGCAAGCAGATGAAGATCAAGCCTGGTGAGGAAGACTACGTATTCCTGAACCGTCGCGGCGCCCACCTGACTCGCGTGATGATCCTCATCATGATCAAGCAGCAAGCCAAGGAAGCAGGCATTCAGAAAACCATCTCGCCCCACACCCTGCGCCACTCCTTCGCCACGGCCCTGCTCGAAGGGGGCGCAGACCTGCGTGTCATCCAGGCCCTCCTGGGCCACGAGAGCATCGGCACCACCGAGATCTATACCCACATCGACACATCTACCCTACGCCGCGAGATACTGGAGCACCACCCAAGGAACATGAAGCATTGACAGAAAGTCGGTTCACGGCCCCCGCCACAAATATTGATGGCGGGGGCCGTAATCATTTGCGGCGGGAGCCGTAAATAATAACCACGGGAGGCGTGAACGAGTTTAGACGGCACTCTCTCCCGGTTTAGTGCCTGCAAACTCCCAGTTTAGTGCCTGCCGACTCCCGGCCTGATACGCTCAAGTTTCCAGCCTCAGACCCGCCTTCTTCCAAAAAACAAACCAAAGATTTGCAAGGTTAAGTATTTTTTTCTAACTTTGCAGCGTCAAAAACTATCAGCAACAAGATGGAGGAGAAAAAGTACAACCGTTCGTTTGCTACAAGGCTGTCGCAATGGGTCATACTGGTGCTGCTCATCATGATGGGCGCCCTGTCAGTACTGGTGTACTATTTACAGGAGAGCATCGTGGTGGAACTCTGTGCCCTCAGCTTCCACGGCAGCATGAGAAGCACCGAGAAGAGCATCATCAACGTGATGTCGAACGTCAGCACAGCCGTGGACAACAACGTCGCCGACATAGAGCGCCACCTGGGCCAGGCTGCAGAACTACGCACCATCGCGCAGCGCATCGAGACGCAGAACCCGCGCATCAGCAGATGCAGCATCAACTACGACCTGAAGGACGTCGCCCGCGACACGGCCTACTGGTCAAGCCCCTTCATCGACAGCATCGGCGCCAAGGCCCCCACGGTGGCCTACAGGCATCCCCTGCGCAACAATCGGGCGGAGGTGGTGGCCATGCTGGAAGCCAACCTCTCGCTCGACTTCCTGTCCGAACTTCTGACCGAGCAGGACAGCATTCTGGAGCAGGAAGCCTGGGTGGTGACGGACAAGAGTGTCGGCTTCCGCAGCTCTATCATACTGAACGACGGCACCCCACTGACCCATCGCGACCCGAGGCGCATCATGAAGGGCAACTTCTTCCAGCACATGAAGGACTACGAAGAGCAGGGGCTGGCCGAGAAAACCGTACAGGCGATGAAGGAGGGCCAGACAAGCCAGGGGGAGACGGAACGTGTGCTGCTGGTGAACCGCAAGCAGACCTACCTCTTCTATACCCCGGTGATAGGCACCGACTGGATACTCACCGTGGCGTGCCCCAGGACAAGCATCGACTACTTCGCCATGGCCACAGGCCTGTTGGTGCTGGTCATCATCTCCTTCGTGGTGCTCATCACCTTCCTGGTGTGCTACCTCACCATCAAGCGCGGCACCAGGCCCCTGAAACTGCTGGCCACCACGGCCGACCGGGTGGCGCAGGGACAGTTTGACACGCCACTGCCATCGCTGAAGCACCGCGACGAGATATGCCAGCTGCGTGACTCGTTTGAGAACATGCAGAGCTCGCTGACCGAATACGTGGAGGAGCTGAAGTCCACCACCGCCGCCAAGGCCTCCATCGAGAACGAGCTGAAGATAGCCCACGACATACAGATGTCGATGCTGCCCAAGACCTATCCAGCCTTCCCTGAGCGTACGGACATCGACATCTACGGCCAGGTGAATCCCGCCAAGGCCGTAGGCGGCGACCTCTACGACTTCTTCATCCGCGACTCACGGCTGTTCTTCTGCATCGGCGACGTGTCGGGCAAGGGCGTTCCGGCCTCGCTGGTGATGGCCGTCACCCGCTCGCTGTTCCGCAACATCGCTGCCCATACGGCAGAGCCCCAAAAGATGGTGACGGGCATCAACGAGTCGCTCAGCAGCAACAATGATACCGGCATGTTCGTCACACTCTTCGTTGGCGCGCTCGACCTAACGACAGGACAGCTGGACTACTCGAATGCCGGCCACGACATACCGCTGCTCATCGCCGACGGCGAGGTGAGCGTGCTGGACTGCGACCCCAACATCCCCGCAGGCGTACTGCCGGGATGGAGCTTCACCCTGCAGCACATACAGCTCAAGACGGGCGACACCCTCTTCCTCTACACCGACGGGCTGAACGAGGCCGAGAACGCCAACCACGGGCAGTTCGGCCTCGAAACCATCATCCAGACGGCCAGGGCGGCAAGCCCACGGCCCGAAGAACTCATCGGCGCCATGACGCAGGCCGTAGAGCAATTCGTCAACCATGCCGAGCAGAGCGACGATCTGACGATGCTCGCCATACAGAAGAAATAAGAACCCAAAAGACAGAAGAGATGGCAGAAGATATTAATACGAATGAAGTGCTGGCGCTGACGTTAGGAACACTCCTGATCATCTACGCCTCGGTAGTGATTCCAGTGTACGGATACTATCGCCGACGGCTGAAGGGCCTGGCCTTGGGATGCCTGCTGCAGCCCGTGGCCTGTGGCATAGTCATTGTACTGCTCTTCGGGGGGCTCGGCGTCATGTCCGACTACCGCATCAACAAGGAACGCAAGGCGGCCATGGTGACCGTCAGGAGCACTGAGGCAGGCACCTACGGCACCGACACCATCACCTGGCATCTGAAGCCCGACGAGGAGTGCCTCGTGGACTATAAGATACACAAGAAACAAGAGTATGACAGCGAAGACAGCCTCTATGTAGACGACGAGACCGACCGTTTCGACATCATCCGGCTCGACAGCCTCAAGAATGCCGTCTGCGTGGATGACCGGCTCATCGTGCGTTTCGACCTGAAGAATCAGAAGGTTACAGCCACCGACTTCGACACGCCTGTAGAGGTCGTCAGCGTGGACTGGGAGAAGGTGAAGGCATTTTTTCCTTAGGAAAGATGTAGTTTTTTCTGCTTTGCTGCGTCTAATTAAGAAAAAAGCATTAATTTTGCACCCAATTAATTAACAATAACTATAATTAAGATGATGAAGAGATTCCTGACAGCCCTCTTGCTGACGATAGCCAGTACCATGGGAATGATGGCGCAGATGGAGATGCCTGCAGTGCCTGTAGACCCCGACGTGCGCATCGGTAAACTTGACAACGGACTTACTTACTACATCCGCCACAACAACTGGCCCGAGCAGCGGGCAGAGTTCTACATTGCACAGCGTGTGGGCTCCATCCAGGAGAACGACGACCAGCGCGGACTGGCCCACTTCCTGGAGCACATGGCCTTCAACGGCTCGAAGCACTTCAAGGGCAACGAACTGCTGCGCTGGTGCGAGAGCGTGGGTATCCAGTTCGGTGGCGACCTGAACGCCTATACCAGCATCGAGGAGACGGTATATAATATAAGTAATGTACCCACGACTCGCGAGTCGATCGTCGACTCGTGTCTGCTCATCCTCTACGACTGGGCCGACGGCCTGCTGCTGGAGCAGGAGGAGATAGAGAAGGAGCGCGGCGTGATTCACGAGGAGTGGCGCCTGCGCACCAGCGCCATCATGCGAATGCTGGAGCGCGACCTGCCCAAGCTCTATCCCGGCTCTAAGTTCGGCTACCGCATGCCTATCGGACTGATGGAGATCATCGACAACTTCGAGCGCCCCTTCCTGCAGTCGTACTATGAGAAGTGGTATCGCCCCGACAACCAGGGAATCATCGTGGTGGGCGACATCGATGTCGACAAGATAGAACAGAAGATCAAAGACCTCTTCTCACCCATCGTGCTGCCTGAGAACCGCGCCCTGGTCACCAAGGAGCCCGTGCCCGACAACGCCGAGGCCATCTACGTGATCGACAAGGACAAGGAGCAGCGCACCAACCAGGTGTGGGTGATGATGAAGCACGAGGCAATCCCCGACTCACTGAAGGGAACGATGGCCTACGTGATCGCCGACTACCTGAAGGATGCCTCCGTGACGATGCTCAACGACCGTCTGAAGGAATATGCCGAGAAGCCCGAAAGTCCCTTCCTGAGTTCATCGGCCAACGACGGCAGATACCTCTTCTCGAACACCGTCGACGCCTTCGAACTGGATATCAGTCCTAAGGACGGCCAGATAGAGGCCGCTGTGACGGCTGCCCTCACCGAGGCCCGTCGCGCTGCCGAGTTCGGATTCACACAGACAGAATTCAACCGCTTCAAGCAGAACTATCTCAGCCAGCTCGAGAAGCAATACAGCAACAAGGACAAGCGCTACAACAGCCAGTTCGTGAACCAGTACGTGCAGCACTTCCTGAACAAACGGCCTATCCCCAGCATCGACTACACCTACTCCACCATGAAGCAGATTGTGCCCATGCTGCCCATCGACCTCGTCAACTCCATCATGAAGGAGTACATCCTCCCGAACGACACCAACCTCGTGGTATTCAGCGTCAACACAGAGAAGGAGGGTGCCACCTATCCTACCGAGGAAGGACTGAAGGCAGCCGTCGCAGCCGCCCGTGCAGCTCAGATTGAAGCTTACGTGGACAACGTGAAGGATGAACCGCTGATGACCACCCTGCCGAAGGCTGGCAAGATCGTGAAGGAAGAGAAGAACGACCTCTTCGGCTATACCGAGCTGACGCTCTCCAACGGCGCCAAGGTGGTGCTCAAGCAGACCGACCTGAAGAAAGACCAGGTGCTGCTGCGCAGCGAGGGCTTCGGAGGTTCTGCTCTCTACGGTGAGAAAGACTACGCCAACATCAAGATGTTCGACGACGTCATTGAGGCCAGCGGACTGGGCAACTTCTCGCATACCGAACTGGAGAAGGCCCTCGCCGGCAAGATTGCCAGCGCATCACTCTCGCTGGGTGCCAACCGCGTGAATATCAACGGTAGCTCTACACCGAAGGACGTGGAGACCATGCTTCAGCTGACATACCTCTACTTCACCAACATTGCCAAGGACCAGAAGTCGTACGACAACACGATGCAGACTGCTGAGGTGAACCTGAAGAACCGTCTGTTGCAGCCCGAGGCCGTGCTTCAGGACTCGCTGACAGCCACCATGACCAACCATAACCCGCGTAACAAGGCCCTGACCGTTGAGGACCTGAAACAGGTGGGTTACGACCGTATCCTCCAGATGGCCAAGGAGCAGACTGCCAACGCAGCTGCCTTCACCTTCACCATCATCGGCAACTACGACGAGCAGGCCATCCGTCCGCTCATCGAGACCTATCTCGCCTCCCTGCCCGCTCAGAAGGAGGTGGTGAAGAGCCCCAATGTGTCTACAGATTTCAAGGGCGTAGTCATCAACAACTTCAAGCAGAAGGGTGAGACTCCGAAGGCATACGCCGTGATGGACTGGTACACGAAGGCCATGCCTCTGACGGCAGAGAACGACGTGAAGATGGACATGATCGGACAGATTCTCGACATGGAGTACCTGAAGAAGATCCGTGAGGATGCCAGTGCCGCCTACACGGTGCAAAGCCTGTCGAACATCGACCGCAACGACTTCGAAACGACAGCCCAAATCCTGGCCATCTGCCCGATGAAGCCCGAGAAGGCCGACATCGCCATCCAGATTCTGCGCGACGAGGTGACAGCCCTGAGCAAGACCTGCGACCCCGACAAGCTGACAAAGGTGAAGGAATACATGCTGAAGAACCACGCCGACCAGCTGAAGCAGAACGGCTACTGGCTCGCCGTAATCAACGCATGGCGCAAGTGGGGCATCGACTTCCACAGCAACTACGAGAAGCTGGTGAATGCCCAGACTCCTGAAACCATCAGTGCTACGGCAGCTGAAATACTGAAGGCCGGCAACCGCGCCGAGGTCATCATGCTGCCTGCAGAATAATCGGATTGTTTAAAAGAAAAGAATGAGTTATCTATTTTCATCAGAGTCAGTATCTGAAGGCCATCCCGACAAGGTGGCCGACCAGATAAGTGACGCTATACTCGACCAGTTCCTGGCATACGACTCGAAGGCACGCTGTGCCATCGAGTCGTTTGTCACCACTGGCCAGGTTGTCATCATGGGTGAGGTGCGCAGCGAAGTATACATCGACCTGCAGACCATCGCCCGCAACACCATCAAACGTATTGGCTACACCAAGGCCGAGTATCAGTTTGACGGCAACTCGTGTGGTATCTTGAGTGCCATCCACGAACAAAGCGCCGACATCAACCAGGGCGTAGACCGTGAGAACGAGGAAGAACAAGGTGCAGGCGACCAGGGCATGATGTTCGGCTATGCCACGAATGAGACGGAGTCGTATATGCCAGTATCACTCGACATCGCCCATCTGATTATGCGCACCTTAGCCGATATCCGCAAGGAAGGCAAGGAGATGACCTATCTCCGTCCCGATGCCAAGAGCCAGGTAACGGTGCAGTACAGCGACGAAGGTACCCCCGAGCGTATTGACACCATCGTGGTATCTACCCAGCATGACGAGTTCGACGAAGACGAGAAGATGCTGGCAAAGATTAAGGACGACGTCATCAACATCCTCATCCCCAGGGTAAAACAGCAGATACATTCCCAGAAGGTGCTCGATTTGTTCGGGCTCGACATCAAGTACTACGTGAACCCCACGGGAAAGTTCGTCATCGGCGGTCCTCACGGAGACACAGGTCTGACAGGCCGCAAGATTATCGTAGACACCTACGGTGGTAAGGGAGCCCACGGGGGAGGCGCATTCTCCGGCAAGGACTCCTCGAAGGTAGACCGCTCTGCAGCCTATGCAGCCCGACACATTGCCAAGAACATGGTGGCAGC
>DFGG01000030.1:11608-19184 GCA_002371695.1 bacterium UBA3756
ATGCTGGTGCAGGTGAGCTATGCCATCGGCGTGGCCAAGCCCATGAACATCTATGTGAATACATACGGTCGCAGCAAGGTACAGATGAGCGACGGCGAAATAGCAAAACGGATCGAGAAACTGTTTGACTTGCGACCGAAGGCCATCGAGCGCACACTGAAACTGCGACAGCCAATGTACAGCGAGACTGCTGCCTACGGTCACATGGGCCGCAAGCCAGAGGTGATTCAAAAGACCTTCACAAGCCACTATCACGAAACCAAAACGCTCGAAATAGAACTCTTCACGTGGGAGAAACTTGACCGTGTGGACGATATCCGAAAGGAATTCGGACTCTAAGAAATGCTCAGAAGCGACAGCATCCACACAAATACAGAGCCTGCCGTATATTCGGAATACACGGATACTATCAGGCAGATGCCGGCAAAACCGCAGACACCATATCAGGTGCTGCGGTTGTTGCCTAAAGATGCCACGCCCGCTCAGCAGGACTCTGCCATCCAGGCATGGTTCCAGCCAGGAGAGATTCACTACAGCACCCGGCCTGATACGCTGCATCTGCCAGGACATGGGGTGGGACGCAACCTAAAGGATGTAAACCTGCCTCAGTACTATCGGGAGAACTACTTCTCAAACGACTCTCTCTACCACCCCGAACTGGAAGCAGGACGTTACGGGGTGGCCGGCGATCCCGTGCCCAACAACATGAGCAACGACAGCCTGCTCAGCGGCACACTCCTGTTGTGCTTTGTATGCACGATGCTGGCAATTGCCGCCAGCCGCAACTTCATCTTTACGCATATCAAGAACCTGTTCTACATACCAAAGACGGAAAACACATCGGAAGTGACCTCTGGGGAGATGAGAGCCCTGATATTCTTCTGCATCCAGACATCTCTGCTATTAGCCCTGCTCTATTTCTTCTATGTGAGGTCATACGTGGCCGACACGTTTATAGTATCTGACGAATATCTCGTCATCGGCTTCTACTTAGCGGCCTTCACGGGATACTTCATAGTCAAGGCAATCGTCCACTCTATTGCCGCCATCACCTTCTTCGGTAGTAAGAAAAACAGACAATGGGCACATACTTCGCTCTTCTTGACGACCATGGAAGGGTTCTTTCTTTACCCGGCAATATTGTTGCTCGGTTATCTCAATGTTGCTCACCAAACCATTATCTATTATGTACTGACAGTGGTCTTTTTAGTTAAATTATTGTCTTTTTATAAGTGCTATGTAATCTTTTTTAGACAAAATGGTATTTTTCTGCAAATAATTTTGTACTTTTGCGCCCTTGAAATCGTTCCCTTAGCCACTCTCTGGGGTGGACTTGAGGTAATGACCAACGCATTGAAAATAAATTTTTAGGACACAGATGATCAAAAAGATTCTGGTTTCACAGCCAAAGCCAACGAGTGAGAAATCGCCATATTTCGATATTGCGAAGAGATTTGAGGTAGAACTGGTGTTCCGTCCCTTTATCAAGGTGGAAGGAATCACCTCAAAGGAGTTCCGGGCTCAGAAGGTGAGCATTCTGGACCATACTGCAGTTGTCTTCACCTCCCGCCATGCCATTGATCACTTCTTCAATATGGCAAAGGAGTTAAGAG
Source organism: bacterium UBA3756 (assembly GCA_002371695.1). The sequence goes on from DFGG01000030.1 coordinate 13,222, forward strand.
TGAACATCCCTGAGGACATGAAGTACTTCTGCGTCACAGAGACAATCGCTCTGTATATCCAGAAATATGTGCAGTATCGCAAGCGTAAGGTCTTCTTCGGTGAGACGGGAAAGATTGATGATCTGGTGCCGACAATGGTCAAGCACAAGACTGAAAAATATCTCGTGCCAATGAGCGATGTACACAACGACAGTCTCTCAAACCTGCTCGACAGCAAGAAGCTGATCCACCATGAGGTGGTGATGTACAAGACCGTCAGCAACGATTTCACACCTGAGGAGGTTAAGAATTTCGACTACGACATGCTGATATTCTTCAGTCCGTCGGGTATCGAGTCACTCACGAAGAACTTCCCCAGTTTCAAGCAGGACAAGATAGCCATTGCCACCTTTGGTCCTACCACGGCCAAAGCAGCCAAAGAAGCAGGACTGCGACTCGACATTGAAGCTCCCACGGAGAAATATCCTTCAATGACAGCTGCCTTGCAGCATTATCTATTGGAACAGGAAGGTTGACACCTTATTATATATTATGGCGGAATCCGCATCTCTGACATTCAGTAAGAGAGAGCGTATCGTCAGCCGGAAACTGATAGAACAGCTCTTCAGTAAAGGCAGCAGCCAATCAATGTCTGCCTTTCCACTGAGAATTGTCTATATGCAAAAAGAACGTGACGGCGAACCCCTACAGGTGCTGGTCAGCGTTTCCAAAAGGCACTTCAAACACGCCGTCGACCGTAACAGGGTGAAGCGGCAAATACGCGAGGCATATCGTCTTCACAGACATCTGCTGGCACAGAGAATCCCGGAAGGCATCTCCATAGCCATTGCCTTCATATGGCTCTCTGACTGGCACTACAGCAGCCAGCGGATTGAGAAGAGCGTCAGCAGACTAATGGAAAAAGTGGCAGTAAACGTATGAATACCATCCGACTCATCTGCCAATTCCTCTCGAAAGCTATCACATGGCTGCTTTGTCTGCCTATCGTGTTCTACCAGACCTGTATCTCGCCATTCACGCCACCCTCCTGCCGGTTCACGCCGACATGCAGCGAATATGCGAAGCAGGCACTCCGCAAACATGGTCCTTTCAAGGGACTATATCTGGCAGTCTGGCGAATACTCAGATGCAATCCCTGGGGTGGTTCCGGATATGATCCGGTGCCGTAAGTTTCCCGAGTTATCGGAGCCCCACAACATAATTATTCATTAAAATAAGAATCATTCGATGATTAAAAACTTTGTTGAAGAACTGAAATGGCGCGGCATGCTGGCACAAATGATGCCCGGCACCGAGGAACTGCTACAGAAAGAGATGGTGACAGCCTATCTGGGTACCGACCCAACAGCCGACTCGCTGCACATCGGTCACCTGTGCGGCATCATGATGCTTCGCCATCTGCAGCGCTGTGGCCATAAGCCCATCATCCTCGTTGGCGGTGCCACTGGTATGATCGGCGATCCCTCCGGCAAGAGCCAGGAGCGCAACCTGCTGAATGCTGAGACCCTCTACCACAACCAGGAGTGCATCAAGAAGCAGGTGGCCAAGTTCCTCGACTTTGAGTCGAAGGAGCCCAATGCTGCCGAGATGGTTAACAACTACGACTGGATGAAGGACTTCACCTTCCTCGATTTTGCCCGTGAGGTGGGCAAGCACATCACCGTCAACTATATGATGGCCAAGGACAGTGTGCAGCAGCGACTGAACGGTACAGCCCGCGACGGACTGTCTTTCACAGAGTTCACCTATCAGCTGCTGCAGGGCTACGATTTCCTATATCTCTATCAGCATAAGAACTGCAAGCTGCAACTGGGTGGCAACGACCAGTGGGGCAACATCACGACAGGTACAGAACTGATTCGCCGTACTCTTGGACATGAATGCGAGGCTTTCGCACTGACCTGTCCTCTGATAACCAAGGCCGACGGAAAGAAGTTCGGCAAGACAGAGAGCGGCAACGTATGGTTGGATCCGAAGCGCACCTCACCCTACCGTTTCTACCAATTCTGGCTCAACGTGAGCGATGACGACGCAGAGAAGTACATCAAGATATTCACCTCACTGGAGAAGGATGTCATCGACCAGCTCGTGGAGGAGCACAAGCAAGATCCCGGACGCCGTATCCTTCAGAAGCGCCTGGCCGAGGAAGTAACCACCATGGTACATGGACAAGAGGCACTGGACATGGCTATCGAAGCTTCAAATATCCTGTTCGGCAAGTCAACGAAGGAAGCTCTTGAGCGTCTCGACGAGCAGACTTTCCTCGATGTGTTCGACGGTGTGGAGCAACACGAGATTTCCAAAGACCAGCTCGGACAGCCTGCCATCGAACTACTGACCACATCAGCCCCCGTATTCCCTTCCAAAGGTGAGATGCGCAAGATGGTACAGGGCGGAGGTGTCAGCCTGAACAAGGAGAAGCTGACAGACCAAAACCGTGCCATCACGGCCGACGACCTCATCGATGGCAAGTATATTTTGGCACAAAAAGGCAAAAAGAACTACTATCTGCTCATCGTAAAATAAGAAAGATAAGTGAAAATTTGGCTATATGCCAAATTTTCACTACCTTTGCAACCGCAAACTGGACGATGGTGTAATGGTAACACTACAGGTTTTGGTTCTGTCATTCCCGGTTCGAATCCGAGTCGTCCAACCCTAAAGAACAAATCAAAAGCTTATGAAGACTAACTATGAAATAAGGTATGCAGCTCATCCTGAAGATGCCAGACAGTATGACACTGCCCGGCTGCGTAGGGATTTCCTTATAGAGCGGATATTTGCCACTGATGAGGTAAATATGGTCTACTCGATGTACGACCGAATGGTTGTTGGAGGGGCTATGCCTGCTACCGAATCCCTTAAGCTGGAAGCTATCGACCCCTTGAAGGCTGACTATTTCACCCAACGCCGTGAGATTGGAATCTACAACGTAGGTGGAGATGGTGTAGTACTGGTAGGTGACGAGACATTCGAGTTAGCTTTTAAGGAAGCTCTATACGTGGGGCGCGGTGATCGCGATGTGATATTCAGCAGTAAGGACGCAAACCACCCTGCCAAATTCTACTTCAACTCTACCACAGCCCATTGTGCCTATCCATGCCGTAAGATTACGAAGAAAGATGCCGTTGTAGCACACATGGGAGAATTGAAGACAGCCAACGAGCGTAACATCAACAAGATGATCGTCAATCAGGTACTGCCCACCTGTCAGTTACAGATGGGGATGACCGAATTGGCCACTGGCAGTATATGGAACACCATGCCAGCTCACGTTCACAGCCGTCGCATGGAAGCTTACTTCTACTTCGAGCTGCCAGAGGATCAAGCCATTTGCCACTTCATGGGTGAACCACAAGAGACGCGCCACATCTGGATGCGCGGCGAGCAAGCCGTACTATCCCCAGAATGGAGCATCCACAGTGCAGCAGCGACCCACAATTACACATTTATCTGGGGGATGGGTGGTGAGAATCTCGACTATGGCGACCAGGACTTTTCAAATATCACTGATTTAAAATAACTTCAAAAACAAACAATTTATGGCAAATCTATTTTCATTAGAAGGTAAGAACGCGTGGATTACCGGCGCATCTTACGGTATCGGTTTCAACATTGCCAAGGCATTTGTGAATGCAGGCATCAAGACCATCATCTTCAACGACATCAATGAGGCAGCCCTCGAGCGCGGTCTGGCCAACTACAAAGAGGCAGGCATCGAGAACGTGAAGGGCTACGTGTGCGACGTGACCGATGAGAACGCCGTGAAGGCCCTCGTGGAGCAAATCCACCAGGAGGTAGGTCAGATTGATATTTTGGTAAACAATGCCGGCATCATCAAGCGCATCCCGATGCACGAGATGAAGCGCGCCGAATTCCAGCAGGTCATCGATATCGACCTCGTTGGTCCGTTCATCTGCTCTTCAGCAGTCATCCCCGAGATGATGGAACGTAAAGAAGGCAAGATCATCAATATCTGCTCGATGATGTCGGAACTGGGTCGTGAGACCGTCAGTGCTTATGCTGCTGCCAAGGGTGGTCTGAAAATGCTTACCCGCAATATCTGCTCTGAATATGGTGAGTACAATATCCAGTGTAACGGTATTGGCCCAGGCTACATCGCCACACCGCAGACCGCTCCTCTCCGTGAGCGTCAGCCAGACGGCAGCCGCCACCCGTTCGACAGCTTCATCTGCGCCAAGACTCCTGCCGGACGCTGGCTCGATCCCTCTGAACTCGGTGGTCCAGCCGTATTCCTGGCTTCACATGCTTCTGACGCAGTCAACGGACATATCCTCTATGTTGACGGCGGTATTCTTGCCTATATCGGTAAACAGCCCAAGTAAACAGAAAACAAAATGGGATTCCTTTCGCAGGAATCCCATTTAAATTTTGTTTACAAATTACTATTAGAGTGCGTCTGCGAGGTCAGCACCAGCCTTAAACTTGGCAACCTTCTTGGCAGCAATCTTGATCTTCTCCTTTGTTGCGGGGTTGATACCCTCACGAGCGGGGCGCTCGCTAACACTGAAAGTACCGAAACCAACGAGGGCAATCTTGTCACCTGCTACGAGAGCATCCTTAATGGCTGCAACCGTTGCGTCAAGAGCTTTCTTTGCATCAACCTTTGAGAGACCAGCACCTGCTGCAATCTTCTCTACCAATTCTGTTTTGTTCATAATGTTGTTAATTTGATTAATTATTGTTATTAAAACTGATTATACTATGAAATTCTTCGCAAATATAAGAGAAAGTTATTAAAAAAACAACAAAAAAACCGAAAAAATAACATTTTTATCGAAAAATAGTTGTTTCCGCCCCATTTTTCAGCAAAAAAAGAGATATTTTTCGTAATTTTGCACCCGAAAGGCGTAAAAAGGTGCAGACACCCACCGCCAGGTTTTTATATTCGTAAATCGTTTAGAATAAATAGTATCGTGTTTCGAATACCTACCATCACCAAGAATCTGTTGATTATCAACGGACTCGCTTTTTTAGCGACTTTAGTTCTCCAAATGAGGGGAATTGATCTTGCCGACATCGGCGGACTTCATTTCTTTATGGCAAATGATTTCCACTTGTACCAACTTGTGACATATCTGTTCCTACATGCTAATTTCATGCACATCCTGAGCAACATGTTCGGCCTTTGGATGTTTGGCTGTGTCATTGAGAATGTATGGGGTCCCAAGAAGTTCCTTTTTTATTACATTACTTGCGGCATCGGAGCAGGAATTCTGCAGGAGGTCGCTCAGTTTGGGTCATTCTATTATACTGTCATTTCACAGGTACCGGGAGCTGGATTATCCACTGTTCTCCAATATGGCGCACAGTATGCCAGCGTACTCAATAGCTGGACTACCATCGGAGCTTCTGGAGCTGTCTACGCCGTCATCCTTGCCTTCGGAATGACATTCCCCAATGAACGACTGTTTATCATACCTTTTCCCTTCCCCATCAAGGCTAAATGGTTTGTCATGGGATACGTGGCCATTGAGTTTTTCTCATCCATCACCTCTGCCGGCGACGGTGTGGCCCATACGGCCCACTTGGGTGGCATGCTCTTCGGTTTCCTGATGATACGCTACTGGAACAAACACCCCAACGCCCGTTTCGACAAAAGCCGTGGGCAACAATTCTTCGAGAACTTGAAACGCAACTTTGACCAGCGTCAGCAAAATCAACACCACAATCCAAATATGCATGCAGAGCGCGGAGGCTCCAAAGAGGCTGACATGGAGTACAATGCCCGTAAAAAAGCTAATCAAGACGAAATTGACGCCATATTAGACAAGATACGCAAGAGTGGTTACGACAGCTTATCGAAAGAGGAGAAACAAAAACTCTTTGATGCCAGCAACCGATGATTAAGCAACTCAAATCATTCACGCTTAACATGGTGGCCGGAGCCAATATTGCCACCATCATCCTGCTGGTGTTAGCCGGTTACTCAGACCGTCTAA
>DFGG01000162.1:0-3747 GCA_002371695.1 bacterium UBA3756
CCACCTTATTATATATAGGATAGTAGGGCAGAAGTCCGCAGGCACCGAGCACGGCGGGATGATCGTTGCGTGTTTTCTCGGCGAAGGGTTCTGTTGTTATGTTTGCAGAAGCATTTCCTCCAACAGTGTTGAAGGGGTTAAATGATTCTAATTTGTCAACTTTACCTAAGGGGAGTCCGGCTGTATAGATCCCGTTAGCTTCCGGTAGTGTGCTCATCTTCGAAATGATGTCATCCCAGAGAGGTACACGTTCCTTACCCTGACGCTCACGCCATTGTTGGGCGATGCTGAGGCCGTAACACCAGTATGCCAGTTCGAAGGGCTGGTTGTAGCTGATGTCTTTGGTCATGCACTCCTGCATGGCGGTGGCGCCTCGGAGGATGTATTGGACGGCGGAACTACCGCTGTTTACTTTGCTGGGGGTGACGAAGTCGGCCATGAACTCGGCGGTGGCTTCCACTTGTTCGGCGTATTTCTTCAGGGTTTCTGAGGATGGATTGGCTCGGTACATCTCCTCGGCGAGGTAGATGTAGTGAGGCTGTTGCCAGATAAGGAATGAGCCGGTATTGGATGGCGCCTCGCCAGCCCAGGGGTCGGTCATCTTCATCCAGCGTACGCCTTTGAAACCCTGTCGCTCTGCTATTTTGCGGGCTACGGGATATGCCTTGGTGTTGTACCAGTCGAGCATTTGGGCTATGACTCCAGGACGGTTCCACAGGGCGAAGTCTACGGCGTGCCACCATGTCATCTCGAGGTGTGGACGACCAAACCAACTGTTATAGGTAAGTCCAGTCTCCTGTGGGGGCATGGCATTGGCGCAGTTAATCTGAGTGAGGTATTGGGAGAGGACGACGCGGCGCTCCAGTTCCTTGGCGCGTGGGTCGGTACAGTGGGAGAAGTCGACGATGGCTCCTTCGCGCCACCAACGGCTCCAGTGACGGAGGGTGGCCTTGTGGTATTGGTCGTATTCGAAGCGGGGAGAGGCATTTCCGGATAATTCGGATAATCCTGGGAGGTACTCGGCGGAAATAGTGAGGACATCGTCGGTAGTGGTGAGGGTAAAGTGGTGAGGAGCGATTTCCTGAATGGAGGCATTGCCTTCCCACTGCAGGAGAACGCTGTATCGGGTGCTGTCGAGCGAGCGCTCAATCAGTGCAGAATGGTCGTCTTGGGAGATGATGCGTGACTGGTGGCGCTCAGGTTTTGTCCAGTCGTTGGCATCGTCGGCGTGTTTTCCGGTGGGGTAGGAGAAGCGGATGTTGACCACTGCTTTCCCTTCTGCTAAAAGGTCGGTCTTGATGCGGGCATACAGGGCATCCTTAGCTGGATGTACGCCAGTGCTGACTTCGACGGGCGTGCCGCCGATTCTGTATGATGATTCTATTTCGCCGTCCCAGAGCTTCAGCTCCTGACGGATGTTGGTGATGGCTGACAGGGGGAGTTCCTTCCCCTCTGTATCCTTGAATGTGAGGCCGATGGTGCCGAGGTTGAGGCGGTGAGGATTGACACGGAAATACTCGGTGGCCTCCTTGTGGCGGCCATCCTCTGCCTTCTTAAACTCAACGGCATAAACCTCCTGATGGCCGTGCCCCAGGTCGAAGGCTTTCTCGCTTTCCGACGCCGTCAGGTGGCTGGTGTTTTCGAACTTGTGCCATCCCCAGTCGGACATGGCGTTCAGAGGCACACCTGCCTCATAATCAAAAGGGAACGACTGCAGGCCGGTAACGTCGACCGTCGTTGCAAAGTGTCCGTTACCCACCGTCAGCGAGGCCAGAGGGTCAGCCTCGCTGATGACTGGGTTATTACGGTTCACGACGGACTGCCTGTCGATGGCAGCCGTCGTGTTCTCTGTATCATAGCCTAATGCTTCCATTTCGAGCGATGCCCAGATGAAGGGGCCTACACCCTTGGCATCGTTGTCGCGGACGGGTTCCGAGAGGTAGTAGTCGTAGCCCCCATCGCGCCTCTTGTTTTCCTTGACGCTGCCCTTTGGATTGATCTTCTTCATGGCAGCCTGTACTTCTGGCGTGGCTGCCGGGCCAAGACCCGCCACGGCACAGCAGTTGGTCAGTGAGATGGTCTTGTCGGCATTCACGCGGATGAAGTTGTTGATGATTCCTTTGTAGGCCTTAATGCCTGCATCGCGGTATTTCGTGCCTACATATCCTTTGCGGTATGCTTTCAGCAGAGCATAGGTGAACATAGCGGTGCAGGTACTCTCCAAGTAGTTGCCTTTGCGCTCAGGAGAGTCCATCACCTGATACCAGGTGCCAGTCTGCTTGTCCTGCCATTTGAGAATGGCATCGAAATCCTTCACCAGCAGGTCGATGACCTCACTGCGGCGGGCATAGTCCTCAGGCAGGGCGTCGAGCACCTCGATGAGTGCCATCGTATACCAACCCTGGGCACGGCCCCAGCAGTGCTGGGAGAGTCCTGTCTCCTTATCTGCCCAGAAAGTCTTACGTGTCTCGTCATAGGCATGACGGTTAAGTCCTGTCTTGGGGTCGAGGGTGCGCTCATAGGTGGTCTTCAACTGATTGACGGCATCATCATAGACGGCGGTGATGTCTTTTGCCTTCTTGATCGTAATGGGAGCCGTCAGACAGCGGTAGGGTAGTCCCATGAAGATACCGTCGAGCCACACTTGATAGGCGTAGATGGCCTTATGCCAGAATACCTTGTCGGCAATGGTACGAGGCTGGTTCTGCAGTTGTTTCATCATCGTCTTCATGGCCAACAGGTTCTTCTGCTCAGGCCAGTTCTGGTACATACGGGTCACAAAGTGTCCTGTGCGGATGTTGTCGAGGTTGTAGTCAAGGATATTATAGCCTCGGATGTCGCCCTTGGCGTTGATCATCGTGTCGGTGTATTCCTTGCAGTAGTTCAGGATGGCATCGCCACCGTATTTCAGATAGGTGTCGAGCATACCTTCCAGTTCGATACCCATCACGTAGCTCCACTTGGGCTTTGAAGAGAAATCGAGCAGATAGGACTTAGGCACGCGTTTCATCTCTGAATAGGTAAGCCACTCCGAATAGTGCTTGTAAGGCATTTCTGTCAGGGCGAGTGAGCCGTTGACGAAGAGGTCTTCGAAGGTGATGTTGCGTGTCTTTCCTGAACGGAAATTACCACTTTCCACACCATTGAACTTACAGTTCTTCACCTTGACATCGTAGACGTAGGTGTCCTCGTCGAGGCCGATGATCTGTACGCCGTACTTCGACTTCTCACTCGTCACGTTCTCCATATAGATATTCCGTACAATCGGGAAGTTCCCGCGGCAGCAGATTTCATTGTGCTCGTAGTCGAGATTAATCTTCAGTATGCTCTCCTTGCAGACACCTACCTTCACATCCTTCATGTTGATGTTCTCAATGATGCCTCCACGACAGGAGTTTGTCTTGATGCGCAGCACACGCTCCAACTCCGGTGAGTCCATCACGCAGTCGTGGGCATAAACGTTCTGGCAGCCTCCGGAAATCTCAGAGCCGATGACCACGCCACCGTGCCCGTTCTTCATCTCGCAGCGACGGATGATAATATTCTTAGAAGGCATGTTACGCTCGCGTCCGTCACGGTTACGTCCGCTCTTGATGGCGATACAGTCATCGCCTGTATTGAAGAAACAGTCCTCAATCAGCACCCGGTCGCAGCATTCCGGATCGCAGCCGTCGCCATTGGGACCGTCGTTGATCATCTTCACACGTCGCACTGTGATATCCGTCGAATGCAGGGGGTGAATCACCC
>DFGG01000162.1:3758-9031 GCA_002371695.1 bacterium UBA3756
GCAGCAGGGTAACATCTTCCAAGAGGATACTCTCGCATTTGTTGAAGCTGACAAGTTGCGGACGAAGTCCGTCTTTCGCAGTGAACACACGCTCTGGTGAACGCTCGCCCTTCTCGTTATACATCGGGATGCCGTCCTCACCGTTCTTCAGCAGCCGGGCACGTGAGCCGTTGCGCTGGCTGATCATCCCTTCCTTCCATCCGAAACGGGGATTGCCGTTCCAGGGCCACCAGGTGTCGTTGGTACCACCGCCGTCGATGGTACCCTTGCCGGTGATAGCGATATCCTTGGCTTTGTAGGCATAGACGCATGGCGAGAGGTTGAAGCACTCCAAACCCTCCCATGATGTCTCGACAATGGGATAGAGCTCTGGCTCGAAGACAAACTCCAGAACGGCTCCTTCCTGCACCTCCAGGTTAACACCGCTCTTCAGTGTGATGGCGCCTGTGAGGAACTTCTGACCAGCAGGAACCACCACGCGGCCTCCGCCCTTCTTTGAACACTGGTCGATAGCCTTTTGGATGGCCTTTTGGTTCTTAGCAGCCGTTGCATCGGTCTTTGCACCGTACTTGGTGATGAGAAACTCTTTGTCCGCGAATTGTGGTAGGCGGATGCTCTGCTCAATCTGCTTGTACTCCTCTTCATTCCAACCTTGGGCAACTGCCAGTTGGGGAGCAAGCAGACATAGCATCAGTAATGGGAAAAACTTCTTCATAAATTGATACATTTCTAAATGCTTTAGTCCGTAGTTCACGATTTGCTCTGCAAAGATACGAGAAAAAAGTGAGACTACGAACTATAAAAGGAAAAAAATAACGTAAACGTTATCTTTTCAGGACGTCGAAGAGTTTATCGAGTGCCTCGTCAGCATTTTTACTCTCATTGAGCAGCGTAACGAATTTCGAACCAATGATGGCGCCGGCAGCATTCTGTTGGGCAGCCTCCAGGGTTTGTTTGTTACTGATGCCAAAGCCAATCATACGGGGATTGCGCAGGTCCATCTGGTTGATGCGGCGGAAATACTCCTGCTTGGCATCGTCAAATGAATTCTGTGCTCCAGTGATAGCTGCCGAACTGACCATATAGATGAATCCATCAGTGTTGTCGTCGATGAAGCGGATGCGGTCTTCTGAGGTCTCAGGTGTAATGAGCATAATCACTCTCAAGTCGTACTTGTCGGCGATGGGCTTTACTGTGTCTTGGTAGTCCTTGAAGGGCAGGTCTGGAATGATCATTCCGCTCACGCCACTCTCCACACAACTTTGGCAGAATGCTTCGATACCGTAGTGTAGGATCGGATTCAGATAGCCCATCAGTATCAATGGTATCTGTACGTCATTTTTGATAGCCTTCAGTTGCTTGAAGAGGGTCTTGAGATTCATGCCGTTTTTGAGGGCCTGAGTGGCGGCACTTTGGATGACGGGGCCGTCGGCAAGTGGATCGCTGAAGGGGATGCCCACCTCAATCATCGCGATGCCCCGGCGCTGCATGGCCAGAATGACATCACCTGTGCCTTCCAGAGTGGGACTGCCAGCACAGAAATAGAGTGACAGTAGTTTCTTGTCTTTGCTCTTTGCAAATAGTTCGTTGATTTTGTTTCCCATATCCTTTAGTTGTTTCTTATCTGTTTAATGAATATTTTTAGCTTGTCTGTATCTTTCAGCCCGGGTTCCAGCTCAAAACGGCTATTGAGGTCGATGCCTATGCATGATGTGTGATGAAAAGATCTTACGTGCTCGACATCGTTTGGACCAATGCCACCACTTAGCAGAAATGGGGTGGAGCCGTGATAGTGATTGAGTATAGACCAGTCGAACTGTTCGCCATTGCCGCCAACCATCTTCCCTTTGGTGTCGAAGAGAAAGAAGTCGACGATGCCTTCGTAGGGCTTCGTCTTCTCAAGGTCTTCTACTGTGGCAATGTTGAAGGCCTTGATAAGGCGAGGGACTGCGATGTTATCGCAGTTTGCGGAACAGAGGGAGCGGAGGTGCTGAATAAATTCTGGCGACTCCTGGCCGTGCAGTTGGATGAGGTCGAGGGAATACTCCCTTGCGAAGGCAATGATGGTGTCAGGACTTTCATCGACGAAAACGCCTACACGTTTGCATGCTTTAGGAAGGTATGGCGGAATTTTGCTGACATTCCTCTTGCTCTTTCCCCAGAAGATAAAACCCATCCAGTCGGGGCCCAGTGCCTCCACTTCACGGATGTTTTCCGCTTCTCGCATTCCGCATACCTTGATTAATTCACAATTCATAATTGTTCGATGAATTCTTTTAGTGATTGTCCAGGATCATCCGTCTTCATAAAGTTCTCACCAATCAGGAAACCGCGGAAACCGGCCAGTCGCAGGCTTTTGACGGTTTCTGGATTCGAAATACCGCTCTCACTAACCTTCACTGCTTCTTTGGGGAGTAGTGCTGCCAGCCGGAAAGAATTCTCTACATCTGTGACGAACGAGCCGAGGTTGCGGTTGTTGATGCCACACATGTCTGGTTCCAGTTCTGCATATTCCAGTTCTGGCTCTGAGTGCATCTCGAGCAGTACCTCGAGGCCTAACTCATGGGCAGTGGCCATGAGCACTTGGCATTCCTGTCGTGAGAGGTCGGCTGCTATCAGCAGTACGGCACTGGCCCCGCAGAGACGGGCCTGAAACAGTTGATACTCGTCGATGACGAAGTTCTTGTAGAGCACCGGTATCTTGACGCCGGAATGTCTGGCCGTGCTGATAAAATCGTCGCAGCCACCGAAATATTTCTCGTCAGTCAGAATGCTCACGGCCGAAGCGCCATTCTGCTGATAGCTTAACGGAATGATGTCAGCACGCCCTTCTTCCTTAATCCACCCCTTCGAGGGCGACTTGCGCTTAAACTCAGCAATAATCCCTGAGTCAGAGGTGCTGAGTGCCTGCGACATCGAGGCTACCTTGAAGTCGAGTAGGAGCTCTACCCGTCTGTGTATCTCCCGTTCGCTCAGTTCCGTTTTGAAGCGCTCCACTTCCAGCCGCTTGTGGGCTACGATCTCTTCCAGAATGTCTTTTGCCATCATACTCGTATCAGTTGTAGTTGCGAAAATCAGCTGTTCAGTTCCACGAATTTCTTGAATGTCCTGAGTGCAGCACCGCTGTCGATACTCTCACGGGCAATGTCGATACACTCCTCTATACTCTTCTCGCCACGTTCCAGCACCTGGATTCCAAAGGCTGCATTGGCCAGCACGATGTTCTTCTGTGCAGGCAGGGCGCGGTTCTCCAGTACGGCATCGAAGATGGCAGCGGCTTCTTCTTCTGTGGCACCACCCACGAGTTCTTCAGGCTTGGCAATCTCAAAGCCGAGGTCGCTGGGTTTGAAGATTCGTTCATACTGACGGGTAGTCACTTTGAAGTCGCCTGTCAGTGAGATCTCGTCATAACCGTCGATACTGTTCACGATACCATAGTCGATACCTATCTTCTGGTACACCTGGTTGTAGAGACGCATCTGGTCGAGATTGGCCACACCCAAGAGCTGGCACTTGGGTTGACTAGGATTAACAAGTGGCCCCAGAAGATTAAAAATGGTGGGGAACTGCAGTGCCTTGCGGATGGGACCCACAAATTTCATCGCCTTGGCGAAGAGCTGGGCATGCAGGTACACAATGCCCGCCTCGTCGAGGCTGCGATTCAGCTTGTCGATATCGTCGGTAAACTTAATGCCGTGATGCTGGATGACATTTGATGCGCCTGATACCGACGTGGCAGCATAGTTGCCGTGCTTTGCCACCTTGTAGCCGGCACCGGCGATGACGAAGCAGCTGGTCGTGGAAATGTTAAACGTGTTTTTCCGGTCGCCGCCTGTACCCACCACGTCGATGTAGCGGTCTGCATGCATGATGGCAGGCACGCCTGTTTCCAAGATTCCATCACGGAATCCGAGCAGTTCGTCTACCGTCACGCCTCGCATCTGCAGTGCAGTCAGTAGCGCAGTGATCTGTTCTGTCGGAAATTCACTTTGGGTGATTCCAATCAGAATATTCTTCATCTCTTCACGAGTCAGTTCCTCGTGGTTCAGCATCCTGTTCAGGATGTCTTTCATTGTCTGTTTAGCCATATTTCAATTGTCAATTATCAGTTAAAGAAACATCCAGTTTTGCAGTATCTTTCGGCCGTCGGGTGTCAGTACACTCTCTGGGTGGAACTGTATACCGCGGATATTGTATTGCCTATGTCTCAAGGCCATAATCTGCCCCTCGTCGCTCTCGGCCGTAATCTCCAGGCAGTCAGGGAAGTCCTCTTTCGACACTACCCAGGAGTGGTAGCGTCCCATGGTAATGCGGTTGGGAAGGCCGTAAAATATCTCGTCGTTGCCAAACTGTGTGCCTTCAGTGGCTACACCGTGGAATACCTCTGAAAGATTCTCCAGTTTTCCTCCGAATACCTCGCCAATGGCCTGATGACCCAGGCAGACACCCAGAATAGGCTTCTTCCCGGCATAGGTACGTATCACATCGAGCAGCAATCCTGCCTCTGAAGGAATGCCAGGTCCGGGTGAAAGGATGATCTTCGAGAATTCCTCCAGCTGCGGCAGTTCAAACTGGTCGTTGCGCAACACCGTTACTTGTGCGCCCAACTCTTTCACCAAATGACTCAGATTATATGTGAATGAGTCGTAATTGTCTATGATAACTATCTTCATAATCTTTCCGTGTTAGTACGTGTCAGTCCGATGCTACATGTTCTCTGCCATGAGGATGGCTCTCCTTAAGGCTCCCAGTTTGTTGTTTACTTCCTGCAACTCATATTCCTCGTCGCTCTTGGCCACGATGCCGCCTCCTGCCTGGAACCAGAGTTCACCATTGCGCGATACGAAAGTGCGGATGGTAATAGCCTGATTCAGACTACCGTCTAATCCGATATAGCCAATACATCCTCCGTATGCACCGCGGTTGTGCGGTTCATACTCCGAGATCAGTTGCATCGCCCTGACTTTGGGTGCACCGGAAAGCGTGCCGGCAGGAAATGTGTCGATAAACGCCTTGATGGGATCGGCACTCTCATCGAGCTCACCACTTACGCGAGATACCAGATGGATGACATGCGAATAGTATTGCAAGTCTTTATAAAAATCGACCTTCACCCCGTGGCAGTTCCTCGACAGGTCGTTGCGGGCCAGGTCTACCAGCATCACGTGCTCCGCATTCTCCTTGGGGTCTTTCCTCAGGTACTCAGCCCCCTTGCGGTCAGCCTCTGCATCGCCCGTACGCTTGGTGGTGCCGGCGATGGGGTCGATGTAAGC
>DFGG01000162.1:9119-12059 GCA_002371695.1 bacterium UBA3756
CTCTAACCTCTCAATCCTGCAGTGCGTCTCTGGTGAACTTCCGAAGATGCGAAAGCCACCAAAGTCGAAGTAGAAGAGATAAGGACTGGGATTAATGCTCCTCAAGGCGCGATACAGTTTGAAGTCGTCACCCTCATATTGCTGGATGAACCGGCGTGAGAGCACAATCTGGAACACGTCGCCTCTCATGCAGTGCTGGATGCCGCGTCGGATGTTGGCCTTATGCTCCTCGTCAGTTAGCGTACTCCTTACGTCGCCCACGGGGTGGAAGTCGTAGGCCTGTATGTTGGCTTTGTTCATCGCCTTGAAGACGGCTGAGATTTCCGGATTTTCCGGTTGCTCCTGATCATCAGAACTTAGGCTGACGACGGTCAGCGTGTTGTTGAAATGGTCGAATACGATGACCACCTTATATAATATATATAGCATATCGGGCGCATCGTTTTTCTCCTGTGTCTCGTCTTTTACGGCGATGCCCTCGAAGTAGCGCACCGCATTGAACGAGGTGTAGCCGTAGAGGCCGCATACCTCGGCATGTTCGCCAGTCACCTGGATACGGTCAATCAGTGCATGAATGGCATTGTCAGAACGGTACTCCTTGTTCACGGCGTGTTTCTCTATGCTGCCGTCAGGGAAATTCACGGTGGCCTCACCATGTCCGATGGCAACGGATGCAATCGGGTTGATGCCGATAAACGAGCGTGAGTTGTTCTTGTCGTGATAATCGGAACTCTCCATCAGGGCACTTTGCGGATAAATGTCTCTGAGCCGCATATACACGCCGACAGGCGTATACAGGTCTGCCAGGATTGTCCTGCTGTTTGTTTGGTATCTATAGGTAATCATAATCACTCATTTCTGGTTAGAACTTTCCGTATTCTTTCGCCATCGCCTTGTTCTTCAGGTATGTCTCAACATCCTTGTCTCCGCGGCCGCTGACAGTGAGAACCACTACGTCGTCAGACTTGAACTTCAGTTTCGAGAGGGCTGCGATGGCATGTGCGCTCTCAATGGCAGGTATGATGCCCTCCATTCTCGTCAGTTCGTACCCTCCGTAGATAGCCTCGTCGTCGTTGATGCTCAGCACCTGCGTTCTTCCCTTCTTGGCCATGTTGCAGTGCATGGGGCCTACGCCGGGATAGTCGAGTCCTGCCGATATAGTGAAGGCTTCCTCTATCTGTCCGTCCTCATTTTGCATGACCAGCATCTTGGCACCGTGCAGGATACCCATGGTGCCTTTGTGGATGGTGGCTGCAGTGTGGTCTGTCTGCCAGCCGTGTCCACCAGCCTCTGCCAGAACAATCTTCACTCGCTCGTCGTCCACATAGTGGTAGATGGTGCCGGCAGCATTCGAGCCTCCCCCGATGCATGCGATGAGGTAGTCGGGATAGTCGCGCCCGATCTGTTCTTCGAGCTGCCACTTGATCTCCTCCGAGATGACGCTTTGCATGCGTGCTACGAGGTCAGGGTAGGGATGTGGCCCCATCGTCGAGCCTACGATGTAGAAGGTGTCCTGAGGGTGGCAGCACCAGTCACGGATGGCTTCTGAGCAGGCATCGCTCAGCGTCATGTTGCCTGTACGGACAGGGTGAACTTCAGCCCCCAACATTTTCATGCGCTCCACGTTGGTGTGCTGGCGCTCCACGTCGGTGGCACCCATAAACACCTCGCACTTCATATTCATCAGTGCGCAGACTGTAGCCGTTGCCACGCCGTGCTGTCCGGCTCCCGTCTCAGCGATGATACGTGTCTTGCCCATTTTCTTGGCCAGTAGTATCTGGCCGATGGTGTTGTTGATCTTGTGGGCTCCCGTGTGGTTCAAGTCCTCACGCTTCAGGTAGAGCTTGCAACCGTAGCGCTCACTCATCCGCTTGGCATAGTAGAGTGGTGACGGACGACCCACATAGTCCTTCAGCAACTGGTGGTACTCGCGCTTGAATTCCTCCGACTCGATGATTGGACGGTAGGCCTCCTGCAGGTCGTGTACGCACTTGTAGAGTATCTCCGGCACGTAGGCACCGCCAAACTCACCGTAGAACCCTCTTTCGTCGACAAAATAACTTTCTTTCATATATTGATGTTTTTGTGTGAATACTTTCAAAAAAAAGACTCGCCGCTGTCGCGACGAGCCTCTCTTTATCTTTGGTATGATAACTGGTATGGCTTACTGCCTCGCGACTATTTCAATCTCGAGCTGCGCCACCACCAATTGTTATACATACTATTCATATAATCCGTTTTTATTTGATTTCGGTTGCAAAAGTACACATAATATTCTTTTCTAACAAATTTTTCGCCCACTTTTTTGATAAATTGAAAGAAAAACCTTAATTTTGCCGTCAAAAATTCAGTAAACGATGACTTTAAAGGACTTTTTAACACAAAATGACCGTTTTGCAGCCAATAGTGGTTGTATACTTAAAGAGGTACGCGAGGGTTATGCCCGTGCTGAGCTCCTCGTCACCGCTGAGCATCTCAATGCAGGGGGTGTGTGCCAGGGCGGTGTCTATTTTACGCTTGCCGACATCGCCCTGGCTGCCGTGATGAACAGTCGCGAGGCCCTCACCTTTGGTATTGAGAACAATATTGTATTCTTGCATAGTTCAAAAACTGGTGACACGCTCATCGCCGAGGCCACCGAGGTGTATAATCACCACAAGATTCCATACGTCGATGTGCGTATCACCAACCAACGGGGTGAACTCTGTTGTGTTGTTACGGGACTGGCTTATCGCAAAGAGGCGAAACTGCCAGTCGAGGGACTGATGTGACCGAATGCGGAGACCTCCCCTATCCCCTCCTGTAGGAGGGGGACAGTTACTACTACAGCTGCAAGGGTTGGCAGGGTATCCATGCCCCTCCTACAGGGGACAGTTACTACTACAGCTGCAAGGGCTGGCAGGGTATCAATGCGAAGACCTCCCCTATCCCCTCCTGTAG
>DFGG01000162.1:12178-13051 GCA_002371695.1 bacterium UBA3756
ACAGTTACTACTACAGCTGCAAGGGTTGGCAGGGTATCCATCCCCCTCCTACAGGAGGGGATAGGGGAGGTCTTCCTTGTTTGGTTACTGAATTTCCCAGCCGATGGCCGAGGCTCCGAGAACGGCAGCCGAAGCACCGTCGAGGCCGCTCACCAGGAACTGGGCCTTGCCCTTGAATATCTTCAGTACATGCTTCTCGTAGGCTTCGCGGATGGGCTTCATGATCAGCTCACCAGCCTTGACCATACCTCCGAAGAAGATGAATGCCTCGGGCGATGAGAAGGCTGCGAAGTCGGCACAGGCCTCTCCGAGCATCTTGCCAGTGAACTCATAGATTTCCTTGGCCAGCTCGTCGCCCTTGCCGGCAGCGATGGAGACATCCAGGGATGTGATCTTCTCTGGATCCATCTCGCGCAGCAGACTGGGACGATTTGTCTTGCTCAGCAGTTCGCGGGCTGTGCGAGCCACACCTGTTGCAGAGCAGTAGCACTCCAGGCATCCCGTACGACCGCAACCGCACAGACGACCTTCCTCACCGCGTACCATCGTCACGTGACCCAGTTCACCGGCGAAACCGTCATGGCCGTAGAGCAGCTGTCCGTTCACCACGATGCCTGAGCCTACGCCCGTACCGAGGGTGATGACGATGAAGTTCTTCATGCCGCGTGCCACACCGTATACCATCTCGCCGATGGCAGCTGCGTTGGCATCGTTGGTCAGCGCTACGGGAATGTTGTTCAGGCGCTCGCTGAACATCTTGGCCAGGGGCACCACGCCGTCGTGAGCCCAGGGCAGGTTGGGAGCAAACTCGATGGTGCCCTTGTAGTAGTTGCCGTTGGGGGCTCCGATACCCATGGCCTTGATCTTGTCGAT
>DFGG01000162.1:13183-23424 GCA_002371695.1 bacterium UBA3756
TTTCATAGCCGCCCGTCTTGATGGCTGTTGTTGCCTTGATTTCACCACGGGCATCCACGATGCCAAATACGGAGTTCGTGCCTCCTAAGTCCAAGCCGATCACGTAAGGCTTGATTCCTGCGTTCTGTTCGTTCATTTTGCTTTATAGTTTTATGTTCATTATCGAATTTGTTGGCAAAGATACAAAAATATTCTGAACTGCACCTCGCTTTCACGTTTTTTATATTCCTTTTTTTATAGGATACTTTTGGAAAGGACAAAAATCTTCAAAAATCTAATAAAAATCTCTTCTGCTATAAAGATTTGTGTCAGATTTTGAAGTTTTTTGTTCTAATATTATTCTGCGGATAATTTGATGCTCTGAGCCGTTCCATCGTAGTCGATGGTTTGCTGTTTGCCGCCGGGCAGCACCAGTGAGAAGCGCCTGTTTTTGAGCATCCCAGGATACTCTCCCTGCCGCTCGCCGATAGTCAGTTCGCGGGTTTTGTCATTCCAGCTGAAGGTGATGGTAGAGTAGACGCCTTGCTCGTAGTTATAGCCGTCACCCTCGTCCTCGTAGAGTGTGAAACTGCCGTCGGCTCCTGGGTAGATGCGTAGCTCCAACTGGTCCCATGCCTTCTCGCCGACATACTGCATCTCAGGCCCGAGGGGTAGGATGCTGCCTGCACGCACGAACATCGGCACACGGTTGAGCCGAGTCTCGAGGGTCACCGTCTGTCCGCCCCTATATTGTCGGCCCGTCCAGAAGTCGTACCACACAGCCCCCTTCGGCAGATATTTCGATGCGGTTTTCGCCTGACTCCAGTCCACTGTCGACAGACTGTCAGTTGTTAGATTCTTCTTCTCCCATCCCGTCATGGCATCCTCGCGAATCACCTTCTCTTCCGTATACTGAGGATTGAGTATCGGGGCTGCCAGGATGGAACGCCCGAACATGAACTCGTCCGTCATGTTCCATACACGGCGATCGCTGGCGAAGTCGGAGAACAACGGCCGCAGATAGCTCTCGTTGTTCGACGTCACCTGCCAGGCGGTACTATATAAATAAGGTATTAAACGGTAGCGCAGCCGTATCATCTGCTCGATGGCATCGTAGACGGGCTCGCCTTTCTGGCCGAACTGCCATATCTCTCGTGGTGCATCGGCTCCGTGGCTACGGAACACGGGGCAGAAGAGTCCGTACTGCATCCAGCGCACATATAGCTCCTGGAACTGCGGATTCCTGGGGGCAGAGCCGCTGCCACGGGTGTTGTAGGAGCCACAGAAGAAACCTCCGATGTCGGTATTGAAGTTGGGATTGCCTGTCAGCGAGTAACTTAGTCCAGCAGGCACCTGCTTGCGCAGCATGTCCCACGATGAGGCCACGTCGCCGCTCCACATGTTCGAGCCGTAGTGCTGCTGGCCTGCAAAGGCAGAGCGGGTCATGATGAATACTCTTTTAGAGGGGAGAGGTGAGTGGTGAGAGGTGAGAGTATACTCCTTGCGCTGGGCTTCGTAGACGCCGCGCACGGTCTCCAGAGGGAAGGCGTTGCGCAGCGAGCGCCATGTGCCACCTGTCACCTGGTGGGCATAGTCCGACTCCCTTGGATTGAAGAAGTCGGGGTCGGTAGAGTCCATCCACCAGGCATCGGTGCCGTAGTCGAAGAGCGTCTTCAGATACTTCCAGTAGATGGTGCGGGCTTCAGGGCTGAAGGCATCGTAGACCTTCACGCCTGAGGGATATTCCATCACGGGGGGCCATACGTGTGAGATGCCACTCTGAGGCCATGTCTCGATGGGCAGCAGCAGACCCTTGGCGTCGAGTTCACGGAACTGCCGTGTCTGAGGGCCGAAGCTGGCCCAGATGCTGATCATGAAGTGGGCGTGCTTCTTGTGAACGTTGTCTATCATCTCGCGCCCTTTCGCGAAGTCCTCCGAGAGGAAGTCCATCGCGTTCCACAGATAGTTGGAGCCCCAGTACTGCCAGTCCTGGATGATGCCGTCGAGGGGCACCTGCAGCTCGCGGTATTTGTCGACTACGGCCTCCGTCTCGGCAGCACTCTTGTAGCGCTCCTTCGACTGCCAGTAGCCGTAGGTCCACAGGGGGAACATGGGCACCTGGCCCGACAGATGGCGCATCAGGGCGATCACACCGTCTGCTGAGCCGCCCTGCATGAAGTAGTAGTCTACGGCCTCGCCGGCCTCCGAGGTGAACCGCATGCCTTGGGCGTCGTCGTCGAACAGGGTGGGGGAGTAGTTGTCCCAGTAGATTCCCCAGCCTTTGATGCTCTGGATGACGTTTTGGAAATCTTCCAGATTCGACTGCTCCATGCGCTTGTGCTCTCCACGACGATTCATCCGTCCGTTCTGGATGGTGCCCAGACCGTAGACGGGCTCATCCTTGTCGAGCAGAAACGCCTGGCTCACCTGCCATTCTGTCTCGTTCTGTCGCACCAGGCTCCACGCCTTCTCCCTCAACAGCGTCTTACCGCTATTCGTGAGGAATGTCAGACAGCCCGTATTCGGGTCTATCTTGACAGTCAACTGACTGCTTTTCAGCGTGTTGCCCTTCTGGGCGATGCTGACTTCTTCAGGCTCGGCTATCACCACGCGACTCTTCCGAGAGTATGTCTGGCCTTGAGAGGTCTTCACCACCCTCACAATCGAGGGTGTATAGAACTCCACCGTCACATTTCCCTGGCTGGTCTTCACCTCCACGGGCTTGCTGCTCACCGCGATGGCTGCCATCCACAGCACCACCGCCAACACTCCTTTCCTGCTGTTCATAAATTGAGTTACCTATTTATCAAGATTGACTCTTCCTCTTACTTTCCCAGTATCTGTTTCGCGTGCTCCTTCGTCTTGATCTGCTTGCCGGCAAGGATATTCTCGATGATACCCTCCTCATTGATGACGAACGTGGTGCGGATGGTGCCCATCACCTTCTTGCCGTACATCGACTTCTCGCCCCAGGCACCCATGGCCTGCATCAGTTCCTTATCCACATCGGCTATCAGGGGGAAGGGCAGCTCGTGCTTCTCCTTGAACTTCTGGTGCGACGCTGCCGAATCCTTGCTCACGCCCACCACCTCGTAGCCCGCGCCCTGCAAGGCGTCGAAGTTGTCGCGCAGGCTGCAGGCCTCAGCTGTACAGCCGCTTGTGTTGTCTTTCGGGTAGAAGTACAGCACCAGCTTGCGTCCACGATAGTCACTCAGACGGATTTCCCGTCCCTGTTCGTCCTTGCCCAGTATCTCGGGCGCCTTGTCTCCAATGTTCATATACCTTTGATTTTAGTTTTAAGTTTCCTTTTTGCTGCAACGATGTTGCAAAGATAATACTTTTTATTCATGCCACAAAGAAATACCGCAGTTTTCTTGTCATGTTTCATCAGTCGTAGCATTTCTTCGCGCCTTTTATTTGCCGTGAATTTGTCTGTAACATCCACAGAATAACAAAAACAAGACAATAAGCGATATGACCAAACAGCAAGCAATACAACTATTCGAAGAACGCAAGGTGCGCACAGTGTGGGATGACCAGGAAGAGAAGTGGTACTTCTCGATAGTGGATGTTTGTGCAGTATTAACAGACAGTCCTAACCCTCGCAATTATTGGAAAGTCTTGAAACATAGGCTAGTAAAAGAAGGAAATGAAACGGTTACAAATTGTAACGCTTTCAAATTGCGTGCCGAGGACGGCAAAATGCGCCTGACGGATGTGGCTGATACAGAGCAACTTTTTCGTGCAAAGTGTCAGACACTTTGCATGTCGTTGACGGCAGTGCCAGCCTATGCTGCCTCGTAGAATACCTGCCCTACTCGGTCGATATGATCTCCTATGGGGGAGCCTTTCTTCTTCTCGTAGTCTACCAGGTCTATGGAGTAGAGCAATCCCAGTTCGTCTATCTCGCATTGTATGTCTAACAGCTGGCCATAGTCCAGATTTCGCCCCACAATGGCCAGGTCGATGTCAGAGCCGTTGCGATAATTGCCTTTCGACCTGGAGCCGAAAATCACCACCCTCTCAATGTTGGCATGTCGCTGGAACACGTTGCAAAGTTCTGTTATTACCGTGTCGCTCAGTCCGAATCTCATGGCTGCAAGTAATCTTGGTTTTGTGATAATTTTCCTAAGTCAATATCCAGCTGCTTCAAGAGCGGGGAATAGTCGCTGCACTCTGCGTGCCTGTCGCCTTGATAGCACCCGTTGACGATTATACCGCAATCAATTCTTGCCCTATTTCACGGACTGTATCAAGAATCAGCGTGACTCTTGCATCGCTCGGATTCTTCTTACCACTGATATACTGAGCCATCAGACTCTGAGAGATACCCAGACGGCGTGCGATAGCAGAGACATTCAACTCTGGGTGAGCCATAAAGACTTTGTAGAGTTGTGTCGTCTCTCGCTTGTCAAAGAACCCTTCAAAGCTCAAGTCTTCATCAATGTCCTCCCAATGCAACCCGTACTCATCAGCCTCATAATTGGCACGTTGTTCTTCGGTTGCATATCTTAGACGAGGATAGTCATAAAACTTTTCGCATGCCTCACGTCCGTCAGCAGTCCTAATCCAAATCGCATCGTCAGTCAGCCAAATCTTCTCAATCTTCTCCATTGTTACCTCCTTTTTATTTTGCATTATTAAAAAATGTGTTCCAATGCTGGGCTATAATCTCCTCGTTGTCCTCCAGGATAGCCTCTATCATTTTCAGTTCAGACGGTTTAAATCCGTGCTGCTGCAAAGATAGGTAATTATTTTATTACCTCCAAATTTTGGAACAACTTTTTTATTCTTTCCTCTTTCATTAGCCCTGTGCAAAGAATCGACTTTGTGCACTTTTCCCGTTAAATTATTAAGAAATAGCCGCAATTAACATTATTTAGGGGGGGTAACGAATATTAACTATTTTCTTTGTATCTTTGCCCGCTGAAAGCGGGCGAAGGCGCTGCTGTTTTGTGTGTAATCACCAGAGAAATCAATAAAAATCAAACAATAAGAATCATTAGACATGAAAGAGACCATTAGATCTTTATGGATGCCGACGGCGGGGATGCTGACCGGCGCACGACGGGTGGCGATGCTGCTGCTCACAACCTTATTGCTCACCATGACCGCACAGACGGCGTGGGCATGGGATGGTGCAGGTACGGAGGATAATCCGTATCTCATCAAGAACGTGACTGACCTCAACACGCTGAGCACTCAATCTCAGACTAACGATTTCGATGGCGTGTATTTTCAGTTGTACGACAACATCACGTTTGACAAAACACAGCCGAACAATTACGAGCCAATTGCCTCTGGTTCTGTCTATTTCCAAGGCAACTTCGACGGCAACGGAAAGACTATCAGCGGTGTGCGGATTTCCACTACAGAAGGATATCAGGGTCTTTTCGCTTCTGTTGGTGCAAATGGTGTCGTCAAGAATCTGAAAGTGGCTGATACCCGAATTGAAGCCTGGAATATGTCGGGTGTCATTGCCAGCTATTGTGAAGGATTGATAGCGGACTGCTCTATCAGCAATGATGTAACGCTTCATGCCATCAACCCCAACGGTTCGCAATACGGCAGCTTTGCAGGATTGGTACGTGATGGTACTGTCAGTCACTGTGTTTCAGAAGCCAGCATTACGCTGAGCGAAGCTAATGGCGCATACAACTCTATGGGTGGCTTGGTTGGTGATCTCAGTGGTGGCACGATAAAACACTCTGTTTTTGCAGGCTCTCTGCAGATATCATCATTTTCGATGAATACCAACAACTTTGCTGTGTTAGGCAAACTAACTGATGGAACGCTAATCAATAACTACTATACCAGCAGTTCACTTACAGCTGGCTATAGCAATGTTACTTTTGCTTATACCATAACGGTGCCCTCTCAATTTGTGGTTTCTGGAGATGCAAATGATAAGAATTCTTATTATAATGGTCTTTTCTTCAACCAGAAATACTACACGCCATCTGGCACAACGTTCTATGTGTTCCCTGCAAAGGGCTGGGGTACTAGCTCATTCGACGTTCAAAAGACATCCACCGGTTCCACTGATGCAACAAATGTAGCAAGCAATTATACGATGCCTGCCTATGACATTACGCTCGTCTTTAGGGGTAATATGCCTCTTTATGACCCTACCTATGGTTGTTATGAAGTAGATGATGAGGATTCGTGGAATATGGTGGCAGATTGTGTAGCTGCTGGCGTTGACTTCAGCGGCAAGACGCTGCGTATGAAGAATGATGTTACGGTATCCAGGCCAATCGGCGACAGCGATCATCCATTTAAAGGTACCTTCGACGGTACAGATACGTATGGAAGGATTCGTCATATCACATTCAACTCCACTGCCACAGGAGCTTATTGTGCACCGTTCGCTAATATCAACCAGGCTACCCTACGCAACTTGAATGTTACAGGCACCATCAATACTGCCTATCAGTATTCTTCCGGCCTTGTAGGCAAAGCCGTAAATTCAACTATTGAGAACTGCCTTTCAACGGTTACAATCAACGCAACTTTAAACGGTGCAGGCTATCATGGTGGCTTGGTCGGCTATTCATCTGCTATCTCGATGAGCAACTGCATCTTTGCCGGCAGTATGCAAGGCAGCAACACATCAGCCTGGAGCGGCATAATTGGATTTGATGCATTTCAAGCAGAGTTGACCAAGTGTCTGTTTACTCCCACCTCTGTCAATGTCAATACTACAGACTGCTACCAGTTCGCATACAAGGATCCCGAATTGAGTATCATGCCATATTTGCTCACACTAACCAATTGTTATTACACTACGGCTTTAGGTTCCTTGCAAGATGGCGGCATACTTGCCTACACGGCAACACTCCCCGAGGCTATTGAGCCCACGGATGCAAGTGATGGTGTTTTCTATAACGGTAAACTCTACATCGGCTCTGGCCATATTGCTAAGCTCAAGTACTTGGTAAATGCAGGTGGAGAAGGCGTCACCCTGTCGGCGATAACAGCAAAGGATGCATCAAACAACAATGTCGCCGTGACCGATAATGGCGACAACACTTACAACATCACCATGCCTGCCAAGAACATTACCGTCAGCGGAGTGATGACCGACCTGTGGGGACTGGCTGGCGGAGCCGATGGTTCCGAAGATCATCCCTATTTAATTACCACTCCTGCAGGTCTCGACCTGCTTGCCGCAAAGGTAAATGGAAGCAGTGGGTATAGTAGCTACGAAGGGAAGTACTTTAAGTTAGGAAGCGATATCACTTACACATACAGTGATGGTGACACTTGGAACTCTGAGAACAGCACCAGCAGCAACTATACACCAATTGGTAATTCTTCTTATTCTTTCTGCGGTCATTTCGATGGCGATAACCATACCATTAGAGGTATTCGTATTTATACTGCAGATTCCAGGGTAGGACTCTTTGGACAATTGCAAACCAACGATGCAGAGATAAAGAATGTGATTCTTGATGATGCACGTATCACGTCAACAAGTTTTCAAGTTGGCGGCATCTTAGGATACACTGTCGATAACTCTGCGCAAAGCAAAGTTACTAATTGCCACGTTAAGAATGTTCTTGTAAAAGGTAGTGAATCCGTTGGTGGTGTTGTGGGTTATAATAAAGTCACTGTTTCTGGCTGTACGTCAGGTGCAACAGTGACAGGTGCAACAGTGACAGGTTCGTCCGGGAGTATCGGTGGCATTGTAGGATGTAATAGTGGTACTCTTAAAAACTGTTTCTATTATGGCAGTGGTGTGACTGCTGGTGATAATAATAAGAGTAGTGCTGGTGCCATCACTGTGAATGACGGTGGGACCCTACAAAACAACTATTATCTTCCATGTCCGGTAACGATGAAAGAAGATTCCTATACAACTTATACGACCAACAATGGTGTAGGAAAGCCATTTTCATCACAACGGATCGGCATGAAGAATGTATATACCAGGTATAGTCCTCAAGATGTATCTGCCAACGATGGTGGTCTGCCTGTCTATGCGGTGACACTCGGCACCGTCAGCAACGGTACCATTGCAGTCGCTACAGCTAATGTCACCCACAACTCGACGGACTATTTCAAGGCTGGTACCACTGTCACCGTGACGGCAACGCCCGACGACGGTTATAGTGTCGGTAGCGTGACCTATAACGATGGCAGCGACCATGACATCGCAGCCAGTGGCACATTCACTATGCCTTCCAAGGCGGTGACAGTCTCTTCTACCTTCAGTCTGAATGCCTTCAGTCTGGCCTACGGCTCAAATAACGACGCCGTGCTTACAACATGGAACAGCAAGATAGCCAGCGTGACACTCTCAGGACATACACTCCATAAGGATGGTAGTTGGAACACGCTGTGCCTGCCGTTCGACTTGACTATTGCCGGCAGTCCCCTCAGTGGTGATGGCATGACCGCCAAGGTGTTCAGCTCATCGTCGAATCTGACGGACGGTACGTTGAGACTTGACTTCATCAATGCGCCTGCTACGATTCCTGCCGGAACACCGTTTATTGTGAAGTGGACAAGCGGTAGCAATATCAGCAATCCTGTATTTACGGGTGTCACCGTTAATAGTGCAGCTCCAGTGGCAGCTGTCTCTGCCGACGGCAACGTGACTTTCACAGGTTCATACAGTCCTCTCGCCTCGACAACAGGTCTGATGTTCGATGAGCACAATACGACGAACGGTGCCTGCCACGTTGCACTCAGCACCACAGCACCCACACGTCTTGGCTATACACTGACGGGCGGATGGAACACTGCTGCTGACGGTACAGGTACGGACGTCACAACCATCCCCTTCGATGCTGAGGTCTATGCCAAGGGTACGGAGAATATCGCCACGCTGACGGAGGCTGACCCGATAACTCCGCTGACGGCAATGAACGGAAAACAGACGAAGGTGAACTTTACCCGCAGTGGTCTGACAGCAGGAAAGTATTCTACTATTTGTCTGCCGTTCGATTTCACGGCTTCGGAGAACTGCACGTTCTATACGTTCAAGGGTGTGACACAGGACGCGCAAAACAACTGGACGGCCGACATCGAGGAGACGACAGCTGCACTCACCGCCAATACGCCGTATATCTTCAAGACGGAGTCGGCCACAAGCGTGATATTCTCTAATCCCGCAGTCGTTGCTACCGACAGTTATAGCGATGCATCGGCCAATACGTCGGTAACGGACTGGTCTTTCCAGGGAACCTACTCGGCCATCAGCCTGCCGAATGCGAGCGAGTACGACTACGGCTTTGCCGCTGGTGACGGTTCGACGGTGGAGATCGGCTCGTTCGTCCACCTCGTGACTGGTGCCTCTGCCGCTCCCTTCCGCGCATATTTGAAATATACGGGCTCGGACGTCAATTGGGCCAAGGCTCGCATGCGCTCAACTTCGGTAAGCGACGCACTGCCCAACCGCATCATCGTGCGCATCGTCGGTGCTAACGGTGATGCTACTGCCATCGGGACGCTCGACACCCGCACGGGTGAGATCTCTACGGGCGACTGGTACTCAATCGATGGGCACCGTCTGCAGGGCAAACCCGCGAAGAAAGGATTGTATATTAACAATGGCCGCAAGGTCGTGATCAAATAAGGAAAGGAGAAAATGATTATGAAGAAGCAATATATCAAGCCATCGATGACGGTATATGAACTAAAAAGTCAGCCCCAGTTGCTGGCAGGCAGCGGCTATCCTAACGATTGGGACGGCCCCGTAGGCTACGCCCCCAGCCAGCCGATGGACGACATGAACAAGCTGGCGTAAGGCACGACCAGGACACAATGGGGTCAGGCACCTCTGCGTCCACCTCTGCGTCATAGAGAATCCCTCGCACAATCGTGTGGGGGATTCTTTTGTTCCAAGTGGGTCGGAGAACCGTCCCCTGACCCAACCCCCTCTTGTCATGTCGAGCGCGCTTGGTCGAGATGACAAGGTAGAAGAAGAATGATCACCTGCTTTTCCGTTAAAACTTGTAGATTTTTCCGAAGAATTGCTACGAATGTGCGGAATATTTCATAACTTTGTACGCGAATTCATCAATAATTGCAATTATGACTCAACTGACAGTTTCAATAGAGGATGTTTCCATGCTTGACCAGATTAAGCAGGCCATCAGTCTGATACGTGGCGTGAGTAGCGTCACGCTGAAGCGTCGTAGGAAGACCAGCATGGACCGCGCCATCGAAGATATAGAGCAGGGGCGCGTCTACAAGTACGACAGTCTGGATGACTTGATAAAGGAGATTGAGGGATGACGAAATACGAACTGCGC
>DFGG01000014.1 GCA_002371695.1 bacterium UBA3756
GCAGAAAGAAGTCTCTTTACGGCTGTCATGAAAATGCCGCTTGGCAGCAACTGACTTTTTCCCTAATAAATATTAATAATAAGGTGTAGCGAGTCGGATTTCACAAAAAAGTAGTATCTTTGCACACGATAGTAAAAATAAAAGAGTTTCGACAATGGGCAAACTGATGTTGCTTCTCTATTTCATCCTTTCTGTATTCCCTGCCGATGCGACGGAGAATCGTCGACACATCCATGTAGTACGTAGAGGCAGTAAGAAGTCGCACAGAGGTAATACCGTGGCAAAGATATGGATTGAGGAGAATGGTGAGAAGAAAATAGAGGTTGCTTGGTCGGAACTTACCGCTGATGAAGAGGCATTGATTATTGAGACTATCGACACGCACTGGAAAGAACTTAATCAGATGATTGATGACGTTTTTGCCGGCAAGAAAATACAGATAAAACGCATTAAATAATTAGGAGGACAAGGATATGTGCAAATTCAAGGATACAACGTTAGGCATTAAGAAACTCGACTTCAACGTAAAGCGTGGTGCAATGGCGGCCTATCTGACAGATGGTCGCGAGATTATTGTCCCCGTCTCAATGTTTCCCGATATCAAGCACCTGACGAAAAAGCAGCGCGAGGAATGGATGATTATGGATGACCAGTATTTTTCCTTTGAAGCACTGAGCCGCATCTATTCCGTCAAAGACTTACTGAGACTTTAGAACTTATTGCAGTAAGAATTAATACAGTAATGAATCATAATCAAAATGAGGGACACTGAAAATGATCAGAAGAACCGACCCTATGATTCCCCAAAGAAGAATTGAAGAATTGAAAAATTGAAGAAAGAGATATGACCATCAACGAGACACAGGACGAGATTATCGAGGAGTTCTCCAGCCTGGAGGACTGGATGGACAAGTACCAGCTGCTGATAGACTTGGGCAACGAGCAGGAGCCCCTCCCGGAGCAGTATAAGACGGAGCAGAATCTGATAGACGGTTGCCAGAGCCGCGTATGGCTACAGGCAGACTATATAGACCCCACCCCTACCCCTCCCCTTGAAGGGGCGGGGAGTGTTAGTGGTACTCCCCTTGAAGGGGCGGGGAATCACAAGGTGATACGCTTCACGGCTGAGAGCGATGCGCTCATCGTGAAGGGTATCGTCAGTCTGCTCATCCGTGTGCTCAGCGGCCATACGCCGCAGGAGATCCTTGACGCCGACCTCTATTTCATCGAGCAGATCGGCCTGAAGGAGCATCTGTCGCCCACACGTAGTAACGGACTTCTTGCAATGGTGAAGCAAATGCGTATGTACGCACTGGCTTTCAGTAAGATGTGATGATTGGATAAAGGAAAATGGAAACTTTTAGAGCGGAAACTGTAGCGAGAGTTTCCGCTTTTTATTTTTAACATGCTGGAAATCAGCGGTTTGACATTTTTTAACTACAGAAAAGTTTTCCAAAACGGATAACTTTGGGATATTTGTTGTATCTTTGCAAACGGTTTCCGAATCTAACGGAATTAACATACAAGAAAGTATAGACTAAAAACTTATAATATGATCCAGACAGTAGTAAAGCGCGACGGGCGCATTGTGGGGTTCAATGAACAGAAAGTGATGGCGGCTATCCGTAAGGCCATGCTCCATACCGACAAGGGAGAGGACGAACGGTTGCTGTACCAGATAACCGACCGTATCGCTCAGCGAGGCGAGAGTCAGATGACAGTGGAGCAGATACAGGATGCCGTGGAGGTGGAGCTGATGAAGTCGAGCCGTAAGGATGTGGCTCAGAAATATATCGCCTATCGCCATCAGCGTTCGGTGGCTCGCAAGGCCAAAACCCGCGAGGTGTTCCTCGATATTGTGAACATCAAGAATAATGACGTGACGCGCGAGAATGCCAACATGAATGCCGACACACCGGCAGGCATGATGATGAAGTTTGCTTCGGAGACCACCAAGCCCTTCGTCGATGACTATCTGCTCTCGGAGGAAACCCGCGACGCCGTGGAACACAACTACCTGCATATCCACGACAAGGACTATTATCCCACGAAGTCGCTCACCTGCGTGCAGCACCCGCTGGACAACATCCTCAACTGTGGGTTCATCGCCGGTCATGGTGCCTCGCGCCCTGCCAAGCGCATTGAGACAGCCTCGGTACTGGCCTGTATCTCGATGGAGTGCGCTCAGAACGAGATGCACGGTGGGCAGGCCATTCCCGCCTTCGACTTCTATCTGGCCCCTTACGTACGCATGACATACATTGAGGAACTCAAAGCCCTGGAGGAACTCAACGGTGAGAGTTACAAGGAACTCTACGACGAGCCCCTGATGGACTATGTCAAGAAGCCTCTCGACGGCCTGACGGGCCGTGAGCGTGCCCAGCAGCATGCCATCAACAAGACCGTGGGGCGCGTGCATCAGGCTATGGAGGCCTTTATCCACAACATGAACACCATCCACTCACGGGGCGGCAACCAGGTGGTATTCTCATCTATTAATTATGGTACGGATACCAGTGCCGAGGGACGTTGCGTGATGCGCGAGATACTGCTCAGCACCTACGAGGGCGTGGGTGGCGGTGAGACAGCCATCTTCCCCATACAGATATGGAAGAAGAAGCGCGGGGTGAACTATCTGCCCGAAGACCGCAACTTCGACCTCTACCAACTGGCCTGCAAGGTGACGGCTCGCAGATTCTTCCCCAACTTCCTGAACCTCGACGCCACCTTCAACCAGGACAGCGACTGGCGTGCAGACGACCCGAAACGCTACATCCACGAGGTGGCTACCATGGGATGCCGTACACGCGTCTACGAGAACCGCTTCGGACCAAAGACCAGCATCGGTCGCGGCAACCTTTCGTTCTCGACCATCAATATCGTGAAACTCGCCATCGAGTGCATGGGCGTGGAAGATAAGGAACAGCGTATCGGACAGTTCTTTGCCAAGCTCGACAATATGCTGGAGGTGACGGCCAAGCAGCTCGAAGACCGCTATCAGTTCCAGAAGACGGCTTTCGCCCGGCAGTTCCCGCTACTGATGAAGAGCCTCTGGATAGGGGCTGACAAGCTGAAGCCCACAGAC
Source organism: bacterium UBA3756 (assembly GCA_002371695.1). Next base: position 3,086 of record DFGG01000014.1, read on the forward strand.
ACGGTGGAGAGTGTGATCAACCAAGGTACGCTCGGCATCGGCTTCATCGGACTGGCAGAGTGCCTCGTCGCACTCACTGGCAAGCATCATGGTGAGTCGGAAGAGTCGCAGGAACTGGGACTGAAGATCGTGACCTATATGCGCGACCGTGCCAATGAGTTCTCTGAGCGTTACCACCACAACTACTCTGTGCTGGCCACACCGGCTGAGGGCCTGGCAGGTAAGTTCACGAAGAAAGACCGTAAAGAGTTCGGCATCATTCCCGGCGTCACTGACCGTGACTACTATACCAACTCCAACCACGTGCCAGTCTATTACAAGTGCTCTGCCCGTCATAAGGCAGAGGTGGAGGCTCCCTACCACACGCTGACACGTGCCGGACATATCTTCTATGTGGAGATTGATGGCGATGCTACCCATAATCCGCAGGTGATCATGAGCGTGGTGGATATGATGGACCAGCTCGACATGGGCTACGGCTCGGTGAATCACAACCGCAACCGTTGTATGGACTGCGGTTACGAGAATGCCGACGATCATCTGGAGGTATGCCCCAAGTGTGGCTCGAAGAACATCGACAAGCTGCAGCGTATCACGGGTTACCTGGTAGGTACCACCGACCGTTGGAACTCGGGTAAGCTGGCCGAGCTCAACGACCGCGTGACCCATATTGACCATGGCATGCAGGATCTCTTCGGGGAATGATTCGCGTACTTGATATCATAGAGGATACAATGGTGGACGGTCCGGGTTTCCGGACCTCCATTTATTGTGCGGGCTGTCGTCATGCCTGCCCCGGCTGTCATAACCCCCAGTCGTGGGACTCCAATGCCGGGCGTGACATGTCGACGGAAGAGCTGATGCGCATCATCGAGGCTGACCCGTTTGCCAACGTCACCTTTTCAGGAGGCGACCCGATGTATCAGGCCGAGGGATTTGCGGAATTGGCACGGGAGATTCACAAGCGCACCAATAAGGATATCTGGTGTTACACGGGATTCACCTACGAACAGCTCATCAACCACCATCAGCGTGAATTGCTGGAGTATGTCGATGTGTTGGTCGACGGACCTTTCGTTGAGAAGCTGCGCGACCCAGACCTGCTCTTCCGGGGCAGCAGCAACCAGCGTCTCATTGATGTGCAGGCATCGCTCTTTGCGGGGCACATCGTCCTCTGGCGCCCTGATGTGACAGTCAGGCCTTATTCCCGATAGGTGTCCAGCTTCTTAAGATAATAATCCTTGAAGTCGCTCCAGTGGTAGTAGGGGGCGCAGTCGGTCTGCAAGGGCAGCGTGGCCTCATTCTCGTTGAGGAGCACCTTGAAGAGCACATCCTTGTCTCTGGTATTTTTGCGATAGAAGATGAACTGTACGTTGCAGGCCATCGGATACACCTTGTAGTTGACCCATCCCTTGTCTACGAGCTGTTCCAGGTCTTCCACCTGTTGGTCGAAGCCGTTAATGCCCAGTAGGCATACCAGTGGCAGCACCACCGTTTCGTGGCCGAAGCGGAGTGTGGCCCCGTTCTTCGGCATGGCAATGCAACTGTCGGCCTCCTCGATGATCTTGCGCAACAGGTTGCGCTGTATGAAGGGCTGCGTGCCTCCGTTCAGGGGGTAGGCACCGTAGAGGATGTACCAGTAGGCATTTGCCTGCAGCCAGTTGTTGTAGAGCTCTTCGGGGGTATAGATATCGAACATGTCGAAGTGTTGTCCGATCTCTGTACCCTGGGCACTGGAGGCAAACTTGAAGTAAACCAAGTTCAGACGGTAGAGGTCGATCTGGTTGTGGGCGTAGGCGGTGTCGTTGAACAGGCGCTCCATGGGGGCGAGGTGGTTCTGGTATTTGTTGCAGAAGTCGTCATAACGCTTTTTCGCTTCCGTGTTCCACTTCTGATCATATAGCTTGCGGTCCTGCAGATTCATGTAGTACATATCGTGCTGGCTGGCATCAAGGGTGAATCGCAGACGGGGGTTCAGTTCCGACAGTTGCAGGAGGGCATTCTCCATAGACAGGATGCTGCGGATGATGATAGTGCTTTTCGCATCCACGTAGGCATTGCCCTTGAACACCTGGGGGAAGTTGCGGAACATCCGTTCTGCTATCTCGCGATGCTGGCGCTCGCCGAGAGGTGTCAGTTCTCCCAGACGGTCGGTAGCCTCCTCGCGGAGCAGTTTCAACTGGCGGAGCACCTCTTTGCCCTTCTCCGACAGTTTTCCCAGACTGTCGGCTCTTTGGAGAGTGGCACAGGGGAAGTCGTACTCGCGCTGATGGATCATATAGCGGGAACCGTGGCGCCCATAGTGACTGATATAGAAAGGTTTCTTGCCCTTGGGAGCCGGTGAGAGATTCTTCTCGGGACCAGGGTAGACGAAATAGTTGCTGCCTGCTTTTAGTTTGTTTGCACGTAGTTCTTCGCGTATGGTCTGCGCCCCGGCAATGATGGGAAAAAGGACTGCCAGGACGATAAGAATAAATTTTCTCATAAGTTTTTTCCTGTTTCGGTTGCAAAGTTACAAAAAAATCTGTATTTTTGCAAAAAATTAGAGAGATTATGGCAAAAAACGCTAAATGGAGTGACGACTACTGGCTGTTGCTGATGCAGATTTACCTTCAGCGGCCCATGGGTGTCAAGCCTATGTATAGCCGTAAGATGGTGGACTTGAGCCTTGAGTTGCACCTGCCGCCTCAGATGCTGTTCGTCAGGATGTGCCAGATCGCAAACCTGGAGACCCCTCGCATCGAGCACATCTGGGAGACCTATGGGCACAACCCCCGTAAGCTGGCGCGCGCCGTCAGCCTGTGGCGGGAGATGCGTGGCTATGGCAATGCCGATGAGTTCTATGAGGGTGTGGAGGTGAACGAGACGTTCGAGCGCGATTTTCGTCCGTTGGCGGAAGATGGCGAGCTGATGCCTGTGATGCTGATTCTGATTCTCGACCTCTATTTCCGTCTGACGCCCATCACCATGGCCGTTGAGACGCCCGAGGTGCAGGAACTGGCCAGGCTGATCAAGTTGCGCCCTCAGCGCGTGGTTGATGTGATGGGGGTGTTCCAGCATTGCGATCCCTACCTGAACCGTAAGGACACTACCGATTCCCTCTTGTTGCAGCCTTGCAAGGAGATATGGCAGCGCTTTGGCAATGGCGATACGGAGGATCTTGCCTCTTTTGCCTCTCAGTTAAAGGAATATTTCAGAAGTTGACAGAGGGATGAACGAGAAATTTGGCCAGATACAGGAACAGCGCCAGGAGCAGCGCTTGGCTCAGCAGGCCTCCGTCCAGCAGATGCTGCAGTCGTCGTTGATAGAACTGCCCATCACCCAGCTGGTTGATCGTATCAATACAGAGATGAACGACAACCCGGCCCTTGAGGTGGAGTCTGCCTACGAAGTGTCGGACGCCCCTGACACACAAGATAACCTCGACTACAATGATGCACCTGACGACTACGACACTCAGACGGAGCGTGAGGAACGGCAATCGGCTCTCGATGCTGCTTTGGAAAGCATCGGGCGTGACGATGAGGAACTGCCCATCTATCATGGTGGCGACAACGTGGCTGAGAATCGTGAGGAGACCGTCTATGGTGCCTCGGAGTCATTCTATGACCAGCTGAAGGAACAGGTGGGCGAAACGGAACTGACTGAGCGCCAGCGGGATATCATGGAGTACTTGATCGGTTCGCTCGACGATGACGGGCTGCTGCGTAAGGACCTCAGTGCCATCAGTGATGAGCTGGCGGTCTATCATAATCTCGACGTGACAGAGCAGGAGATTGAGTCGGTACTGCACTGTTTGCAGGATTTCGACCCTGCCGGCATCGGAGCCCGTTCGTTGCAGGAGTGCCTGCTCATCCAGATATCCCGTCGTGACGATTCTCCTCTGACGCAACTGATGCGGAAAGTGATAGCCAGCTATTTCGACGACTTCACCACAAAGCATTGGGACAATATACGTAAGGCCCTCGCTCTCGATGACGAACAGGAGGAGGTGCTTTTCCGTGAACTGCGCAAACTGAACCCGCGCCCCGGAGCTTCGATGGGCGAGGTGATCGGCAGAAGCCTGCAGCAGATTACCCCCGACTTCATTGTTGACACCCACGACGACGGTTCTATCACCTTCACACTCAACAGAGCTGAGGTGCCTGAGCTGACTGTCTCGCAGTCGTTTGTCGAGTCGATGAACGAATATCAGCAGAACAAGGAGGGGCTGAGTCGCCAGACCAAGGAGGCCCTGCTATATATCAAGACCAAGGTGGATGCCGCTCAGAGTTTCATCAACGCTATCCGTGTGCGTCATCGCACCCTCCAGCAGACGATGCAGGCCATCATCTCGTTGCAGCGCCCCTTCTTCCTCGATGGTGATGAGGCATCGCTGCGCCCAATGATCCTGAAGGATGTGGCTGACAGGGCAGGCGTTGACATCTCTACCGTCTCTCGTGTATGCAATTCCAAGTATGCCCAGACGCGCTGGGGCACTTTCCCCTTGCGTCATTTCTTCAGTGACAGTTATGTGACGGAAGACGGGCTCGAACTCTCCAACAAGCAGATGAAGGCTGCCCTGCGCGACATCATCGACAGGGAGGACAAGAAGCATCCGCTCAGTGACGACGCCCTGCGCGAGGAGATGGAGCGCAGCGGATTTCCGATAGCCCGGCGCACGGTGTCGAAATACCGTGAGTCGATGGGCATTCCCGTAGCACGTATGAGGAAAGGATAATGACAAGGGAGAAGAGTATCATACTGACGGCGCGTGTGGTGAGCCTGGTGTTCACACCGTTCTATCTGCCTGTGGTGGGTCTGACGGCCCTTTTCGTGTTCAGTTATATGAACCAGATGCCCTGGGTCTACAAGATTCAGGTGCTCACGATGGTCTATCTCCTGACGGTAGTCATGCCCACGATGCTTATCCATCTCTACCGGCGCTATCAGGGGTGGTCGCTCATCCAGTTGGGTACCAAGGAGCGGCGTATGGTGCCTTATGTCATCAGTATCCTCTGCTATTTCTCCTGCATCTATCTGATGGACTATCTGCACATCCCCCATTTCATGAGCAACATCGTGGGGGCAGCACTGTTCATTCAGATTGTATGTGCCCTCATCAACGTGTGGTGGAAGATATCCACCCATACCGCTGCCATCGGAGGAGTGGCGGGGGCTCTGTTCGTTTTCGGCGAGTACTTCAGTTTCAATCCCGTCTGGTGGCTGTGTCTGGTGATGGTCTTGGCCGGCGTGCTGGGCACCAGCCGGATGATTCTCCGCCAGCATAGTCTGTCACAGGTGATTGCGGGGTTCTTTGTCGGGCTCGTCTGTACCATCATCGGTATTATTTTTCTTTGATTGAACATTGAACATTGAATATTGAACATTGAACATTGATTATTGAACATTGAACATTGAACATTGAATATTGAACATTGAATATTGAACATTGAAAGATTATAGATATGAAACCATTAGTAAGTATTATCATGGGCAGCACCAGTGATCTGCCCGTTATGGAGAAAGCCTGCAAGTTGCTTGATGAGTTGCAGGTGCCCTTTGAGGTGAACGCCCTCTCGGCTCATCGCACCCCCGAAGCTGTAGAGTCATTCGCCCGTTCCGCTCAGGAGCGTGGCATCCGCGTCATCATTGCTGCTGCCGGTATGGCTGCCGCCCTGCCAGGTGTCATCGCGGCCAATACCACTCTGCCCGTCATCGGTGTGCCCATCAAGGGTATGCTCGACGGTCTCGACGCCCTACTCAGCATCGTGCAGATGCCGCCGGGCATCCCTGTAGCAACTGTAGGGGTGAACGGGGCGCAGAATGCTGCCATCCTGGCTGTAGAGATGCTGGCTCTCGGCGATGAGGTACTGGCCCAGCGTCTCTCCGACTACAAGGAGGGACTGAAGGCAAAGATAGAGAAGGCGAACAGGGAATTGGCAGAAGTGAAGTATGAGTACAAGACGAATTAGTACGGAGGCCCGTGTGGGCCATATCGGCATCGGGGGAAATAACCCCATCCGTATCCAGTCGATGGCTACCGTTGACACCAATGATACTGAGGGCTGTGTGGCTCAGGCTCGTCGCATCATCGATGCCGGAGGCGAACTGGTGCGTTTCACCACCCAGGGTACGCGCGAAGCTGAGAACATGAAGAATATCTCTGCGCGCCTGAAGGCTGAGGGCTATACGACGCCACTGGTGGCCGATGTCCATTTCACGGCCCATACAGCCGATGTGGCTGCGCTCTACTGTGAAAAGGTGCGTATCAATCCGGGCAACTATGTTGATCCTGGTCGCACGTTCAAGCATCTGGAGTATACCGACGAGGAGTATGCGGCAGAGCTTCAGAAGATAGAGCGTCAGTTGGTGCCCTTCCTCCAAATCTGTAAAGAGCACCATACCGCCATCCGTATTGGTGTCAACCACGGTTCACTCTCCGACCGTATCATGTCGCGCTACGGTGATACCCCTGAGGGTATCGTCGAGAGTTGTATGGAGTTTCTGCGCATCTGCCGTCGCGAGCAGTTCAACGATGTTGTCATCAGTATCAAGGCCTCCAACACGGTAGTGATGGTCACCACTGTGCGTCTGCTGGTCAAGACGATGGACCGTGAGGATATGCACTATCCCCTCCATCTGGGTGTCACCGAGGCTGGCGAGGGCGAAGACGGGCGCATCAAGTCGGCCGTAGGCATTGGTGCCTTACTCACCGAGGGTATCGGCGACACCATCCGCGTCAGTCTCAGCGAGGAGCCCGAATGCGAGATTCCCGTTGCCCGCAAGCTTGTTGAACTGATTCCTGAGTGTACCCGGCTGCGCGAAGAGGCTGAGGCCAGTATTCAGAACGATACCATCACCCTCACCGTCGACGCCCCTGACTATGAGACTCTCCAGCTGAAGGCAGCAATGGCCGTGGGTGCTCTCCTCATCGACAAGAAGGCTCATCGGCTCGTCATCCATTCTCCCCTCCTACAGGAATCCAACAAGCAAACAGTTCCCCTCCTACAGGAATCCAACAAGCAAACAGTTCCCCTCCTACAGGAGGGGTTAGGGGAGGTCTTAGCCGACGCAATCCTCCAGGCTGCGCGTATCAAGTTCACCAAGACTGAGTATATCTCTTGTCCAGGCTGTGGGCGTACGCTCTATAACCTGCAGGAGACCATCGCGAAAATCAAGGCGGCTACGCAGGAGTTCGTGGGCCTGAAGATAGGCATCATGGGCTGTATCGTCAACGGCCCCGG
>DFGG01000022.1 GCA_002371695.1 bacterium UBA3756
CCTTGAGCCATACCTTGTGCCATACCTTTCTCCATACCTTGAGCCATGCCCTTCTCCATGCCTTCCTTGTAGAAGCCTTCGAGGATGACACGCTCATCTACGATGGACATCATGAATTTCTCGTAGGCGTAGAGTTGCGCCTCACTCATGGCCGACTTCTCCACGATGCTCAACGCCTTGCGCGTTAGCTCGTTCTCCAACAATTCAGCAGGGGCCTCCTCGGTGTTCTCCCCTATCTCGGTGAGGAAGCGCAGCCACAGCACGGCCATCTTCTTCTCGGCGATGCTCTTCGGCTGGAACTTCGGCAGCTCGACGAACACGAACCGCAGGCCGTCGATGGTGCGCTCAGGGTGGGCCACGTTCAGCACGGCATAGTCGTGATAGAACTCCTCGGTGTCGGGCTGGAAGTGGGTGTCGTTGATCAGGTTCAGAGAGAACACAGGCTCTATCAGCCGGTAGTTCTCACCCGTGCCCACCTGCTTCACCACGGCCTTGGAAGCGTTGAGTAGCACACGCTTCTTGAAGTCGTCGTTCCAGTACATCTGCATCTCCACGATAAACCGCCTGCCACTTGAGTCGGTACAGTGCACGTCAACGATGCTGTCCTTCTTGCGGGCTTGCTCCGGCACCAGTTCCGTCTGCTGATACTCCACGCTGACAATCGGATTGTCCTCGGCGATGGGCAACAGGGCATTGAGCAGGCTCATCACCAGGTCCTTGTGTTCACCGAACACCAACTTAAAAGTCAGGTCAGCCTTCGGGTTCAGATACTTGCCATTCGCCATCGTTTCTCCTTTCGTTTTCTTGTTACTCAGTGAATCCATAGTCATTATGCTTTTAGGGTTTGACGCTGCAAAGATAGACATTATTTCGCATATCTCCAAATTTTGCACAAGAAATCTGAAAGTTTGGTAAAAAAGAAATGTGCTACGCCCTCGATAAACAGTTACACTCACGCGCACGTATATGAAAACGCAGAAACAACCTACACTTCCTGCACCTTAAACGAAGAAACTTAGGTGCAGGAAGTGCTGGAAGTGTAGGATAAAAAGGCGTTAAGCTACTATATATAGGCAGGATATAAAATGTAAAGTGCAGGACAATTCGTCGCTATGGATGTACCGTACGATTCTACGGAGGCTCCATAGACAAAAAGGAAGGCTCCGCAGAACCATAGGGAGCCTCCGTACAGAGGAAACAAGCCTATCTACAAAGCTTTGCGCGTCAGCATGTACATGAGACCACAGACTAAAAGCGTTCGTGTCACATCAGGACAGTGAAAAAGAAATGAGAAGCGAGGCCTTAGCCTTCGCTTCTCATTTTCTACTTATTCTAATAATATGGGGTATCAGTCGAGACCGAAGAGGATCTTCAGACCACCGTCGACACCGGAGAAGCCCATGAAAGCGAGGCTCAACAGACCAGCGGAGAGCATCACGATGGCCATGCCCTGCATGCCCTTAGGAATCTTCACCAGCTCCAGCTGCTCACGCATGCCGGCAAAGACGGTCAGTGCCAGTCCGAAGCCGATGGCTGTGGAGAAGGCATAGACCACGGACTGCAACAGATTGAAGTCCTTCTGGATGACGAGGATGGCCACACCCAGCACGGCGCAGTTGGTCGTAATCAGGGGCAGGAAGATGCCCAGTGCCTGATAGAGGGCGGGCGACACCTTCTTGAGGACGATCTCCACCATCTGCACCAGCGAGGCGATGACGAGGATGAAGGCGATGGTCTGCAGATACTGCAGCCCAAAGGTATCGAGCACGTATTTCTGTACCAGCCAGGTGACGATGGTGGCCAGCGTCAGCACGAATGCCACTGCTGCCGACATGCCCAGCGAGGTGTCGATCTTCTTGGATACGCCAAGAAACGGACAGATGCCAAGGAACTGTGACAACACGATGTTGTTCACGAAGATGGCACTAATGAAAATCAAAACGTATTCCATAACTTCAATTCTTCAATTTTTCAATTCTTCAACTTGTTCACGATCGCAATCAGGAAGCCCAGAGTGATGAAGGCACCCGGAGGCAGCACGAAGAGCAGGATGTTGTAGGTCTCGGGCAGCAGGGTCAGTCCAAAGACGGAGCCGGAGCCGAGGAGTTCACGGCAGATACCCAGCAGGGTCAGTCCGAGTGTGAAGCCCAGTCCGATACCAATACCATCGAAAAGCGAGTCGAGGGGCGAGTTCTTGGCTGCGAAGGCCTCTGCACGTCCGAGGATGATACAGTTGACCACAATCAGCGGGATGAAGAGGCCCAGGGCAGCATCAATATCAGGCAGGAAGGCCTTGATGACCATCTGCAGCAGTGTCACGAAGGCTGCAATGACAACGATAAACACGGGGATGCGCACCTTATCGGGCGTGATCGACTTGAGGCATGAGATCACCACATTGGTGCAGATGAGCACAGCCATCGTGGCCAGACCCATCGACATGCCGTTGATGGCTGAGGTGGTGGTGGCCAGCGTGGGACACATACCGAGCATCAGGACGAACGTGGGGTTCTCCTTGATGATGCCATTCTTGATAATCTGTATTGCATTCATACGTTAATCCTCCTTATCTTCTTCTTTTTGGGTAGCACCAGTCTGAGCATCGACGGGTGTAGCCTTGTAAGCACTATACGCATTGTTGACGGCCAACAGGAAAGCACGGCTGGTGATGGTAGAGGCCGTGATGGCATCCACCTGTCCGCCATCCTTGGAGACAGTCAGCGGCTCCTTGGGATCCTTGCCGATGATATCGCCCTTCTCACCCTTCTGGAACCACTTGTCAGCTTTGGCACCGAGTCCCGGGGTCTCGGCATGCTCGAGCAACGTGTATCCTAAGATTTTACCCTCAGGATCGAAGCCCACGAGCACCTTCAGGTCGCCACCGAAGCCGCCAGTTGTAGACTCCACAGCAGCACCGAGGTCCTGCTTCTGTGCATCCTGGATCTGATAGATGATATAGGTGAGCTCCTTACCCTTGGCATCGTTCTGACGGACAGTGTCGGTCTTGGCAACAGTGAGGTCGCTGACGCACATGACACTCTTGATACCGTCGGCAAGGGTCTTGGCCTTCTGCTCGTTGATGGGGCCTTCGGTGAGGTGATTCACATAAGCGAGGATGGCACCCATAATGACTGCTACTCCTGTGAGTACCAGTACCATATTCGTTAAAGATGATTCTAACTTCTTCATACGTCTGGTCCTCCTTTAGTTCTTAGCAGGCACTTCACCGAAGCGCTTGGGTTTTACATAATTATTAATAAGCGGTGTAAACGCGTTCATAATCAGAATGGCGAACGACATACCCTCGGGATAGGCACCCCAGTTACGGATGACCACTGTCAGGAAACCGATAGCCACACCATAGATGATCTGCCCCTTCGGCGTCATCGGACTCGTCACGTAGTCAGTAGCCATAAAGATGGCACCTAGCATCAGACCACCGGAGAATATCACGCTGAGAGGATCAGCATAGACGGGATTGGCCAGATGGAGCAGGCCTGCGAATACAAAGACGGTGCAGATGATCGATACGGGGATGTGCCAGGTGATGATCTTCTTCCAGAGCATGTAGCAGAGGCCGATGATGAGGGCCAGTGCACAGATCTCACCCATGGCTCCAGCGCCGTCGGGATGATTGCCGATGAAGAGGTCGAGCGACGAAGGCAGCTGAGAGAGTACATCGGGATTACCGTCCTTGATGGCCTGCTTCATCAGTGCCAGAGGCGTAGCCCCCGTCTCGGCATCGAGATAGCTGCCCAGCTGGCCGACCTTGGGCCAGGTGGTCATCTGCGCAGGGAAGGCCACGAGCAGTGCTGCACGGCCTACGAGTGCAGGATTGAAGAGGTTGTTGCCCAAACCTCCGAACGGCATCTTGGCAAAACCAATGGCGAAGAGTGCGCCAAGGATAATGATCCAGATGGGGAGATTGGACGGCAGGTTGAACGCCAGGAGCAATCCCGTGAGAACTGCACTGCCATCCATGATGGTCAGGCGTTCCTGCTTCATGATATATTTGCTGATAGCCCACTCAAAGCAGACGCAGGCTGCCACACTCGTTGCCGTGACAATGACGGAGCCAAGGCCGAAAAAGTAGAACGAAACGAGCAGCGCTGGCATCAGGGCAATGATCACGCCGTACATGTTGCGCTCTACGGTATCGGTACCGTGGGCGTGTGGTGATAGTGATACAATTAATTTTCCCATTTTAATTCATTGAACATTGAATATTGAACATTATTTCTTGGCTGCGGCTGCGCGAGCTCGGATAATGCCCATAACCGTACTCTTACCCTGACGGATGTTGTCGAGCAACGGACGATGGGCAGGACACGTGAACTGACATGAGCCACACTCGATACAGCTGACGATGTCCTCACGCTCGGCACGTTCCCAGTTCTTCACTTCAGAGATCTTTGCCAGCAGATAAGGCTCCAGGCCCATAGGACAGGCCCCCACACACTTGGCACAGCGGATACAGGGCTGTGGCTCCTTGCGGCGAGCCTCGTCGTCGGAGATGATGGTCACAGAGTTGGTTCCCTTACAGATGGGCACCTCGGTAGATGTGAGGGCCTTACCCATCATCGGGCCGCCGGCCAGCAGCTTGTTGTCGCCCTCGGGCATACCACCGCAGGCCTCAATCAGGTCCTTCATCGGGGTACCCATGCGAACGAGGAAGTTACCAGGATTCTGCAGACGCTTGCCCGTGACAGTGGTATAGCGCTCGAAGAGGGGCTTATGCTTCATGACAGCCTCGTAGACAGCGAAGGCCGTACCAACGTTCTGGACAATGGCACCCACATTCACTGGGATAGCTGGGGGTGCAGGCACCTGGCGACGGATGACGGCATCGACAAGCTGCTTCTCGCCACCCTGAGGATAGCGCTGCTTAAGGGGGACGACCTCGACCTGATACGGCGAGGTGCCGAACTTTTGGGCCGCCTTTTCAGTCAGCAGTTCGATGGCAGGCATCTTGTTGGTCTCGATACCGATATAGCCTTTCGTTACCTTTGCAGCCTTCATCAGCAGTTCCAGGCCAATGAGAATCTCATCGGGATGCTCCATCATCAGACGGAAGTCGGCAGTGATATAAGGCTCGCACTCCACGGCGTTGATGATCACGCACTCAGCCTTGGCCGTAGGCGGTGGGGTCAGTTTGATGAAGGTGGGGAAACAGGCACCACCCATACCGACGACGCCAGCAGCCTTCACACGGTTGATGATCTCCTCGGGAGTCAGTTCGGGATGGGCCTCAACGGTCTCGAGCTTGTCGGAGCGGTCGATGGACTCCTCCCACTCATCGCCTTCCACATTAATAATAATGACAGGCTTACGATAGCCAGTGGCATCGATAGCGGTATCGATCTTAAACACCGTACCACTGACAGCAGAGAAGATGGGAGCCGACACGAAGCCTCCGGCCTCAGCAATCATCGTGCCCACCTTCACCTTGTCGCCCTTCTGAACGACAGGTTTGGCAGGTGCGCCGATATGCTGGCTCAGGGGATAGATGGCCTGCTTGGGCAATGCTGCCACCTGAGTAGCGGCATCGTGGGTCAGTTTGTTCTCTGCGGGGTGTACACCACCTATTCTAAATGTTCTGATATTCATACGGTTGCCTCCTCTTTTTCTTTGGGTTGTTGATTAGCCTGAGATGCCGGATTTTCCAGATTAGCCGTATTTTCCGGTTTGGGCTTGGGAGCAGGGAAATTCACGGCCACGATGGCGTGCTTCGGACAAACCTTCTCGCACTTGCGGCAGAGACGGCACTTCTGGAAGTCGATGTAAGCCAGATTGTTCTCGACGGTGATAGCACCGAAGGCACACTCTTTCTCACATTTCCCACAGCCGATACAGCTGACCTGACAGGCCTTCATGGCAGCAGGACCTTTGTCCTTGTTGACGCAGGAGACATACACTCTCCTACCCTTCGGGCCCTTCTTGCGAATCTCGATGACACCACGCGGACATGCCTTCGAACAGGCACCGCAGGCCACGCACTTCTCCTCGTCGACCTCGGCAATGCCCGTCTCGGGATTGATGCGGATGGCATCAAACTGACAGGCCTCCACACAGTCGCCACAGCCCAGACAGCCAAAGCCGCAAGCCGTTTCGCCAGCGCCACAGGCGTGCATGGCAGCGCAAGTGCGCAGACCAGCATACTCGGCAATCTTGGGACGATTTTCACAAGTGCCATTACATCTCACTACGGCCACCATCGGCTCGGAATTGGCAATCGCCATACCCAGCAGATCGGCCACCTTCCCCATGGTCTCAGCACCACCTACGGGACAGAGAAGTCCGTCGAGGCTTCCGGCATCGGCACCCTTGACAAGTGCATCAGCCATACCGCTACAGCCAGGGAATCCACATCCACCGCAATTGGCACCAGGCAACAGTTCGCCGACCTGTGCAATGCGGGGATCTTCATAGACAGCGAACTTCTTGGAGGCTGCAAAGAGTACGACGGCTGCCGTAAGACCAATGGCTCCAAGAACGATTACTGCAATCAAGATGAAATCCATAAATACTGTTACTTTATTTGTTTTAGTTATTAATTAATCATCAATCCGAAAAGAGATACCTTGCTGCACCTTGTCGCGGAAGAGCCACAAGAGCAAGTAGTAAGGCACAAGGGAGCCAAGCGCAGCAACAGCAGCAAGCCCCTCATTGCCAGTGAATTGCAAGGCTACGAGCAGGACAACCACAAGTATCAGGAAAGGAAGTCCGAAACCCAGCAGTAGCGCGCGATTGGCCACAGCCTTCGATGCCGAGACGACAACTTCCTGCCCCACTCTGTATGCTGTACTATCTGCACAAATGACATCAACAACCTTCACCTTCGACTCAGCGGCATTACAATGACTAGCCACCTTGCAGGCAGCACATGCTGACGTCTGGACAATACGCACCTTGATATTCTCGCCCAGAATGCTGTCGATAATGCCCGAATGGGATATTTTTTCACTCATTGATTTGTCAAGTAGACCTTACAATTTGCAAAGGTACTACATATTTATTAAATTACAAACGAAATAGGAGAAAATTTTTCGAAATTGACTCGTAATCGTTTGCAAGACCAGCCAGTGTCCTACTGCTGCTCAGAAGTCTCGTAGTCAATCGATTCTGTCTCCGAGAACTTACGCGACATATCGATATGATAGACCTTCTGTGCCTCAGCCTTGTACTTGCCAGTATAATCAGTGAGCCTCACTTCGTAATCGCTGGTGATGACGAAATCCTGGATCAGCTTGTCCTCAGGCAGGGCCTCATCGTCGAGTTCCTTCTCAGCCTTGCTGGTAGCATAGAGACACAGCTTGTCGACAGGCATATAGTCAGTATCGAGCGAATACAGCCACAGTGAATAAAGGCCGTCGCCCTCATCGGCAGCCAGGATCATCAGGCGTGTACCGGCACTCTCGGGCAGTGCGATGGCCTTGGGGTCGGTACGCCCCTCGAAGTTCATAAAGCGCACCAGTTCATAAGGTACCGACTTGTAGTTGGGCAGATACTTGACATAATCGGCAGAATAGCGGATGGGCAAGGGCTGCAGGTTCAGACTATCGAAGAACAGCTGGATGGGACTGACATCCGTATCGAGACGGATGCCCTGAGCCTCAAGTCTCTCCACAGCCTCGACCTTTGCGATGCTGTCGAGCTTCTGCTGGAGCTGTCCGGACGACATCTTGTTGCCACAAGCCACTAAGGCCAGTACCAATGACGAGAAGATAACTAACTTAGTACTCATAACTTCACCTTCTTCTTGACAGGCTTGCTCTCCGACTGCAGACGATTCAGGGCAGTGATCACATACGTCACCTTCTCGCGCCCGTCATTGTAGGGTAGCTTACAGAAATTACGATCTGTGATGGTCACGATCTTGGAGGGATCGCTGATATCAACTTTCTCACCCTTGTTGAATCGATAGACCACATATCTGACGGCTTCATCACGCCAGCTTTTCGAGGAGGGAGTCGTCCAGAACAGGATATAGCCATCTTCCGTCCACACGGGCTTCACCTTGCGTACCTTCTTGGGAGTCTTGTCATCGATGAATGTCATCTCGGGCAACAAAGCCGGATAGCGCCAATAGTGGGTACGCAAGGCCGTACCGTAGTTGCCTATATTATCCACAGCAGCCTTAGCGTACCAAAGCACGGATCCCTTCACGCCAGGCAGCTGACGGTGCAGGTTCATCTTGGCAGGCAGCTGGTGCATATTGGGATTCTTGAGGTCGGCATGCTTGACGGTGCGCTCCACATCTTCGCCGATGACCAGAGGACGACCTGAAGCATGCTGGTTCCACCAGCGGATCAGTGTCTCATAGTCGGCGGCCTTGTGGCCTATCTCCCAATAGATCTGAGGCACATTGTAGTCGAGCCATCCGTTGTTCACCCACAGGAGGATATCTGCATAAAGGTCATCGTAGTTCTGAGTGCCATTGGTATTGCTACCTATAGGAGAACTCTTCTTATTGCGGTAAATTCCGAAGGGCGAGATACCCACCTTCACCCAAGGCTTGGCCTCGTGAATGGTCTTGTAGAACTGCTCGATGAAGAGATTGACATTATAGCGCCGCCAGTCGCCGATATCCTTGATGCCATTGTTGAACTGCCTAAACTGCTCAGCATCGGGTATGGTCTCACCCTTGACGGGATAAGGATAGAAGTAGTCGTCCATATGAATACCATCGACATCATAGCGCGTGACGATATCCCTGCCAACCTCACAGATATAATCGCGATTCTCAGCGATACCGGGGTTGAGTATGAACAGGTCGTCGTAAGTGAAGCAGTTCATCGGCTTGCGTACGGCGATATGGCTAGCTGCGAGCTGTTTGGTCGTCTTAGTCTTGGCGCGATAGGGATTGATCCAGGCATGCAGTTCCATTCCGCGCTTATGACACTCGGTGATCATCCACTGCAAGGGATCCCAGTACGGACTGGGGGCCACGCCCTGCTTACCCGTCAGGAAACGGCTCCAGGGCTCAAGTTTGCTCTCATAGAGGGCATCGCACTCAGGACGTACCTGAAAGATGATCACGTTCACTCCGTCCTTCTTTAATTCATCGAGCTGGTAGGCAAGAGTCTGTTGCATCTTTTGCGTACCCATGCCCTGGAACTGTCCATTGACACACTGAATCCAAGCACCGCGGAACTCCCGCTTCTGTGCACTGACCGCAAAGGACAGCAGCAGCGCCAAGCCCAAAAATAATGTCTTCTTTGTCATATCTGAATCCTAATTAATTATCTTTCCACAGGTCTTGCCTGTTTTTTCTGGCCTCGTCGATCGACAACAGTTGTTGCTGCTCCTGATGATATGCCTCGCGAAGGCGCGAATACTTGTCATCGAGTTCACGCTCCACCGTGGGTACTTCGCTCATCAGTCTCGAAGCCACCAGTGCATTCTGAGAGGCGTCCTTCATCCACACCACAGGACCACCATAGACAGGTGCAATCTTCAGGGCCACATGGAGTTCGCTGGTAGTGGCTCCGCCAATCATGATGGGTATGCTGAGATGAGCCTTGCGGAGTTCCTGGGCTACGTGCACCATCTCCTCGAGGCTCGGCGTGATCAGGCCGCTGAGGCCAATCATATCTACACTCTCCTCTTTCGCTTTTCGGACTATCTGCTCTGCAGGAACCATCACTCCCATGTCGATGACCTCGTAGCCATTGCATGCCATCACCACGGCAACGATGTTCTTGCCGATATCATGAACGTCGCCCTTGACAGTAGCCAACAACACCTTTCCAGCAGAAGAGCTCTCCGACTTTTCCGCTTCGATATAAGGTTTGAGGATACTGACGGCCTGCTTCATCGTACGGGCAGTCTTGACAACCTGTGGCAGGAACATCTTCCCTTCGCCAAACAATTTCCCTACGGTATTCATGCCAGCCATGAGTGGACCTTCGATGATATCTACTGCGTGGGGGTATTTCTTTAGTGCCTCTGTCAGGTCTTCTTCCAGATGTTCGCTTACACCCTTTACCAAAGCCTGGGAGAGACGGTCTTCAAGGGAAAGTCGGGAAGAAGAATGGGAGGAGGCAGATGAGGGTTGAGGTGCTGCAGCTTTCTGCACCTCTGCTCGCCGGGCAATCTCTTCGGCAAGGGCTATCAGACGGTCGGAGACATCGCTGCGACGATGCAGGATAACATCCTCGATAATCTCAAGTTGTTCTTGAGGGATATCAGAATAAGTCACTTTCGTCGAAGGATTTACAATGCCGAAATCCATTCCTGCACGAATGGCGTGATATAGGAATACTGCATGCATCGACTCACGGATATAGTTATTGCCCCTGAACGAGAAACTCAAGTTACTCACGCCTCCACTGACATGAGCCCCAGGGAGATGCTTGCGTATCCACTCTGTAGCACGGATGAAGTCGGCAGCATAGGCATCATGTTCCTCCATTCCAGTAGCAACAGCCAGGATGTTTGGGTCAAAAATGATATCGAGTGGGTTCATACCCACCTGTTCTGTCAGAATACGATAGGCTCTGGCAGCTATCTCTATGCGACGCTCATAAGTGGTGGCCTGCCCCTTTTCATCGAAGCACATCACCACGACAGCAGCTCCATGCCGCATCACATCAAGGGCATGCTCAACAAACTTTGTCTCGCCTTCCTTCAGAGATATTGAATTGACGATGCTCTTCCCCTGCACACACTTCAATCCTGCACAGACGACTTCCCAGTCGGAGGAGTCGATCATGACAGGGACACGGGCGATATCTGGTTCAGCTGCTATCATATTAAGGAATGTCTGCATCTCCGTCTTGGCATCGAGCAGGCCATCGTCCATATTAATGTCTATCACCAGCGCGCCGTCCTCTACTTGTTTACGGGCAATGGAGATGGCCTCGCTGTAATTCTTTTCCTTGACAAGGCGTAGGAACTTTCGGGAACCAGCCACGTTGCAACGCTCGCCTACGTTTACAAACTGTACCTCGTGGGTTACATCGAGCAAATCCAGTCCCGAGAGCCACATCGTGTCGGTCTTCCCGACTGGTTGGTGAGGTCTCTTGCCTTCCACCAATGGTGCATAAAGCCGGATAAACTCATCAGTCGTGCCACAGCACCCACCAATGATATTCACCAGTTGCTCATCCACCAGTTCTCCGATCTTGGGAGCCATCGTCTGAGCCGACTCATCATAAAGTCCCATCGCGTTAGGCAGACCAGCGTTAGGATAGCAACTAATATAATAAGGAGCCCTTCTGGCCAGTTCCCGGAGATAGGGCTTCATCTGCGTGGCGCCAAACGAACAGTTCAGGCCAATGGAGAATATCGGATAGGTGCTGACAGATGCCAGGAATGCATCCAGTGTCTGTCCTGAGAGGGTACGGCCTGCAAGGTCACTGATAGTCACACTAAGCATGATGGGCAGGAGAACTCCCCGGGAGTCCATGACCCTCATGGCAGCATCGATGGCACACTTGGCATTCAGTGAGTCGAAGATGGTCTCTATCAGCAGGGCATCCACCCCACCCTCTATCAGTCCGTCAACCTGTTCCATATAGGCATCCAGAAGCTGGTCGTAGGTGATGTCGCGAATACCGGGATTGCTTACGTCAGGCGACATCGAGAGGGTCTTGTTAGTAGG
>DFGG01000010.1:0-837 GCA_002371695.1 bacterium UBA3756
TGTATCCCGAAGGTTCACGACTCTGGTAACGACTTCTACAAGCCATCGCACAATCTGGTGAACGCCTATCGCACCAATGCCGACGGCCTGCCCCTGCTCGACGACTTTGCCTCGCAGGACTACACCGTGGGTAGCTCTCAGACCGTAGACCCGCGCCTCTTCGTCACAGTAGGCGTGCCCGGCACACCCTATATGTTCAATCCCGACTATATGGTGGCTGAGACCAACACCTGGAGCCGTGGCGGCGGCACATACGGCTACTTCGTATCACTGAAGCAGAACGTAGACCCCGCACTGACCAATACCTATCTCTTCGACTGCGACAACCAGTGGGCATCGTCGATGAACCGCATTGTGTTCCGCTATGCCGACGTGCTGCTGATGCGCGCCGAAGCCCTGGCTCAGCTGAACCGTACGGGTGATGCCATCCAGCTGGTCAATCAGGTGCGCGACCGTGCCGCAGGCATGATCACCAATAGCGTTGTCAGCGGCTATCCTAATAAATATGGTGTGCGCTATGCCGTCAGCAGATATGCTGGCAGCTACTCCAAGGAGGAAGCCATGAAAATTGTGAAGATGGAGCGCCGTCTGGAGCTGGCCATGGAGTCGGAACGCTTCTTCGACCTGGTGCGCTGGGGCGATGCCGCCACTGTCATCAACAAATACTACACCGATGAGAGCCGCACGATGAACTTCCTCGCAGGTTCGCAGTTTACGGCCAACAAGAACGAGTACCTGCCCGTGCCCTACGAGCAGATGGCTGCCTCTAACGGACACTACACGCAGAACTGCGGCAACTGGTAAAGAATTGAAGAATTGAAGAATTGAAAAAATGAA
>DFGG01000010.1:894-14097 GCA_002371695.1 bacterium UBA3756
TTGAAGTTATGAAAGCAATATATAAATCATTGCGCAGCCTCTGTGCACTCTGTCTCCTCTGTGTCCTCTGTGCTGCCTGCAGCAACGACAATACGGGCAGCATCAACGTGAGCGGCAGCTGTCTGGTAGAGGAGTTCGTACTCAACGGACAGTACACTGCCACCATCAGCACAGAGAAGCGGCTGGTGAAGGTGAAGGTGCCTGAAGACTTCAGCCAGAAAGGCAATATGGAAGTGACGAGCCTCAAAATTTCCGAGGGAGCCAAGTCGAATATCAAGGTTGGCGACCACATCAATCTTGATGCCGACAAGACCCTTCATATCACCAACGGCGACCTGGTGATGGACTATCAGGTGGCCGTGCGCAACGACGAGGCCCTGATGTCGCTCTTCCTGCTGGAAGGAGTGAAGGGTGCCATCAATCAGGACGACAAGACCGTCACCGTGTCAGTGATGGCCAACAGCGGCATCGACCTGGCCAACGCCACCTTCGAGGTGGAGTGCAGCGAGGATGCCACCTGCAGTCCCGCCAGCGGCACGAAGGCCAATTTCACTGAGCCGTTCCAGATTACACTGACCGACAATACGGCCTCGAACACCTATACCGTATATGTCACGAAGATTGAGAATCCCGTAGCCCTTTTCGTGGGGACAGCCGAAAATGTGGAACTGCTCAACGACGAGGAGAAGGCTGCTGCCAAGTGGCTCACCGGCAATGTCTCCGGAGCAGCCTATGCCTCTTGGAGCGACGTGGCCAGCGGCAATATCTCGCTCGACCGCTGCCGACTGATATTCTACCACCGTCACTGTCCGTCGCCTGGCACCTATAACGGATTTGTCGATGCCGAGACAGAGGCTATGGCCGCCCTGCCGCGCATGAAGGAGTTCTGGAAGAATGGCGGTGCCTTCGTACTGGGCCGTTCGGCTGTCAACTATGCCATCGCCCTGGGTGCTATGGCCGAGGATGCCTATCCCAACAACGTGTGGGGCGGCGGAGGCGGTGAAGGCTCCGACCTGATGGGCGACGACCCCTGGCACTTCTATGCCTACGACATCACCCACCCGTTGTGGAACGGCCTGAAGACCTATCCTGGCGCTCCCGACAATGCCGTCTACACGCTCGACAACGGCTACACCATCTGCAACACAACGTCGCAGTACGGATTCTGGGGTAACTACGAGGGCGGCAAGGATGCCTTTGAGGCCAAGACCGGCGGGCGTGCCCTCGGTGGCGACAACAGTGTATCGTCGTGGGAGCTGAAGGCCTACAACGGAGAGTTTGGCAAGGGTGGTATCATCTGCCTGGGCTCAGGACTCTTCGACTGGAACTCGCCGACGCCCTACACCTCTGTCTATCACGACAACATGGGCAGGATCATGCTCAACGCCCTCGAATACTTAGGTAAATGAATGAAGAATGAGAAATGAAGAATTTGCTACCGCCACGACGGTACTCAAAAAGAATAAAGTTATGACGAAAAGTATCATCAAGACCCTCCGTGCAGGTTTAGTATACTGCGGTATCGCCGCAGCCCCCCTCTTCGCCTCCTGCAGCGACGACACCATCACCGGCGACCCTGCCAAAGACTGGGCTGGCACAACAGAGCGCTTCATCCCTACTGACGAAACAGGTTTCTCCACTTACTACACGCCCGCCATCGGGCGTGTAGGAGACCCGATGCCCTTCTACGATCAGAAGGCCGGTGCCTTCCGTGTGCTCTACCTGCAGGAGTACACCAACAATCAGGCGTACCGCTACCACCCCATCTGGGCAGTGCAGACCGCCGACGGCTGCAACTATGAGTCGCTGGGCGAGGTGCTGCCAGTGGGCACCAACGACTTCCAGCAGGATGCCGCCCTCGGTACCGGCTGCTGCTATTATAACGAAAAGGACGGCCTCTACTATGTCTATTACACAGGCCACAACCCACAGGCCAAGTATACCGAGGCCGTCATGCGTGCCACTTCACCCGACTTCAAGACTTGGACGAAGGATGACCTCTGGCAGCTCAACGGCCCAGACTATGACTATTCGAGTGTGGACTTCCGCGACCCGCAGATCTTCCAGGCCGAGGACGGGCTCTACCACATGGTCATCTCCACGCGACCAGTATGGGGCGGCGACCCGAAGTTCGCTGAGTTCACCTCTTCCGACATGAAATCGTGGCAGCACGCCGGTACGTTTAACATGATCTGGGACCGTATGCTCGAGTGCCCCGACATCTTCAAGATGGGCAACTACTGGTATCTGGTCTATAGTGAGAGCTATCGTACCTCGTGGAGCCGTAAGGTGAAGTACATGATGGCCCCGACCTTCGAGGCACTGAAAGCCTGTTTCAATGACCCCGGTGCCAACTGGCCCAAGGACGGCCATGAGGGCGTACTCGACACTCGTGCCTTCTATGCCGGTAAGACAGCTTCCAACGGCACCGATCGTTACATCTGGGGCTGGTGCCCCTTCCGCTCTGGCGGCAATATCGACGAGATGAACGTCAACGTGGGCGGTGGCGACGGCAATGAACCCAACTGGTCGGGAGCACTCGTCTGCCACAAGATCATCCAGCACAGCGACGGTACACTTACTCTCGGTGCCGTACCTGCGATGGCAGCCAAGTACACCAAGGAGCAGCCCGTCAACGTGATGGCATCACAAGGCTATAGCAACGGCACCCTGACAGGCGACGGGGCATACGTGCTCTACAACCGTCTGGGCACGGCGAACCACATCACCTTCACCGTGAAGACCTCCAACAACTGGGATAAGTTCGGTATCTCGATGGTGCGTGGCTCCGATTCGAAGAAGTACTACACCATGGTCGTCAATCCTGAGGACGAGAACCACCGCAAGGTAAACTTCGAGCAGGAGGGTGCCGAAGGCCAGGGGTTTGTAGACGGCATCGACGGCTACTGGTTTGAGCGTCCGACAGACAACACCTACAAGATTGACATCTACACCGACAACAGCGTGTTGGTGATGTACATCAACGACAATGTCTGCTACACCCAGCGCATCTACGGTATTCAGAAGAACTGCTGGAGCATCAACAACTACGGCGGAACGGTCACCGTCAGCGACGTGAAAGTATCAACTATAAGATAAGTTTGTTATGGTTAGTAGTTAGTATTGTTAGCAATCTTTTTGAAACTGCAGGCTCCGAAGTGATTCGTGGCCTGCTTTTTCGTACGCCTATCAATTTTCGTTCATTCTCTCGCAAAAATGTTACATTGAAACAATTTTTGGATGGCGTGAACGATATTTTATGTGCTGAGAAACAATTGTTTGCTACTTTTGCGGCAGATTTCTTAAGTAACTAACCAAAAGTATCAAGCAAATGAAACAAATGAAGAGATTGCTACTGAGCCTAACGCTCGCTCTTGTGAGTACACTAATGTACGCGCAAGCAGAAATCAGTGGCACGGTGAACGACGCCATGGGGCCCGTCATCGGTGCTACGGTAATGGAGAAGGGCACGAACAATGGAACCGTGACCGACTTCGACGGAAACTTCAAGTTGAAGGTAGCCCCTGGTAAGACACTCGTCTTCACCTACATCGGCTACAAGACCATTGAATTGCCAGCAGCCAATGGCATGCAGGTGACCATGGAGGACGACTCGCAGACCTTGAGCGAGGTCGTGGTGACAGGTTACCAGGTACAGCGCAAAGCCGACCTGACCGGTTCGGTGGGCGTGGTGGAAACCAAGGACTTCAAGGCAAGCAACACCGACCCGATGGCCTCTCTGCAGGGTAAGGTGCCCGGCATGACCATCACCACTAACGGCTCTCCCTCGGGCGAGGCCAACGTGCAGATTCGTGGTATCGGTTCCATGGGCGGTTCGAGCACTGCTCCGCTCTATATCGTCGATGGTATGCCCTACAGCGGCTCACTCAACTCACTGAACGCCTCCGACATCGAGTCGATGCAGGTGCTGAAGGATGCCGCCTCGGCCTCTATCTATGGTAGCCGCGCTGCCAACGGTGTAATCATCATCACCACCAAGAAAGGTAAGAAGGGCGACAAGGTGAACATCGACTTCAACGCCTCCGTCTCCGTGGCCTGGATGTCGCAGAAGATGAAACTGCTCAACAGTCAGCAGTACGCCACCGCACTGGTGCAGGCTGCCCTCAACGACGGCAAGAATCCTGCTGACTACGCCCAGAACTACGGCTTGGCCCTCGACGTGGCCGGCGGCACGCCCATCTCAGTCTACAACCCCGTGACCGGCACGATGGACAACTACACCGTGGGCGGCTACTACGACGGCTTCATGAACGCCAAGCAGACCATGCCCTACAGCGACACCAGCTGGGTGGACGAGATCGGGCGCACGGGTATTACCCAGAACTACGACCTCAGCTTCTCGAAGGCTCACGAGAAAGGCTCTACCCTCTTCTCTGTAGGCTACAAGAAGGCACTCGGTGTGCTGAAGCATACCGACTTCGAGAACTTCTCGGCACGCTTCAACAGCTCGTATAAGCTCAACAAGATCATCACCGTCGGTGAGAATGCCTCGTTCTCCTATTCTAATAATGTGGACGCCGCTCCTCTGGAGAACGCCCTGAAGATGGCTCCGACGCTGCCTGTCTATGAGATTGACGGCGAGACCTTCTCCGGCCCTGTGGGCGGTATGAGCGACCGTCAGAACCCCTTGCGCGAACTCTATCACAACAAGGACAACCGTCTGAAGAAGTGGCGCATCTTTGCCAACGCCTACGTCGACGTGACCCCCATCGAGGGAATGCTCTTCCGCTCCAACTTCGGTATCGACTATACCAATGGCTACATCCGCAGCATGCAGCACACCTGGGACTCTGACGTGGTGAAGAACAGCACCAACGCCAGCACCATGTCGCAGAACCACAGCACGAAGTGGACATGGTCGAACACCCTGCAGTATAACTTCGACATCGTGAAGGACCACAACCTGACTATCCTGCTCGGTCTGGAGACCCACCAGGACAACGGTATCGACTTCTCGGCACGCCGCACCAACTATCCTTTGGAAACCGTCGACTATATGTGGCCCAACGCTGGTACTGGCATCCAGACCGCTACGGGCGCTGGCGACAGCTACAAGCTGATGTCGTATTTCGGCAAACTCGACTACAACTGGAACGACCAGCTGCTGGCCTCGTTCACCCTGCGTCACGACGGTTCGAGCCGCTTCGGTAAGAACCACCAGTACGGTACCTTCCCCTCCGTATCTCTCGGTTATCGTCTCTCCAAGCATATCAACGCCGACTGGCTGCGCGACTGGAAGATCCGTGCCAGCTACGGTGTGACCGGTAATCAGGGCATGAACTCCAACACCGCCCACTACGGCCTCTACGTGGCCAATTACGGCTCCGACCGTGAGAACTCTACCGCCTACGACCTCAACCTGCAGGGCTCGGGCACACTGCCCTCAGGCTACTACAAACTGCAGTCGGCCAACGAGGACCTGAAGTGGGAGTCGTCGTCACAGTGGAACTTCGGTACCGACTTCTCGCTCTTCGGCGGCGAACTCTACGGTAGCTACGATGTATTCTTCAAGGAGACTAAGGACATGCTCGTGCAGCCCGCCTTCCTCGGAGCCATCGGCTTCGGCGGACAGACCTGGATCAACGGTCCGACGCTGAAGAACTGGGGTATGGAGCTCAACGTGGGCTACCGCCACAAGACAGCATACGGTCTGTCGTATGACATCGCCGGTAACATCGACTTCTATCGCTCGAAGGTGACCTACCTGCCCGAGAAGTCGAAGAACTCCTACGAGCATAACGACTATCACAATCTGGCACAGGACGGTAAGGCTTACGGCTCTCGCATCGGCTATGTGGTGGAAGGTCTCTACCAGAGCCGCGAGGAAGTGCTGGCACACGGTCAGGCTGGTGCCCGCGTGGGTGGCCTGAAGTATGCCGACCTCAACGGCGACGGTCGTATCAACGAGGCCGACCGCACCTGGATCTTCAATCCCGTGCCCAACTTCTCATACGGTCTGAACGTCAACCTGGGATACAAGGCCTTCGACTTCACCATGTTCTGGCAGGGCGTCGCAGGTGTTGACGTATGGAACGACCAGAAATACCAGACCGACTTCTGGAGTATCACCGATGCCGGCTCGAACAAGGGCGAGCGCCTCGTCAACGCCTGGACACTGGGCAACACCTCTTCAGACATTCCCGCGCTGACCACCTCTAACGGTGCCGACGAGGGCCGTGGGTCATCCTACTTCGTGGAGAACGGCTCCTACGTGAAACTGCGCACCCTGCAACTGGGCTACTCGCTGCCCGCCGCTGTTGCCAAGAAGATTCTTCTCTCGAGCGCACGCATCTACCTCTCAGGTGACAACCTGCTGACCATCAAGTCGAAGTCGCTGACCTGCTCCGACCCCGAGAGCACAGCCTGGAGCTATCCTCACACGGCCTCCTTCACATTTGGTATTCAGGTCGGATTCTAAGAGAATTGAAGAATTTAATAATTGAAAATTGAAGATTTATGAAAAAGATCAATATATATATAGCAACACTGCTGCTTTCAGTCTTTGCAGTGTCCTGCTCGGTCGACGACGTGAAGCCCCAAGGCACGCTCGACGAAGAGACGGCATTCTCCAGCCCCGAGAAGCTTGTCACCGCAGCCTACGCCAAACTGGGTGACGACTGGTATTCCTATCCTTTCAATCTCTGGCCCTACGGCGACATGAGTGCCGACGACTGCCTGAAGGGTGGCTCGGGTGAGAACGATACGGGCTATCACCCCATGGAGATATTCTCCACCCTGCAGCCTGACCGCGGCGAGTTCGACGAACTCTGGTATCAACTCTACAGTGCCATCTCGCGCTGCAACCGCGCCATGGAGTCGATGGCCGATGCTGAGGAGACAGCACAGATCAAGCAACTCCGAGCCGAGGTGCGATTCCTGCGCGGCCACTTCTACTACAAACTTCAGCAGATGTGGTACGAGGTGCCCTGGATCATCGAGGGTATGGACAATGCCGCCATCGAGTCTACCCCGCAGAGCTCACACGACGAACTGATGCAGAAGATCATCGACGACTTCCAGTATGCCTACGAGAACCTGGCCGAAGCCAATCCTGGCACCACGGGACGCGCCCACAAGGTGGCAGCAGCTGCCTATCTGGCCAAGTGCTACCTGAATTGGGCCTACGGCGACGGCTATGAGGCCAACACAGGCTATAGCCACGTGGATCAGGCTAAGATTCAGAAGGTCATCGAGTACACCAATGTGGTGAAGAACTCACCCTACGACTATCTCGACACCTACGGACACATCTTCCTGCAGGACTATGCCAACTCCGTGGAGAGCATCTTCGCCGTGCAGCACTCCAACAAGGCCGACGACGGCACACAGTTCGGACGCGCCAACTGGTCGAACATGCTGAATGGCGTTTGGGGTATCTGGTCGTGCGGATGGGACTTCCACAAGCCCTCACAGAATCTGGTGAATGCCTTCAAGACCCGCAACGGTCTGCCCATGGATGACTTTGACGAAGACCACAACGCCATCGTCGTCAACGGTGCTGACTCGAAGTACAAGTACGATCCGCGCCTGTTCCACACCGTCGGTATGCCTACCTATCCCTATAAGTATGAGTCACAGTTCACACTGACCAAGGCCAACAGCCGCACGCCCAACACCTACGGCTACTACTGCTCGATGAAGGAGATTCCGCAGCGCTCGAAGGGCGAGGACTACGACAACCCCTGGCAGGCCTTCGGACAGAACGACTACGTGCTGCGCTATACCGACGTGATGCTGATGCGTGCCGAGGCTCTCATCGAGAGCGGCGACTACAACGGCGAGGCCCTGCAGATCATCAACACCATCCGCGAGCGTGCCAAGCGCGACATCAGCGCCACATCGCTCATCAAGTATGCCAAGGACCAGTGCGACATCAGCCTCTACGGTAACTTCGCATCCAAGGACGACGCCCGTAAGGCCCTCCGCTGGGAGCGCCGCCTGGAACTGGCCATGGAGGGACACCGCTTCTTCGACCTGCGCCGCTGGGGCATGCTGAGCACGACGCTCAACAAGTACTTTGAGACGGAGAAGACCGACGAGTACGACGGCCAGACCTATGGCCTCTACTATAAGGACGCCTTCTTTACCGCCGGCAAGAATGAGTACTTCCCCATCGCCTCCAACCAGATGAACTACGTGCAGGGACTCTATCACCAGAACAAGGGATACTGATTGAGAATTGAAGAATTGAAAAATTGTAGAATTGAAAAATTGAAGAGATTATGATTACCAAGATATTCAAAAGCCTTTTCGCTGGCTTGACACTCAGTGTAGCGCTGACGTCTTGCCAGGACAGAGATCTGCCAGGCTCTGGACAGATGCAACTTCCTACGCCCGACGCATCACAGATTACCGGCGCGCTCACCGGCGACAATGGTTACGACTACACCCTCACCTGGCCGCAAGGTACGCAGGGAGCCGTGATGAACGTGGCCGTCTATAAGAACGGCACTCAGATGCAGGCCCTCACGCCCACCAATGGCAACTCGTTCACACTGAAGAACCTGGAGACCAACCAGCTCTATGAGTTCCTCTTCAAGTATGCCAGCGGCGATGCCCTCTCCAACGGCGTCATGATCAACTACACCCGCCGAGGTGCCACCGCTCCCGCCGAGCTGAAGATGACACAGGTGGACATCAACGACGACGAGCATGACCTGGAGGTCACCTGGACTGCCAGCCCCGACGCTACCTCGTACATTCTGAAACTGGTCAACAACGACGGTTCGAAGGAGGTCAACACCACCGTCACCGGCACATCTTACACCCTGAAGGGCGTGGTGATGAAGGAAAGTTGGGAGGCCACCCTCATTGCACAGAACGACGAGGGCCGCGCACTGCCTATCCAGGCATCGGCCAAGATTGGTGGTAAGCTGCCAGGATTCCTCTCTGAGTATGCCACACCTGAGGAACTCCTCGCCAGCGGCGACGACGATGAGGCCAGTGCATGGCTGTGGTTCCACGAGAACTATCCGAAGGGCGAGTACGTCTACTTCGGCAACATCAGCACCGTGGAGGACATCGCCGACTACCGCATGCTCTTCTGGCTGCGCGATCTGGAGACCGGCAACAATGACGACATCTGGAACTTCTCCGACGCTGCCCGCAACGCCGCTCCCTGCATCGAACAGTACGTCAAGAACGGCGGCAACCTGCTCCTCTGGCAACATGCCGTGCCTTATATAGGTACTATCAACCGTCTGCCTACATCGCTGCTGCGCGGCGTGAGCAACGCCTTCGGTGCCGGCCAGGGCGGCTGGAATCCCGACACGTGGAAGATGGGCGTATGCCTTAACACAGGCTCCTTCTCGAAGGACTTCTCATCGCACCCCATCTATGCAGGCATCCAGACGGAGAAACTCAACGACCAGTGCTTCGCCGCCATCGCCTTCAAGGGACCGGGCTGGACGGAAGACCATAACTGCCTCTTCTTCGACATCCCCACCAAACTGACCGACCTAGGTAACACCACAGAGGAGTGCTACAACACGGTTACTGAGCAATACGGCATCTATCCACTCGGCACATGGGATTCGCAGGCCGCATGGGTCAGCCAACTCAACGTGTGGGAGGCCAAGGGTGCCCCGCTGGCTCCCGAGGGATTCCAGAAGGGTGCCGGCACCGTACTCTGTATCGGTAACGGTGGCTGCGAGTTCTCGATGAAGAATGAGGACGGCACGCCCGACAAGAGCGCCAACCCCAAGAACAACTCCTGCCAGGGCAACGTCCTGAAGTTGGCCAAGAACAGTGTTGAGTATCTAATGTCTATCTAACGACTCGCATCGTTTATTAGTTAGTTATCCTCTCCAATTATCGTTCATTGTCAGCAATAATGTTGCAATGAACGATTTTTGTTAGTATATGTAACAATATTTATGGTATATATAGGAGTTTTTTGATTAACTTTGCAGCAGAATCAGTAAAAAAACTTAAAACAAGAAACAAAAATGAAGAAACTAGTGATGACCATGATGGCAGCCCTGATGGCTGTCGCCGCCAGTGCCCAGGTGCAGGTGCTTAGTGAGAATCATGCCATGCTCCGTCTGGAGCAGGGCAAGAAATACGTGCTGCTCCCCGTGGAGGAGAAGGCAGAGAATGCCAGCGTGAGAGTGATTGGCAAGAACAACCAGTCGACACGTCGTCCGAATGTGCGTCTGGCCGTTGACAACGTGGACTACTTCGTACCCCTGGAGATCAAGGACGGGCAGCTGCTCGACATCATCTTCCATGGTGACCGTCGCACGAAGGGAGCCATCAAGGATTTCGCCTGCTGGAAGGAAATCAAGTGCAGTGACACCTTCGACACCACCAACCGCGAGAAGTTCCGTCCCGCCTATCACCATACACCGCTCTATGGATGGATGAACGATCCCAACGGTATGTTCTATAAGGACGGTGTGTGGCACCTCTACTATCAGTACAACCCCTACGGCTCGCTGTGGGAGAACATGACCTGGGGCCACTCGGTATCAAAGGATCTCATCCACTGGGAGGCCATGCCCCTGGCCATCGAGGCCGATGCCATCGGCACCATCTTCAGCGGCTCGTGCGTGGTGGATAAGGACAACACAGCTGGCTTCGGTGCCAACACTATCATCGCCTTCTATACCTCTGCTGCAGAGAATCAGACACAGTCGATGGCCTATTCGACTGACGGCGGACGTACCTTTAATAAATATGAGAAGAATCCCGTCATCACCAGCGATGCCCCTGACTTCCGTGACCCGAAAGTGTTCTGGCACCAGGAGAGCAGCCGTTGGATCATGATGCTGGCCGTGGGTCAGGAGATGCAAATCTGGTCGTCGGCCAATCTGAAAGATTGGAAGAAGGAGAGTAGCTTCGGCAGTGAGTATGGTTGTCATGGTGGCGTATGGGAGTGTCCCGACCTGCTGAAGATTGGCGACAAGTGGGTGCTGCTGTGCAACATCAACCCCGGTGGCCCCTTCGGAGGCTCTGCCACACAGTATTTCGTAGGACAGTTCGACGGCAAGAAGTTCACCTGTGAGTCGATGCCGAAGGTCACCAAGTGGATGGACTACGGCAAGGACCACTACGCCACGGTATCATTCTCCAATGCCCCAGAGGGCCGCACGGTGGTGATGGCTTGGATGTCGAACTGGCAGTATGCCAACCAGGTGCCCACGAAGCAGTTCCGCTCGGCCAACAGCATCGCCCGTGATCTGGGCTTGTTCCGTGATGGTGAGGAGACTTACGTTAGCGTGACCCCGTCTCCCGAAATGCTTGCTGCCCGTGGTGCCAAACTGAAGAAGCCGACGGCCACCTGTGAGATCGTTGTCGAAGTAAAGGGTACGATGGAGCTGACCCTCTCGAATACGAAGGGTGAACAGGTGGTGATGATCTACGATGCTCAGCAGCAGACCTTCGCCATGGATCGTACCAAGAGCGGTGATGCCAGTTTCAGCGAGGCTTTCAGCACGGTGACCACGGCTCCCACGCATGGTGCCATGAAGCAGTTGCACCTCTTTATCGACAATTCGAGCATCGAGGCCTTCGCTGGCGACGGCAAGATGGCGATGACCAACCTCGTGTTCCCCTCAGAGCCCTATAGCATCCTGAAGGTGAAGGGTGGCAAGGCTACGATATATGAATTGAGATATTGAGAAATTGAGAAATTGAGAAATTGAGATATTGAGAAATTGAAGAATTGAAAAATTGAAGAAAGATATGAGTAAGACCAACAAACTTGCACTATTGCCTGTGATGCTGTGCTTCTTCGCCATGGGCTTTGTAGACCTGGTAGGCATCGCGTCCAACTATGTGAAGGAAGACCTCGGGCTGACCGACTCCGTGGCCAACATCTTCCCCTCGCTCGTGTTCTTCTGGTTCCTGATCTTCTCGGTTCCCACGGGTATGCTGATGAACAAGATAGGACGTAAGAACACCGTACTCCTCTCGCTGGTGGTGACCATCGTATCGCTGCTGCTGCCCCTGTTTGGTGAGACATTCCCCATCATGCTCTGCGCCTTCTCGCTGCTGGGCATCGGTAATGCGCTGATGCAGACCTCGCTCAATCCGCTGGTGTCAACGGTGATGGGAGGCGGCAACCTTGCTTCGACGCTCACTTTCGGACAGTTTATCAAGGCTATCGCTTCATTCCTGGCTCCGTATCTGGCCATGTGGGGAGCCACACAGGTGATCCCCTCCTTCGGCTACGACTGGCGCATTCTGTTTGCCATCTATTTCGTAGTGGGCATCCTGGCAGCCGTATTGCTGGGCGTTACTCCCATCGAGGAGGAGAAGATTGAGGGCAAGGCCTCTACCTTCGCCGAGTGCTTCAAACTGTTGGGTACGCCCATCGTGCTGTTGTCGTTCTTCGGCATCATGTGCCATGTGGGTATCGATGTGGGTACCAATACCACTGCTCCGAAGATCCTGATGGAACGCCTTGGCATGACGCTCAACGATGCAGCCTTTGCCACCTCGCTCTACTTCATCTTCCGTACCATCGGCTGTCTGACGGGATCGTTCTTCCTGCGCGTGCTGCCAAACCGTACGTTCTTCATCATCAGCGTGGTGATGATGGCCCTCTCGATGTGCGGCCTCTTCTTTGGCACTGAGAAGTGGATGCTCTACACTGCCATCGCCCTCGTGGGCTACGGTAACTCGAACATCTTCTCCATCTGTTTTGCACAGGCCCTCACCTCGATGCCCGACAAGCAGAACGAGGTCAGCGGACTGATGATCATGGGTCTTTTCGGTGGCACGGTGTTCCCTCTGCTGATGGGCTTCATGAGCGATGCTATGGGACAGGCAGGTGCCGTCATCGTGATGGCTATCGGCGTGGTCTACCTCTTCTCCTATATCAATAAAGTAAAGAATGCATAAACATCAATAACTCAAAACACGGAATATGAAAAGATATGTAGTAGGCCTCGGAGAGGCACTGTGGGATGTACTTCCCGAAGGAAAGAAACTGGGCGGCGCCCCTGCTAACTTCGCTTACCATGCAGGACAGTTCCTGGGCAGCGACAATACCATTGCCATCAGTGCACTGGGTGAAGACAAACTGGCAGATGAGACAGAAGAAGCCATCAAGGAGCATTCGTTGAACTATCTGATGCCGCGTGTACCCTATCCGACGGGAACCGTGCAGGTGACACTGACGGGTGAGGGCATCCCCACGTACGACATCAAGGAGAACGTGGCATGGGACAATATCCC
>DFGG01000170.1:0-1667 GCA_002371695.1 bacterium UBA3756
ATCGGCATTACGGAATCTATTCCTACGGAAGGCGATGCCAACTTTGTCAAGGCACTCAACTATATGGACTTCAAGCCAGGTCAGAAGCTGATAGGTACGAAGGTGGACTATGTGTTCCTTGGAGCCTGCACCAATGGCCGTATAGAAGACTTCCGTGCCTTTGCATCGATTGTGAAGGGTCGCCAGAAGGCTCAGGACGTGATAGCCTGGCTGGTTCCTGGTTCATGGGCTGTAGCCCGTCAGATACGGGAAGAGGGCCTCGACAAGGTGCTTGAGGCTTCTGGATTTGAGATACGCCAGCCCGGTTGTTCTGCATGCCTGGCAATGAACGATGACAAAATACCTTCAGGCAAACTCTCGGTATCCACCTCAAACCGCAATTTTGAGGGTCGTCAGGGACCAGGTGCCCGTACCATCCTGGCTTCACCCCTCACCGCTGCCGCCGCAGCAGTTACGGGCGTGATTACCGACCCTAGGGATTTATTATTGAACATTGAAGATTGAACATTGAAGATTGAACATTGAAGATTGAACATTGAACATTTAAGATTGAATATTGATGAAACAGAAATTCGACGTGATAAAATCAACGTGCGTTCCACTCCCATTAGAGAATGTGGACACGGATCAGATTATCCCAGCCCGTTTCCTGAAGGCAACGACGCGAGAGGAGAGATTCTTTGGTGACAATCTGTTTCGCGATTGGAGATACAATGCCGATGGCAGCGAGAATAAAGACTTCGTGCTCAACGATCCTACCTATAAAGGCTGTATCCTTGTGGCAGGCAAGAACTTCGGTTCTGGCTCATCACGTGAACATGCGGCATGGGCCATTGCGGGTTATGGCTTCCGGGTGGTTATCAGCAGCTTCTTTGCAGACATCCACAAGAATAACGAGCTCAACAACTTCGTACTGCCCGTGCAGGTCAGCGAGGATTTCCTCGCAGAGCTATTCCGTACTATCCGGGAGAATCCTGAAAGTCTGGTAAAGGTTGACCTGCCCAATCAGACCGTGACAAATATGGTTACAGGCCGCAGTGAACACTTCGACATCAACGGTTACAAGAAACACTGTCTGATGAATGGCCTGGACGACATCGACTTCCTTGTGCAGAACCAAGACAAGACCATCCAATGGGAACAGCAGAACAAGTAAACAAGTATCAACGTATCCAGCCCTTCGTAGAGATCATGGACTCTACGCTGCGCGACGGTGAGCAGACCAGTGGTGTATCGTTTCTGCCGCATGAGAAACTCATCATCGCCCGAATGCTGCTCGACGATCTCAATGTGGACCGTATTGAAGTGGCATCGGCTCGCGTCAGTGCTGGAGAACGGGAGGCCGTCAGAATGATCTGTCGCTTTGCCTCCAAGATTGATAAGCTGGAGCGCGTGGAGGTGTTAGGATTCGTGGATGGAGGCAAGAGTGTGGACTGGGCCGTGGACAGCGGATGCCGCACGCTCAACCTGCTGGCCAAGGGATCGCTGAAGCACTGCACCCAGCAACTGCAGAAAACACCCGAGGAGCATGTCGAGGACATCCGTCGCGAGGTGCGCTATGCTCGTAGCAAGGGTGTGACTGTCAATCTCTATCTTGAGGACTGGTCGAACGGTATGAAAGAGTCGCCCTTCTACGTTTATAATTTGATGGACGCCCTCTGCGACTC
>DFGG01000170.1:1858-3388 GCA_002371695.1 bacterium UBA3756
TGGCCGTGAGCAATTCGCTGGCAGCAGTGCTCAGCGGTGCCAAGGGGCTCCACGTCACCGTCAACGGGTTGGGGGAGCGTTGCGGCAATGCTCCGCTCTCGAGTGTGCAGGTGATCTTGAAGGATCAGTTCAATGCCCGCACGAATATCCGTGAAGACAAACTTAATGATATCTCGCGTCTTGTGGAAAGCTATAGTGGTATCGCCGTAGCTCCCAACCAGCCAATTATTGGCGACAATGTGTTTACCCAGGTGGCAGGCGTCCATGCCGATGGCGACAACAAAGGCGGACTATATCATAATGCCCTTGTGCCTGAGCGCTTCGGGCGTCGTCGTGAGTATGCCCTCGGCAAGAACAGTGGTAAGGCCAACATCGCCAAGAATCTGGAGGAATTAGGACTGGAACTCACACCGGAACAGACACGTCGCGTCACACAGCGAATCACGGAGCTGGGCGATAAGAAAGAACGTGTCACACAGGAAGACCTGCCTTTTATCGTCAGTGACGTTCTCAAGCATGACGCCCCGGAAGACCGCGTGAAGCTTGTCAGTTACGTTGTCTCGACGGCTTATGGCTTGAAGCCTGGAGCCAATATAAAGGTGGAAATCAATGGCCAGCAGTATGAGGCTTCGGCCACAGGTGACGGTCAGTATGACGCCTTCGTGAAATCGTTGCGTCATATCTATAAGAAATATCTCGACCGTTCGTTCCCCATTTTGGCCAATTATGCTGTCACCATCCCTCCCGGAGGACGTACGGATGCCCTTGTCCAGACGGTCATCACTTGGAACGACAACGGTCGTATGCTCCGGACACGAGGACTTGATGCAGACCAGACGGAAGCAGCCATCAAGGCTACCTTTAAGATGTTGAACATTATTGAAAACGAATATCACAACGAATTATGAATTTAAAGATTGCAGTTCTTGCGGGCGACGGTATAGGCCCCGAGATTATGAAACAAGGCGTGGCCGTACTCGACGCTGTTGCAGAAAAGTGCGGACATCATTTTGAATATGAGGAGGCCATTTGCGGTGCCCATGCCATCGATGTGTGTGGTGACCCTTATCCAGAAAGTACCCATGAGGTGTGTATGCGAGCTGACGCAGTATTGTTTGCTGCCGTAGGCGACCTGCGTTTCGACAACAACCCTACAGCGAAGATACGTCCAGAGACGGGCTTGCTGGCTATGCGTAAGAAACTCGGTCTCTTTGCCAATGTGCGTCCCGTGGCAACCTTCGATTGTCTGCTCCACAATTCCCCCCTTAAGGATGAGTTGCTGCGCGGAGCCGATTTCGTGGTGATACGTGAACTCACAGGCGGTATGTATTTCGGCGAGAAGTATCAGGACAACGACAAGGCCTACGACACCGATATATACACCCGTCCAGAGATAGAGCGTATTCTCAAGGTGGCCTTTGAGATGGCGATGACCCGCAAGAAGCATCTGACGGTGGTTGATAAGGCCAATGTGCTTGCCTCCAGTCGTCTGTGGCGCCAGATAGCCAAGGAGATGGAGAGTCAGTATCC
>DFGG01000081.1 GCA_002371695.1 bacterium UBA3756
CTCGACGTGCCGGAGGACGAACTGATGAAGCGCCTGATACTGCGTGGACAGCAGAGTGGGCGTGCTGACGATAATGAGGAGACAATCAAGAAACGCCTCGTGGTGTATCACACCCAGACGCAGCCCCTCATCCAATGGTACAGTCAGGAGGGAATCCACTATCATATCGACGGGCTTGGTGAACTGGACCGTATCTTTGAGGATATCTGCAAGGTAATGGATCAGATTTGATGGAGAGCAATTTCGTAGACTACGTGAAGATCATGTGCCGCTCTGGCAAGGGTGGCAGGGGCTCGATGCACCTGAAGCATGTGAAGTATAATCCCAATGGCGGACCCGATGGCGGCGACGGTGGCAAGGGGGGTAGCATCTATCTGCGTGGCAACCACAACTACTGGACGCTGCTCCACCTGAAGTATGAGCGCCACATCTTTGCTGAACACGGTGGTAACGGTGGCAAGGACAAGTGTCACGGCACTGATGGCAAGGATGTGTACATCGACGTGCCATGCGGAACAGTGGTCTACAATGCTGAAACGGGTAAATATGTCTGCGACGTCACTTACGACGGTCAGGAAGTGCTGTTGCTCAAGGGAGGGCGTGGAGGACTGGGAAATTTCCAGTTCCGCTCAGCCACCAACCAGGCTCCCCGTTACGCACAGCCCGGAGAACCCATGCAGGAGATGACCATCATCCTCGAGTTGAAACTCTTGGCTGATGTCGGTCTCGTGGGATTCCCTAATGCCGGCAAGTCCACGCTGGTGTCGGCCCTTTCCAATGCCCGTCCTAAGATAGCCAACTATCCATTCACTACGATGGAACCATCTTTGGGCATCGTTGGCTATCGCGAGGGTAAGTCGTTTGTGATGGCCGACATCCCCGGCATCATCGAGGGGGCTGCTGAGGGCAGGGGCCTTGGCCTGCGTTTCCTGCGCCATATTGAGCGCAACTCATTGTTACTCTTCATGGTGCCTGGCGATACCGACGACATCAAACGCGAGTATGAGATATTGCTCAATGAGTTGCGCCAGTTCAATCCAGAGATGCTCGACAAGCACCGTGTGCTGGCCATCACCAAGTGCGACCTGCTCGACGAAGAACTCATTGGTATGCTTCGAGAGGAATTATCGGGATTATCCGGAATGTCCGGAAAATCCGACGAATCCGTGATGCGCAGCTCCGGCATTCCCATCGTATTCATCTCCGCTGTCACTGGCTATGGTCTCGAGGAACTGAAGGATGTACTCTGGGCAGAACTCAATGCTGAGAGCAACAAGCTGGCAGCGGTGATGGCCGAAGACACGCTGGTGCATCGCGACAAGGACATGACGCGTTTTGCAGAGGAAATGGCTGATGAGGGTGAGGACGAGGATATCGAATACATCGATGAGGACGAGATAGAAGACCTCGATGATTTCGAATATGAGGAAGAAGATGCTTGAGCCGCAGCTATTATATTATAAGATAGGTGAAGGCGTGACAGCCTTCAGCACCACCCGTCATGGAGGCTACAGCGAGGGCAGTCATGGCGAGTTCAATGTGAATCGCTATTGTGGCGACGCCTCGGAATCTATCGCTAAAAACCGCGCTTTACTGTGTAAGACACTCAGTGTCAGTGACGACCATTTGCTGATGCCCCATCAGGTGCATGGTACAGGCATCACACAAATAGGCCGCACCTTCTTCCTGTTGTCGGAAGAGGCACGCCAGGCAGCCCTTGAAGGTATCGATGCCCTGATGACCAATTTGCCGGGTGTATGTATCGGGGTCTCAACAGCCGACTGTATACCTATTATTATATATGATGCCGAGCATCATGCTGCCAGTGTGATACACAGCGGCTGGCGGGGTACTGTAGCCAATATCGTCGAAGCAGCTGTGGCTTCGATGCAGAGAGCCTATCACTCCCATCCCGAGGCTTTGCGGGCCGTGATAGGTCCGGGTATCTCACTCGACAGTTTTGAGGTGGGCGACGAAGTGTATGAACAGTTCTCCGAGGCAGGCTATCCTATGGAGCAGATAGCCCGTCGCTATGAGAAGTGGCATATCGACCTGTGGCGTTGCTGTCAATTACAGCTTGAAGCGACAGGAATTCCTGCCGCCCAGATACAGACGGCTGGCATCTGCACATTCCAGCGTTCCGACGACTTCTTTTCTGCGCGAAAACTGAGTGTCGACTCTGGCCGTATCTTGACGGGTGTTGTACTGAAATGACCAAACGCAAGTATTTTTACCTTTTTTAAAAAAACTTGCCGTTTTATAACATAGTATCGAAATTTTTGCTTACCTTTGCAACCGAAATATAGCTAATAGGACGAGAGTCCGTTTTAATTAATTAACAACAACTTAAAGATTATGCAGAAAAGATTATTCTTTCTGGTTGTCATGATGTTAACGCTTTCGCTAACAGCCATGGCTCAAATCACGACTTCAAGTATGGCAGGTAAGGTGACCCTCGACGATGTCAACGGCGAGGAGGTTATCGGTGCCACTGTCGTTGCTGTACACGAACCTTCGGGAACGCGTTACACTGCCGTGACGAACACTTCTGGACGCTTCACCATCAACGGTATGCGTACGGGTGGCCCCTATGAGGTGACAATTTCCTACATTGGCTATCAGCCAAGAATTGTCAAAGGGATTATCCTGCAACTTGGTGAGACTTACAATCTGCCCGTCTCTATGTCTGAGGATGCTACAGAATTGTCAGAAGTGATCGTCAGTGGTAGGGCTTCGAAATTCACGACAGAGAAGACTGGTGCCTCAACGAACATCACCAACGCCCAGATTGTCAATCTACCTACGGTGAGCCGTAGCATTACCGACGTAACCCGTCTGTCTCCTTATGGAGGTAACGGTATGAGTATCGCAGGTACTGACGGACGTACCGCCAACTTCACCATCGATGGTGCCAACTTCAATAACAACTTCGGACTCTCCGACGGTTTGCCTGGTGGCGGTAACCCTGTGTCACTCGATGCTATCGAAGAGCTGCAGGTGGTGGTTTCACCCTTCGACGTTCGCCAAACCAACTTTATCGGCGGTGGTATCAACGCCATTACCAAGTCGGGTACCAACACCTTCAAAGGTTCTGCATATATCTATCACCAGAATGAGAACCTGCGTGGCGACGCCATTGACGGCGAGCAGATAGCAGGTGCCCGCGACAAGGATCGCAAGACCACTTACGGTTTCACGCTGGGTGGTCCGATCATCAAGGACAAACTCTTCTTCTTCGTCAACGGTGAGATGGCCAAGATTCCTACTATTGCCAACCGTTGGAGAGGATCAGATAATGGTGTGGCCGATCCCGACAACTACGTGTCGCGCACCACTAACAGCGATTTGGAGGCCGTATCGAACTATGTGCTCAATAAGTATGGCTATGACACTGGTTCATGGACCAGTTTCCCTGCTGACGAGAGCAACTACAAGATTTTGGCACGCTTGGACTGGAATATCACCGACAAGCATCACCTGGCCCTGCGCTACAACTACACGAAGAACAAGCGCTGGAGTTCTCCTAACGCCACTTCAATGGATGGTGGCACCCGCATGAGTGGTGCCCGTACCTCGCAGTACTCCATGTCGTTTGCCAACTCGATGTACTCGATGGACAACCTCGTACACTCGTTCTCGCTCGACCTGAATAGCCGTTTCACAGAGAACCTTTCCAACCAGTTCCTGGCCACCTTCTCGAAACTCGACGATATCCGTGGCACGGAGTCCGGTACCTTCCCCTTCATCGACATTACGAAGGATGGCAACAACTACATGGCCCTCGGCTATGAACTGTTCACTTGGAACAACGCTGTCCATAACACCATCTGGAACATCAAGGACGATGTGACCTACTATCTTGGCGAGCACAAGATTATGGCAGGCCTCACCTTCGAGCACCAGATGGCTGACAACCAGTATATGCGTAACGGTACAGGTTACTATCGCTACAACTGGGAAGACGGCATGACTGTCGACCAGCTGTTCAACCAGACACCTGAGGTGTTCTGTATGACCTATGGCTACGGTGGTGAGTCAAAGCCTGCTGCCCGCGTGCAGTTTAACAAGGCTGGTATCTATGGACAGGACGACTGGAACATCACAGAGAAATTCAAGCTCACCTACGGCCTGCGTATCGATGCTCTGTTCTTCAATAACGGTGATCTGATGACCAACAAGGCCATCTACGACCTCGACTACGACGGCCGTCATATCGATACGGGTAAGTGGCCTAAGAGCAGCGTCACCTTCTCGCCGCGTGTGGGCTTCACCTACGACGTGTTCGGCGATAAGTCGCTGAAGATCCGTGGAGGTTCGGGCTTCTTCTCCGGACGTCTGCCCCTGGTGTTCTTCACCAATATGCCTACCAACGGCGGTATGGTGCAATATCAGGCACAGATCAATGCGGCCAACGCCAAGAAGAACGGCTTCTCGATGGATGAGTTCGCCGGTGGCCCGATGACCGATATGGGTGCTATGATGAAGAAACTGGAGAGCCTCGGCTATCCCATGACCATCACTCCTGAGGCTGGTTCGAAGCCCTCTGCCGTGAATGGCGTCGATTCCTCCTTCAAGCTCCCCCAGGTATGGAAGACTTCACTGGCCGTTGACTATCAGTTCCCCGTCAGCTTCCCATTCAGCGTGACTGTCGAGGGTATCTTCAATAAGATGATTAACGACGTGAGCATCTCCGACTGGAGTATTCCTTCTGTAGGCGGTTTCTCACGTCCCAATGGTGCTGACAACCGTCCCCTCTATCCCGCAGGCTTCCGTACCAATACCAAGGCCTTCATGCTGGAGAACACCAGCAAGGGCTACGGATGGACGGGCAACGTGACCATCAACATGCAGCCCGCTGAGTGGGTCAACCTGATGGCTGCCTACACCCACACCGTGAAGAAGGAAATCACTGGTATGCCGGGTTCTGCTGCTGAGTCGGCCTTCACATACGTTCCTACGGTGGAAGGACCTAACAATATCAAACTGCACAACTCGCAGTATGTCACTCCTGATCGCTTCGTTGCCAGTGCAACACTCCACGACAAGAGCGGCAACCACTACAGCTTCATCTACGAGACCTGGCGTGGTGGCTACAATTACTCCTATATGCTGAGCAACGACATGAACAGCGACGGCTATGCCTACGATGCCCTCTACATCCCCACGGACGGTGAGGTGGCCAATCAGCAGTTCCGTTTTGTCAGTGAGGACGACAAGCAGCGCTTCATGGACTTTGTTCACAACGACAGCTATCTGAGCAAGCATCAGGGTGAGTACGCTGAGGCTTACAGCGTCTACTCTCCATGGGTACATCGCATCGACTTCAGCTACAAGCACGACTTCAAGCTGAATGTAGGTAAGACCAAGCACACCCTGCAGCTGAGCTTCGATATGAAGAACGTGCTCAACCTGTTCAACAACTCGTGGGGTGTCTCCAAATATCTGAATCCTGCTATCGGTTCAGAGGCTCGCATCCTGAAGTACGAGGGTGTCGACGCAGAGGGCTTTGCCACCTTCTCCACACCGCAGTCTATCAGCGGCAAGACCGAGACCTGGACGCTCAATCACGCCATTGGCCAGTGCTGGTATGCTTCTATCGGTATCAAGTACATGTTTAATTAAGAGTTAAGAATTAAGAAATAAGAAAATATGAAACTAAGATATTTCATTCCGACACTCATGGCAGTCGTAGCTGCTGTGTTCACAGGCTGCTCTGACGATAAGGATCCCACCTATCTCGATGAGATTCGGGTGTCGTCATCCTATGTCGCAATCAGTACTGCTGGTGGCTCTACCAGCATTGACCTGACTGCATCTGGCAGTTGGCAGTTTGAAAAGATTTTCAAGGTGACCACCAAGGATGCTGAAGGCAAAAATGTGGATAACTACTATGAGACTCCCTCATGGCTCACCGTAAGTCAGACATCCGGTGCAGCAGGAGAGAGCCATCTGGTGTTCAGTGCTGAGGCCGGCGAAGGTCGCAATTGCGAGTTGATTATTTCTTGCGGCGGAAAGCAGCAGCGTATCAACGTTATCCAGGGCCTTGCCACCGTTTCCACAGCTACCTGTGCAGAGGTGATTGCGGGTCCAGACTCTAAGTCGTACCGCGTAACGGGTACTGTCAAGTCGATTGCCAACACCACATACGGCAACTGGTATCTGGAGGACAAGACTGGTGAGATCTATATCTATGGCACGCTCGATGCAAAGGGCAATGAGAAGAACTTCAGCAGCCTCGGCATCGAGGTGGGTGACGAGCTGACTGTAGAGGGTCCGAAGACCACCTACAACGGCACCGTGGAGCTGGTCAAAGTCACCGTGGTGAAGATCAACAAGTCGCTCATCAAGCTTGATTCGCTGACCGTAAATGATATCGTAACTCCCGAACTGCCTCTCGAGGGTGGCGAGATTGTGGCCCACCTCACCTGCAAGGGTACGGGCGTGGCTGTAGAGATTCCTGCCGATGCCCAGAGCTGGCTCGGAGTGGTGAGCTCTACTGTGGGCACGGAGCCCACCGTCACCTTCCGCGCTGCCCCCAATGCTGCTGGCGACCGTTCTACGACCGTTATCTTCAAGACTACCGACGGCAAGAAGGACTACACCGCCCAGGCTACCATCAGCCAGGAGGGTGCCATCGTCGATGCCAGCGTGGCCGAGTTCCTCGCTGCTCCCGTCAGCGATGCTCAGTACCGCATACAGGGTGTCATCACAAAGGTGGCCAAGGCAGAGTACGGCAATGTCTACATCAAGGACTTCTCCGGCGAGACCTACGTCTATGGCATCGGCTCGAAGGGCGACTTCGAGAAGGCCGGCCTGAAGGTGGGCGACATCGTCACACTTGTTGGTAAGCGCGGCGAATATAAGGGCGATGCCCAGATGACCGGCGCACAGTTGGAGAAGGTCATCCCCGTGACGGAGATCTCTATCGCCGACTTCCTGCAGAAGCCCGACGACAAGAACACTTGGTACATGGTCACTGGTGTCATCACCTCGCTCAAGGACAATAAAGGCAGGGACAACGACTACGGTAACCTGTATCTCTCCGACGGCACCAACGAGCTTTATGTCTATGGCTGCTATCCTGGATGGGGTGCTACTGGCGACAATCGCAAGTTCTTCATTGCCGACAACGAAATCGAGGTGGGCGACAAGCTGACCATGATTGGTTACAAGGATACCTACAACGGACTCGTTGAGCTCTGCGGCGGCGTATGCTTCGGATTCGCAAAGGCCAACGCTGAGTAAATATCTGTTGATAGAATGTCTTAATAACAAAAATCTTCAAAAATCTGACATAAATCTCTTTCATAGAGATTATTTGTGTTAGATTTTTGAAGATTTTTGTTCCTTTACTAAAAACCATTAGCATTATGAAACGACTTTCCGCTATACTATTCACTATTCACTGTTCGCTATTCACTTCTCTCGCCCAGCCTGCAGCCAACTACTATCAGGCGGCTGACGGCAAGAAAGGTGCAGAGTTGAAGACGGCCCTATTCCAGATTGTCAGTCCGCATGAGGTGCAGACTTACACGCCCGGCGTGTGGGATGCCATCAACAGCTATGATATCCGTGAAGACGGCAAGATATGGGAAATCTATTCCGGCATCTCTAACTTCACTCCGAAGACGGATCAGGACAAGGGTGAGGAGATCGATGAGGAAGGCGTGGTCTACAACCGCG
>DFGG01000053.1:0-848 GCA_002371695.1 bacterium UBA3756
TCTCCAAAGTGTGAGGGGGCGATCCTGCCCATCAGGTAGTTGTCGTGGATGGTCAGCAACAGGGCGTAGCGTGCCAGATCGTCGCGGGTGGTGAGCAGACGCATGGGCAGCTTCTTCGAGAACTCATCGTCGAGCGTGAAGCGGCCATAGCCCTGACCGTCGTAGTTTGGCAGGATATAGTCGGGCTTGAATGCCACGGTGAATGTCTTCTGAGGCTGATCCATCTCTACGTCGAGCACACGGCTGCGCCCCAGTTCATAGATGAGCTGCACCTTGAACTTCTGGCGCCATACGATTCCACGTCCATAGGGATCGGTCTGGGTGATGGTCACCTTGCCGTCTCGATAGGCTGTGTGGATGTTTGGCATACCCTTCTGCTTCACCCAGACATCGCTGAACTGACGAATGCCGATAGCGGGGGCTTCCTTGTCGAGGGTGGCGATGAGATCGTCCCATGAGGCATTGGCGTAGGCATGCTCAGAGAGATACTTCTGCAGACCGCGCTGCAACACTTGGGGCTCCATCATACGTTCGAGCATACGCATCATCACGGGTGCCTTGTCGTAGACGATGTCGTCGTAGAGCAGACTGGCGTGATTCAGGTTGTCGAGATCCTGAGCGATGGGGTGGGTGCCCTCCGTACGGTCGGTCGCGATAGCCTTGGCCTGATAGGTCTTGATGAAGTTGAGGGCGTGATCCACCTTATTATATTGGCGACGGGTGATTTTCGATGCCATGAAGTTGGCAAACACTTCCTTGGCCCATACGTCCTCAAACCACTTCGGGGCTACGAGGTCGCCAAACCAGAGGTGAGCGGTCTCGTGGGCGATGAGCTCAGTACGAGCCAA
>DFGG01000053.1:926-1281 GCA_002371695.1 bacterium UBA3756
GCTCTTCCTGGGTGGCGTTCTTCTCAAGGAAAATCCTGCGAGCATTGAGCTGGATGGCGCCTGGGTGCTCCATACCGCCAAACTGATAACCGGGGATGAGCACGATTCCGTACTTGTCGGCAAAGGGATTTGCAATTCCTGTATAGCCTTCCAGCCATTTCAGGGCGGCGGCAGCCTCGTCGAACACCTTGTCGAGCTGTGCCACCTTCTCGGGATCGGTCTCGCGGTAGAGGGCGCGCATCTCACGTCCGTCGCGGGTTGAGGTTTTCTCATAGAAGTTACCTGCCACGAAGGAGTAGAGGTAAGTGGGCAGCGGACAGCAGCCGTCGCTGGTCATCGTCTTCCAACCATTGGG
>DFGG01000053.1:1509-2981 GCA_002371695.1 bacterium UBA3756
GGGATGATGATGTGTTCGTCCTTGTAGGTGGCGAATGCCTGGC
Organism: bacterium UBA3756; assembly: GCA_002371695.1. The sequence continues at coordinate 1,553 of DFGG01000053.1, forward strand.
GGCGCTTGCCTTTCTTACCGGTATAGACGTAATAGGTGCCGTCGAAACCTCCCTGGAAGTCGAGCACTACATCTGCCTTCTCTTTCAGCTCGAAGGTGATGATGTTCTTACCTGTCACCTGCTGGTTGACGTCGGCTGGGATGTTGAAACTGAGGTCATACAGCACGTTGCTGATGTTGGCGTTCCGATTGTCTGCCAACAGTTTTGTGACCCCTTTTGAAAGCATCTGAGCATGGGCGCTAAGCGTCAAAATACTCAGAATAAACATGAGCGATAATTTGAGTTTTTTCATCATTATTTGGTTTTTGACTGCAAATTTAATTAAAATAAATCTAATAACCACCATTTTTTCTTGGTTTTTTCGGTTTGTTGCTTAAATTTGCATCGTTAAAGTGTTTTTTGAACAAAATTGAGTATGAAAAAGAGTGTATTTTTGATGGCAATGGCCTTGGGTCTGATCATGACCAGCTGTGCCAGTAAGAAGGATCTGGTTAACTGCCAGACGGAGAATAAGTCGCTAACGGAGAAACTGCAGGATGCCCGTGAGGACCTGGCAGGGAAGAACGCCCGCATCACTGCTCTGGAGGAGCAGCAGCGTGGCCTCCAGCAGGCGCTTAAGAATGCTGAGGCGAAGTATGCCAAACTGCAGGAGTCGCTCGATAAGAGCCTTACGAACGCTTCACAGAACAATATCTCTATCGAGAAACTCGTCGATCAGATCAATGAGTCGAATCAGTACATCCGTCACCTGGTGGAGGTGAAGTCGAAGAGCGACTCGCTGAACATGGTGCTGACGAACAATCTGACTCGCTCGCTCTCGCAGGACGAGCTGAAGGAGGTCGACGTACAGGTGCTCAAGGGCGTCGTCTACATCTCGTTGGCTGACAACATGCTCTATAAGAGCGGCTCTTATGAGATCAACAACCGTGCTGCACAGACACTGTCGAAGATTGCCAAAATCATCAAGGACTACAAGGATTACGACGTGCTGGTTGAGGGTAACACGGATAATGTGCCCATCAAGAAGACCAATATCCGTAACAACTGGGACCTCTCCACGCTGCGCGCTTCGTCGGTGGTTCAAGCCCTGCAGAACGACTACGGTGTAGACCCCAAGCGACTGACGGCTGGCGGTCGTGGCGAGTATAACCCCATTGCCACCAACGATACGGAACTTGGCAAGCAGCGCAACCGCCGCACGCAGATTATCATCACTCCTAAGCTCGATGAATTCATGGATCTGATCGGGCAGGCTCCCGACGGTGAGAAGTAAGATGCTTGTGACAGCGATGGCCTGGGCCGTCGCTGCCACAGCTGCCTCTGACGATAGTGCCCGTGTCCATCGCCTCGAAGCTGAGGTCGTGCCGGGTATCATCCTTCATACGAACGCGTTCCTGAAAGGTAACAATACTGAGGTTCGTATGATGAA
>DFGG01000053.1:3190-3771 GCA_002371695.1 bacterium UBA3756
TTCCAGGGAGCCACCATCAAGAGCCTCTCTAGCAGACTGTCGCTCAACTACGAGTGGAACCTGGGTCTTACCTACGGCTGGAAGGCCTACGACGAGAAGGAGCATCCCGAGAACCGCGTCATCGGCTCTAAATTGACTGCCTATCTCGATGCCGACATCTACCTCCGTTGGATGCTCTCACGTCAGTGCGACCTCAACCTTGGCGCCACCTTCACCCATTACAGCAACGGCAACACCTCTATTCCCAATGCAGGTCTCAACGTGGTGGGAGTCCGTGCCAGCGTCGCTTGGTACTTCAACCGTCAGCTGCCCCGCCAACAGCCCGTTGCCGTACCACCCTCTGAGCGCCATTGGCTGTGGGATCTCACGCTCTGGGGCGCCTGGAAGCGCAAGGGTGTCGAGACCACCAACGGTTCCTATCCCATGCCAGGCACTTATGGTGTCGCCGGTTTCCACTTCAATCCTCTCTATCACCTGAATCACTGGCTCAACCTCGGGGCCTCGCTCGATGCCTCCTATGATGGCAGTGCCAACATCGAGATCGATGACAAAGCTCTGCAAGCTGAGAAGTGGCGTGGCTC
>DFGG01000015.1 GCA_002371695.1 bacterium UBA3756
CTGGCGCCTGCAGACACTTGAGCCTAACGTGCCTACCCGTGAGGAGCTGGATGCCATCTGTAGCGATATACCCATATACCTGCTCGATGAGGAGTGCCACAAGGCACTGGCCAACACCATCCTGCTGAAGAAGGCCGGCATCATCAAGGAAGACGGCACTGCAGGCAGGACTGAATTGCGCGGCGGTGAGATCGTGACAGATGCCAACGGCATGCCTACGGGTCTGCTGAAAGAGCAAGCCCAGACCTATGTGCGCCAGTTCCTGGACAATGACAACCTCTATACCCTCGACAGGGCCACAGCCAATCTGGCTGAGATCGAGCAGTACATGCACTCAGTGGGTTACACGATGTACCACGGGGGCTGGGGTAACTATTTCGTCAACACCAATTACTACGAGGCCTGCCAGCAGCTGGACAATGCCGGCAAGCTGCACTTCGTGGTGGGTCTGCCCTACGAGATTGAGAGCTGGATGGATATGGACGAGGCCCTGGCCAGAGCCGTTGATGCCAAGAAATTCGCATCGAAGCGCGTCTTGCCGAGATGGATCAAGCTGCTCTACGACGGTGGGGTTGAAGCAGGAACGGGAATCGTGGACCCGCTCTATCCCGACGGGCATCAGGGCATAGCCAACTGGACGGAAGAGGAAGTGACGGAGCTGACGCGCAAGGCTAATGCACAAGGCCTGACAATCCACATACACGTGATGGGAAACAAGGGGGTCAATCAAGTGGTCAACGCCTTCGTCAATGGTGGAAAGGACGAGATGCGCAACACGCTGGTTCATGTGCGTAACGTCGATGAGGCCGATTACAAACGCATGGCAGAGCATAACATCTACGTCACCTCGGGCGTCACCTGGCATCACGCTATGACAGGGCTGGCCGACATCCTTCGCGATCGTGGCATGACTCCAATAGGTCAGGAGGACAAGTCTTATCCTTTTAAGTCATTCTTCGACAACAACGTTCCCGTGACCATCCACTCAGACTATCCTGCACTGAGCGGCAGTCCCGACGACCCGTTCGGCATCATGGAGATTGCCGTGACAGGCGTACTTTGGTCTGAGAACGGTACTCCTTGGTGGCCTGAAGAACTCGCCACACGCGAACAGACTCTCGAAGCCATGACCATCAACGTGGCCAAGCAGATGTTCATCGAGGATGAGCGAGGCAGTATCAGCACGGGCAAGTATGCCGACTTTCTCCTTCTTAATCAGGACGTGCTGACCTGTCCGGTGAATGAGATTCACTCCACCAAGCCCGTAGCCACCTACTTCGAGGGCAAGAAGGTATTCTCGATGTAGCATCGAATAACATATCCAAGGATATTCTGAAATTTATCCGCCGGGACTGTGCTATGGCAGTCTCGGCGGATAAAATATCGGGCACACAGGACTCCTGTCCCGCTGTTTAAGGTTTCTCTACTTGCGAGACTATGGAGTTCTTGGCCTTGATGTCCACGCGATTGTAAATATATTGGATCCGTTGGTGCGGTTCTTTTGTTATCCCCTGTTTATATTGTATCTCATAATCCTATCTTGATTGTTTTCTTGCCATTCTTAATAATGTAGACGTTGTTTGTCGGCATACTGACCCTCACTGAAGACCCAGAGGCCTGTAACTGCCGGAGCAGCTTGCCGTCGAGACTGTAGACACAGATGTCACCAGGCTCAGCATTGTCGATGTAGAGCACATTGCCGACGGCATGAACGCGCAGACGACAGTCCGCGCCGACACTTCCAATACTGTCAGCCCCCTTCTGTTCGAAGGCGATGCGGATCTCGGCATCCCCCTCCAACGGTCCGGTGGTCAATATCTGATAGTCGGCGAGTCTGTCTGTGATGTCCTCGCCGTTGAGCGTTATGCTGTTCACCTGCCAGCCCTCTTCGGGCGCGACGGTGAACTCCAGGCTACGGCCTTTCTCAATACCCAACACAACAGCGCCGAGATCGGCCTGACGGATGACCACCTCCACCAGTTCCGGGGAATCTATCATTGATTGGAAGCTTGCATAAAGTTTGACGTCGTTGTCGACGACAAACGTATATACACTATCCCGATGGAGCTGAACATTTGTGTAATTGTCGTCAGTGAAGTTGAGCCATATCACGGAGTCACGCTCATTCAGTGGCTCCTGTCGAATACTGACTGTCTCGCCCTCGGCGACGGCAAAGTGCTCGCCGCCGGCACACTCGCGGCCGTTCCAGAACAGGCGTCCATGGCCATGTACCGAGATGTCGGCATAGAAAGTATACACCTCAGGCTCAGCCTCCTCTATCTGCTTGAACTGTCCCCACGCCTCATGCTGGGCATACAGCTCACGACTTCCGGCAGGCACCACGAGGGTCACCTTGTCATACACCTCGTAGAAGTCCCACGGGTTGATATTCTGCGGCACGCGCTGCTTCACCTCCAGCCGCTTGACAGCCGACGCTCCATCGATGATACCTATCAGGTGTTCGATACGCAGCGGCAGCGTCAGCGACTCCAGCTGCCTGCAATCATAGAA
>DFGG01000148.1:0-3813 GCA_002371695.1 bacterium UBA3756
AAGATGTCTGCTGCCATTCATCGCGAATATGTTTCCCATATCTTGCTCCACCTGCTTCGTAATGCTGTGGAGTATACGCCTGCAGGTGGTGCTGTCAAGCTTGATTATAAGAAGCGTGGCGCTCATGCCCATCAGTTTATTGTCACCGATACGGGGTGTGGCATCTCCGAGGAGTTGCGCGAGGAAATCTTCAAGCCGTTCCGTGAGATTAAGGACCTTACCACCGGTGATGGTCTGGGATTGCCTACTTGCAAGCAGATGGCCCTCAAGATGAATGGCGACCTCGAAATCGACCCACAGTATTCAAAGGGGACCCGATTCCTGCTCGATCTCCACAGTTAAACTGGTGGGAACTATTTTATACACTCATCAGTTCACTCATGATCATGTCGCTGACAAAGATGCCGCGGCGGGTTAGGGATAGAGATTGATGATGAAGTTTAAGCAGTCCGTCGTTAATGAAACGTCGGGCTGCTTTTGTGCAATAGTTGCGGTGATGTGGGGATAGTGAGGATAGGTCGATGCCCTCGCGAGTACGGAGTGCCGTGGTGATGAGGTCGTTGTAACGGGTGTCATCATCGATAGTCTCATATTCGAAGATACGTTTACCATGTTCCATGCCCTCGATGTATTGGTTGAGGTCGCTGATGTTCCATGAACGGGTCTGGATGTCGTAGCTGTGGGCTGCAGCGCCGATGCCGATGTAGGGACTGCCATTCCAATAACTGGAATTATGCTGGGAGCGGAAGCCAGGACGCGCAAAGTTGGAGATTTCGTAATGTTCATAGCCAGCGGTCTCAAGGCAGTCGATGAGGTGGTAGTACATTCGACGTTCAAACTCTTCATCTACGGGGCGAGGGTTCATCTTGTGGAGGGGTGTGCCTTCCTCAATCATCAGGCAATAGGCAGAGAGGTGTTCGGGAGCAAGGGCGAGAACGGAGGATATATCGCGGTCCCAATCTTCGATAGATTCCTGTGGGAATCCATACATCAGGTCGATGCTGATGTTGTGGATACCTGCAGCCCTGAGGCGTTCAACAGCTTCAGACACCTGAGATGAGGTGTGGCGACGGTGAAGCCAGTGGAGACGCTGGTCGTTGAAGGTCTGGGCTCCCATCGATACACGATTGACGGGCAGAGTGCTTAGGCCCTGTACGAACAGAGGTGTCACGTCGTCGGGATTGGCCTCGATGGTCACTTCGGCATTCTCGCTAACCTTATTATATATATATATGGAAGTGAAAATCTGACGGAGCTGGTCGATGGAAAGCTGGGAGGGCGTGCCCCCGCCAAGGTAGATGGTGGAGATTTGGGAGTCGAGCCCTCGCATCTCTATTTCGCGACACAAGGCATCGACATACCTTTGGCGCATCTCGAGAGATGTGGTGGAGTAGAAGCCACAGTAGATGCAACGACTGCGACAAAACGGTATATGTATGTAGATTCCTGCCATTTCGGAGACAAAATTACTAATTTAGTTTAATATTTGAAAGATTTATTTGGTTTTTCCCACAAAAATGCCTACCTTAGCGGGCGTTTTGAACGAATATTCACCTAAAACTAAATTGATATGAAGAATTATCAGACAAACGAGATCAAGAACATCGCGCTCATTGGCAGTGCGGGAAGCGGCAAGACGACTCTTGCCGAAGCAATGGTTTACGAAGCAGGCATTATCAAGCGCCGTGGCACCGTAGAGGGTAAGAACACGATGAGCGACTACTTCCCCGTGGAGCAGGAGTATGGCTACTCGGTATTCTCCACTGTGTTCCATGTGGAGTGGAACAACAAGAAGCTCAACATCATCGACTGCCCAGGTTCGGACGACTTCGTAGGCGGAAGTATCACCGCCATGAACGTGACCGATCAGGCTGTTATTCTTGTCAACGGACAGTATGGCCCCGAGGTAGGAACGATGAATGCCTTCCGTAATACTGAGAAGCTGAAGAAGCCAGTGATCTTCTTGGTGAACCAGCTGGATCGCGACAACTGCGACTTCGACCAGATCCTTGCCCAACTGAAGGAAGTGTATGGTAACAATTGTGTGCCTGTGCAGTATCCTATCGCTACGGGGCCTGGATTCAATAGTGTGATCGACGTTCTTCTGATGAAGAAATATTCTTGGAAGCCCGAGGGTGGTGCTCCCATTATCGAGGATGTTCCTGCTGATCAGTTGGAAAAAGCCAAGGAGATGAAGGCTGCCCTCGTGGAGGCCGCTGCTGCTGGTGATGATACCTTGATGGAGAAATTCTTCGAGAGTGAGGACCTGACAGAGGACGAGATGCGCGAGGGTATCCGTAAGGGACTTGTCACGCGTTCGATTTTCCCCGTGTTCTGCGTTTGTGCAGGCCGCGATATGGGTGTTCGCCGTCTGATGGAATTCCTCGGCAATGTGGTACCCTTCGTTTCAGAGATGCCTGTCGTTAAGAATGCTGCAGGACAGGATGTACCTGCTGACGCTTCTAAGCCGACATCGCTCTACTTCTTCAAGACAGGTGTGGAGCCCCATATCGGTGAGGTGAGCTATTTCAAGGTGATGAGTGGTACGGTGAAGAGTGGCGACGATTTGACAAATGCCGACCGCGGCTCTAAGGAGCGCATAGGTACACTCTATGCTTGTGCAGGTGCCAACCGTATACAGGTGGATCAGCTGATGGCTGGTGATATCGGATGCACTGTGAAGCTGAAGGATGTGAAGACTGGCAATACACTCAACGGTAAGGATGTGGATTGGAAGTTCGACTTTATCAAGTATCCTAATTCCAAGTTCTCGCGTGCCATCAAGGCCGTCAACGAGGCTGAGACCGAGAAGATGATGGCTGCCCTTCAGAAGATGCGCCAGGAGGATCCCACATGGGTAGTGGAGCAGTCGAAGGAGTTGCGCCAGATTATCGTTCACGGACAGGGTGAGTTCCACTTGCGCACGCTGAAATGGCGTATGGAGAACAATGAGAAGATTCAGATAGAATATCAGGAGCCTAAGATCCCTTATCGTGAGACCATTACGAAGATGGCCCGCGCTGACTATCGTCACAAGAAGCAGTCGGGTGGTGCAGGACAGTTTGGTGAGGTTCACCTGATTGTTGAGCCTTACACTGATGGTATGCCCGATCCTACAAGTTTCACGATCAACGGACAGGAGTTCAAGATGAACATCAAGTCGAAGGAAGAGAAGGACCTCGAGTGGGGCGGCAAACTCGTATTCATCAACAGTGTGGTTGGTGGTGCTATCGATATGCGTTTCATGCCCGCTATCCTGAAGGGTGTGATGGAGCGTATGGAGCAGGGACCTCTGACAGGTTCGTATGCCCGAGATGTACGTGTCATCGTCTATGATGGTAAGATGCACCCGGTAGACTCCAACGAGCTCTCGTTCATGCTTGCAGCTCGCAATGCTTTCTCCGCAGCATTCAAGGAGGCAGGTCCTAAGGTACTTGAGCCTATTTATGATCTCGAAGTGCTGGTACCCGCTGACTATATGGGTGACGTGATGAGCGACCTGCAGGGTCGTCGCGCCATCATCATGGGTATGGACTCAGAGGCTGGTTATCAGAAACTGACTGCCAAGATACCTCTGAAGGAGCTGGCCAGCTACTCCATTGCCTTGAGTTCGCTCACTGGTGGACGTGCTTCGTTCAGCACCCAGTTCTCAAGCTATGAACTTGTGCCGAACGATATCCAGCAGGATCTCATCAAGCAGCATGAGGCTGAGATGAAGGACGAGGACTAGAATGATTGTGAATTAGAAATTTATCCCCCTAAAGGTCATTAAGACAAAAATCTTCAAAAATCTAACAGAAATCTCTTGTATGA
>DFGG01000148.1:3939-4567 GCA_002371695.1 bacterium UBA3756
TGTGTAAATAAGGTCTGTGTCAGTCAGGTGCTCATTTCGCCCCGTATGCTCTGTTGCATCAGTTGCCGCACGCTGTCGGGATCGTCGGGATAGTGACTCTGTAGGAACATCAGTTTAGTGACTGCCGACTCAACTGTCATATCTCTTCCGCTGATGACCCCAGCCTCCTGCAGGTGGTAGCCGCAATCATAACGGCTCATCTCAACTGCTCCTTGCATGCACTGGCTGATGTTCACAATGATTTTTCCGTTTCTCGTACCCTCCTTGAGCGCGTTGAGCAGCCAGGGACTCTGTGGGGCGTTGCCTGAACCGAAGGTGCGCATGACGATGGCCTTCAGGTTGGGAGTGTGGATGATGTGGCGGATGAGATCTTCGCGGATGCCGGGGAAGAGAGAGAAGATGATCACGTTGTTGTCGAGGCGGAAGTGTGGGGTCATCGGCTTGCCGTAGTCGGGTTTTAAGATGCGCCCTTGATGGTAGTTGATGTTGACACCTGCATCCACGAGGTGGGGATAGTTGAACGACTCGAATGCATTGAACTCCTCGGCACTCTGCTTGGTGGTGCGGTTGCCACGCAGCAGGTGCGAGTTGAAGTATATGCCCACTTCAGGCACCAAGGCACGCCCCT
>DFGG01000114.1:0-2832 GCA_002371695.1 bacterium UBA3756
CAGACAGGCCAGTGGCAGGAGCATCAGTGCCGAGGCATTGCCTTGCAGCCGGAATGCCTTGGCCCCTACGAGGAAGATCAGAATCCACATGGCTGCCAGCACGCCTGTGCCTATAGCGGGACGGCTGAAGAGCATCGTCAGCCAGGCCCCTACATACTGCATCAGGCCAAAGGGCTTTGTCATGAGTGTGTGGAAAAATGGTGTTCCGAAGACAAATTCGGAACGGTCGTGTGCAGTATAGAACACCTCTTGGTTGATGCATACTACATATCCGGCAAACAAGATGAAAGCCAGCAGGCTTGCATAGAGTAGGGTAGCAGACAGATTGCTTTTCTTCATCTTTTTCTAAGCATAAAAGGCTGACTCATAGAAATGAGTCAGCCTAATTGAACGATACTTGTCAGGAATGATTACTCCTCATAGTAAATGGCGTTGATCTGGCAACTACCGGAGGTAACCATGATGTCGAGGTCCTTACCACTACCACCGTTACCACGGGCGCAGTCCTTGGCGATAGCCTCGGTGAGGGGGAGCTCCCACAGACCGTTGGTGAACTGCACATCCTTGTTATCATCATAGCGGGCGCTCCACCAGCCGTTCATGATACGACCGGCACAGTCGGGCGTGGCGTTGGAGATGTCGAAGATGAGGGTCTTGAAGCCCCAGTACACATCGTCGGAGAGGTAGGGCAGGAAGCCCTCGTTGCCATTGATGTCAACAAACTTACCCTCGTTGTCGCTGAAGCGCATGCAGGCAGCATTCCAGGCAGCGGGCACGAAAGGCGGCTGGACAGCAGGGTCCTCACCATAGATATAGTACTTCTGCAGTGGGTCGGTAATCTCCTGACAGCTAATTTGGAAGTCAGTAGACAGTTCAGTACCGTCGGCACAAAGGGCTGTCAGGGTGACAGTGTGGTCGCCCAGCTTCATCTTCTTCCAGGCATAGTTGCCAACGAGCTCCTTGCCGCCGAGCGTCCATTTTGCATTGACAGGAGCCGAAGTGGAACATGTGATCACGTTACCATTCAGACCACTGGGAGCCTTGTCGACAGTGACAGAAGACTTGGCCTTCAGTTCGTCAATAGTGATGTGGCCATCATTGCTGATCTTCTCATGAGTAGGATCACAAGCGCCAAATGCACATATTGCGATGAATAATAAAAAAATCTTTTTCATATTGCAATACTTTCAATTTTTCAATTTTTCAATTTTTCAATTCTTAATTATAGAGGTCGACATATTGTGTCTCGGGGTTGGAGGCATCCCAACCGGGATTCTGCTGCAGTCCACCATTCATCAGGGTAATCTGCGACTGTGGCTTGGCCAGGAAGCCCTGAGTATCGGCATAACGCTTAGCCCACGAGCAAGTCATGTGCTTCATAGACACCTTGTTGGCCACGTTACCCTTCACGACCACCTGCTTGCCGGCCTGAGCCTGCAGAGCCTTGGCAGCGTAAGAGCTCTCGCTGTGATTGTCGACACCCGACCAGCGGCGCATGTCGTTGAAGCGGATACCCTCGAAGGCAAACTCCCAGCGGCGCTCGTCCTGAACAGCCTTCAAAGAGTATGGTGTCTCTGGCACATGTGCACGCTTCTGAACCTGATTCATGTAAGAAGCATCACCAGTCAGCTCGGTCAGCATCAGCAGCACGTCGGCATAGCGCATCAGGTAGAAGTCCTCGTAATGGTCACCCTGCATGGGGTTAGAAAGCGTACCGGAGGTGACATTTGGATCAATACCATCCCACCAAGGCGTGTCGCCTGTCAGCTTGTCAGTCGTAACGCCATTGTACTTCTTCACACCGTAGCCCGACTCCTCACAGTCGTCCTTTACGTATGAGTATTCAGTCAGCTCATTGTTACAGTCGATCAGAGATCCGAGCTTGCGGATGTCGGTATAGCCGCCATTGGTCTCAGCCATGGTCCAGTCGTCCCAGATGTTGCACGAAGGCGTACCCTGGCCCCAGCCCTGAGTGAACGGATAGGTGTAGTCACGGTTACCATTGTTACCGTTGACGCGGAGTGCCCAGAACACTGACAGATAGTTACAGTACATACGTGCGGTAGAATAGGTGCCGCCGATACTCCAGTTTGATGCATTCATGAACTGGATCTGGAAGATTTCCTCGCCGTTACCGTTACCCATGCCCGGCTGGTCGAAGCAGAGTTCGCGGGGCATGTCGGCGATGAAGGCATAGGCGTGAGTACCCTCCTTATTGCCAGTACCGTCTTCATTGTCGTGAGCCTCATCCCAAACATAACTGTTGGAGTACTGCCAGAGCGAACGGTAGTCCTGCAGCAGCTTGTAAGCACCGCTGGAGACGATCTCCTTCAGGTAGTTGACTACGTCAGCCTGAGACAGAGAACCGCCATTGCAACCCTCCTGCTCTACGAGATCAATGGCAGGAGCAGAACCAGTTGCCAGTTCGCCAACTTTCTTATAGAAGCCGGCCCAGAACATATAGGCACGAGCCAGGAAAGCCTCGGCCACATACTTGTTGGCATGACCAGAGCTCTTCGTGGTGCTCATGAGGTTGATACCCGACACGAAGTCAGATATGATCTGAGGATAGATCACTTCCTCAGCGCTCACCTGCTTTCTCATATCATCGGTGATGGTGGTAGAAGTCATCAGGGGCACGTCGCCATAGAGCTGAGTGAGCCACAACGTGTAGAGACCACGCATGAAGTAGCCCTCGCCAAGCAGCTGGTTGCGCTTACCCTCATTGCCCGTCCAGTCCACATTGTCGATGGTCTCAATCTGGTTGTTGGCACGGTTGATACCACCATAGAGCAGTGTGAAGGGCATCTCGTACTGGTTTGTACTCATCTC
>DFGG01000114.1:2897-7343 GCA_002371695.1 bacterium UBA3756
TGATGCAAAGACTTCACCTTGTTATCCTGCAGACCACCAGAGCCGTAGCAGTTGTCCGACATGATTTCCCACCAGTAGAAAGGATGCTGTGTATCGGCATCGCCACCACCCATTGTATTCATGATACTATAGGTTGCAGTGTTCAATGCTTCCACATCTCCAATCTTGCCGGGGAAAGTGGCTTGCGTCGCTGAGGTAACACGCGGATCAGTGTCCAGCATGTCATCGCAGCTTGTAAATACAGTTGCTGCTGACAGAACAGCTAATGCTGATAAAATATATTTCTTCATAACTTTAATTCTTTTTCTATTTTTCAATTCTTCAATTTTTCAATTTTAGAATTTGATGCTTGCACCAACCAGGAACGTACGAGATGGCGGATAGAGACCCAGGTCGATACCTGAAGCCCAACCGTCGGCACCTGCAGCGTTACCTACCTCAGGATCGAGGCCAGTGTAGCCAGTGAATGTAACGAGGTTCTGAGCCTGAACATAGAGACGGAGCTGCTGGAACGGACTTGCCTTCCAAATCTTCGTGAAGTCGTAACCCAGGGTGATGGTCTTGATCTTGAAGTAGTCGGCATTCTCCATGTAACGATTTGACACATAGTTCGTATTAGGATGACCAGTACCAGAGATGCGCGGCACAGTGTTAGAGGTACCCTCGCCATGCCAACGATTAAAGATGGTCGTGTCGTAGTTATGCCACCAAGAGTCGCTGAATGAACGGTAAGAGCGCATGATCTGCATGCCGAATGCACCGGCACCGTTGACTGCGAAGTCAAGACCCTTCCAGTTCAGACCGAGGTTGACGCCCAGCGTGACATCTGGATTAGGATTACCAATCTCGTGACGGTCGCAATTCTTTCCTTCTGCGTAGGTGATCACACCGTCGCCGTTCCAGTCGTCCCAAATAGCGTCACCAGGCTGTGCGCCGTCGAGTACGGCCTTGCCGGCTGCACGGGCAGCGTCAATCTCCTGCTGGTTCTGCCAGATGCCACTGTACGACATGCCGTAGAAGTAGCCGATAGGCTTGCCGATCTCAGCACGATAGATGTACTCAGTACCCTGAGAGAGGATGCTGCCACCACCGTTGATGTAGCCATTCTCGTTAGCAATACGGGTAACCTCGTTCTTGTTGGTAGCGAAGTTCACGCCAACGTTGTAGCTGAAGTCCTTACCGATGCGGTCGTTCCAGGTGAGGGCTATTTCAACACCCTTGTTCTCCACGTCACCACCATTGATGTAAGCGGGGTTCGTACCTTCGATGGCAACACGCGGGGCAACGATCAGCCAGTCCTTGGTGGTCTTCTTATACCAGTCGAAGGTCAGACCCAGACGGCTGTTGAGGAAGCGGGCATCGAAACCTAAGTCGAGCTGCTCGGAAGTCTCCCATGTCACGTCGGGGTTTGGAACGATGTCTGCATAGGCACCGATATTGGGCTTGCCAGTCAGCGTAAAGCTGTAGTCATCGCTGAACTTATAGCCGCTGTCACCTGCGCTGCCCGACTGGGCGATGGTAGCCAGATACTGGTACTTGGCAATACGGTTGTTACCGTTCTGCCCCCAAGAGGCGCGGATCTTCAGGAAGTCGAGCCAACTTGATGCACTCTGCATGAAGTTCTCGTTGGTGATCACCCAACCGGCAGAAACAGAGGGGAACCAACCCCAACGCTTACCTTTATTAAAGATACTCGAACCGTCGTAACGCAACGTGACGGTAGCCATATAGCGCTCCTTCCAGTCGTATGTCACACGACCGAACCAAGAGGCCAGATACTCTTCATCGTTGGGGCTGCCACCCAAAGAAGCCTTGGCGAGGTCTGTACTGAAATTATTCAGCCATGCTGAATTCCAATCCTTAAGAGTAGCCTTCTGCGAACCCTGGTCAACCGTATTCGAGCCATTGAGGTTTGCGCTCCAGGCAGTGCTCTGGAAACTCTGACCAATCATGGCGCTGATCTTATGACCAGAGAAGATGGGGAGGTCGTAGGTCAGGGTGTTCTCAACACTCCAGTTGGTGCTCAGCGATGCACTCTGGCTGACGCTATAGGCTGTCACAGTACCTGAACCTGAAGAAGGAGAGCGCGGCATGCCGAAGTTGCGGTATGCGCCCGAACCCCAGTTGTAGTTGAACTGGCTGCGGAGTCTCAGACCCTTGATGGGCTGAATGACGATGAATGCCGTGGCCGAGGTGTTGATGTTGCGGCTCTCGGCCAACGAGTTGAATCCACCTTTGTCAAGACCCTCGTAGGGGTTGTTGAACCAAAAGTCGTTCCAGCCTGCGCCATTCTTAACATGAGTGTAGAGCTCACCATTGTCATCATACATAGGTACGAGCGGGTTGGTCTGCAGCAGACTGTGGATGTAGCTCCAGTACATGCCGTCCTCAGCCAGGTCGTGGCTCTTATTGTAGCCGATAGAGATGTTCTCACCGATGGTGATGGCATCGAAGTCCTTGGCTCTCAGCAGCACGTGATCGCTGTTGATGCGGATGGTGTGACGTTTGTAGAAAGAAGCCCTGTCGGCACCCATGATACCTTCGTTGCCGGTATAGGTGTATGACATGGAGAACTTCGAACGGTCAGAACCGCCGGTCAGTGTCAGCGAATGATTGTGCTGGACGGCATTCTTGTTCTCGAAGGCGCCCCACCAGTCGGTACCTGTCCAGCCGCTCTTCACCTTATCTACAATAGCCTGAGGCACGTAGGCCGAGAAGTCTACCTTCTGACCGGAGGTGTTGAAGCTGTACTCGTCCATGATGGTCATAAACTGCTGTGCATTAAGCATCTCCGGGCGCTTGTAGGCGTTCGACCAACCGATGGCACCGTTGTACGAGATCTCGATCTTGCCGGCCTTACCCTGCTTGGTAGTGACCAGAATCACACCGTTGGCTGCACGCGAACCGTAGATGGCTGCCGAGGCTGCGTCCTTCAGTACGTCGATCGACTCGATATCGTTCGGGTTGATACCGTCCAGGTTACCGCCAGCTACACCATCTATAACATATAGAGGCTGAGAGTCGCCGATGGTACCGATACCACGGATGTAGACCTTGTAACCCTTACCAGGCTGAGTCGAGGCGCTGGTAATTTGTACACCAGGCGTGCTCGATTGCATGGCCTCCAGGGCGTTGGTGGTGTTCAGCTTGGCGATGTCTTCACCTTTCACCTGAACAGTAGCACCAGTGACGAGTTTTTTCTTCATCGTACCGTAACCGATCACCACCACGTCTTCCAGTGTGGTGTTGTCTTCTTCCAGAGTAACGTTGACAGTAGACTGCCCGTTGACGTTTACCTCTTTGGTCGTATAACCAATATAAGAGATGATAAGGGTTGCGTTGGAGGCAGCCTTGATGCTGAAGTTACCGTTGAAATCGGTAATGGTGCCTTCATTGCTTCCCTGCACTTTGACGGTGGCTCCGATAACCGGGTCGCCAAACGCGTCGCTGACTGTTCCTTTTACTGTGCCCTGAGCCAATGCTCCCAGTGGGAACAAACAGAGCAGGAACAGAAACACTAACGGCTTTTGTAGTGACTTAAAATTCCACATAAATTGATTTTGTTAGTTAAAAATAAATATTATTAGTTGAGTATATTTTGAGCGTTTTGTTTCAAGAACTTGCGCTTTCTCCTGTTTGATTTCGGGTGCAAATATATAATAAAATTAAGGTATGTTGTTTATTTTTTATAGCTTATTTTTTAGAAAATAGGACGTATGTTACAAATCATAAAGAAATTGATACAATGGCACAAGTTCCCAGACTATGTTTCGTTGTATATTTGCACATCAAAACAAAAAAATGATACAGATGAATAGACAACTGACAACAATTATCGCAGCCATATCACAGTTGACGATGCTGCCGATGCTGGCTCAAACAACTCCCGGTCTGGAACAGGTGAACATGCCGCTCTTCCAAACCAAGTACACTGCCGACCCCTCGCCATTGGTGGTGGGTGACACCTTATTCTTATATACATCGCACGATGCCTCGCCCGAGGATATTCCTGACGAGAATGAGAAATCGTCAGCAGGTTTCTTCATGTACGACTGGCTGTTGTGGTCTACCACCGACATGGTCAACTGGACCGAGCATGGAGCCGTTGCTTCATTGAAGGAGTTCAAGTGGCGCAGTCGTGAAAATGGGGCCTGGGCCATCCAGACCGTTGAGCGCGACGGCAAGTACTATCTCTATGCCCCGCTGCACGGTCATGGCATTGGTGTGCTGGTAGCCGACACGCCTTATGGACCCTTCCGTGATCCACTGGGCGAACCCCTTGTATGGCAGAAGGAACACTGGGACGACATCGATCCCTCGGTCTTTATCGACGACGATGGTCAGGCCTATATGTACTGGGGTAACCCGCATACCTACTGTGTCAAACTGACCCAGGACATGATTTCCACTCATGGAGACATCTTTGTGCTGAATCCTGAGGATGGT
>DFGG01000103.1:0-9896 GCA_002371695.1 bacterium UBA3756
TGTTCAATCTTCAATGTTCAATCATTTCAGGTAATCTTCAAAATACCGGGTGATGCGCTCATGCAGATGTACGCTGGCATGGCCTCTCATGTTGTGAGGCTCGCCAGGGTAGGCGAAGAAATCGGGCTGCGTGCCGGCCTTGATACAGGCATCGAGGAACGCGAGGCAATGCTGGGGCACCACTGTCGCATCATTGTAGCCCGTGATGATCTGCAACCGTCCCTTCAGGTTCTTGGCCTTGGGCAGCAGACTCGTCTTGGCGTAGCCTATGGGGTTGTTCTCTGGCGTGCCCATATAGCGCTCGCCGTACATCACCTCATACCATTTCCAGTCGATCACCGGACCTCCTGCCACACCCACCTTGAACACGTCGGGGTAGTTGGTCATCAGCGAGATGGTCATAAAGCCTCCATACGACCAGCCATGTACACCCAGACGCTCCATGTCGACGTAGGGCAGGGCGCGCAGATAGTCCACGCCCTTCATCTGGTCCTGCATCTCTATCTGGCCCAGCTGGTGCCAGGTGGCCTGTTCAAAGTCGAGTCCACGGCGCTCAGAGCCTCTGTTGTCGAGGATGAACACGATGTAGCCTTTTTGTGCCATGTAGGTCTCCCACGACCTGCTGGCCCAGTGCCACGATGCGGCGACGTTATGGGCGTGAGGCCCGCCATAGACGTAGACCACTGTGGGGTATTTCTTCTGCGGGTCGAAGTCGGCAGGCTTCACCATCCTCCAGTAGAGGTCTGTCTGTCCGTCAGCAGCCTTGATGGATCCGTTTTCGAAGAGGGGCTGCTGGTAGTCCTTCCAGGGGTCGGCAGCGTCGAGCAGTGTCTTTGTGGCGTGCTTCCTGGTGCTGGCCGTGATGATGCGCCGTGGTATCTGTGGCGCCGAGAATTTCTCGTAGAGTTTCTCGCCCGATGCCGACAGCTGGCAGGTCTGTGCGACGCCGATGCCCTCGTCGAGCAGGGTACGCTTGCCCGTGGCAATAGCGACGCTGTAGGCGTTGTCCTGCAGTGGGTGCAGCTCGTTTGAGGTGATGATGATGCTCTTGTCCTTCCGGTTGAAGCCTGCCACGCTGGTCACCACCCATGGCCCCTTGGTCAGTTGCTGCACCTGCTGGCCTTCAATATTAAATAGGTATAGATGGTTGTAGCCGTCCTTCTGACTCTGCATGACAAACAGTGTCTCGTCCCATGGCAGGAAGAGTATGGGGTGCTGCGGCTCTACGTATTTATCACTCGTCTCGCGGTATAATTCCCGTTTGCGCTCACCCGTGGCAGCGTCGTAGCTCACCAGTCGGCAGTCGTTCTGCTCGCGGTTCAGTTCCTGCATGTAGATGGTCTCGCCGTCCGGGCTCCAGGCGATGTTGGTGAAGTATACCGGATTATCCGGATTAGCCGGATTATCCGGAGTCTTCAGATAGACGGTCTTCTTGGTCAGCAGGTCGTAGATGCCCACGGTCACCTGGTGCGAGGTCATGCCTGCCATGGGGTATTTGTCGGGCTCATGGCTGGCCTCGCGCTGGAAGATGTCCACCTGAGGGTAGTCGGCCACCATCGTCTGGTCCATCCTGTAGAAGGCCAGCCTGCGGCCGTTGTCGCTCCAGAAGAGTCCCTCCTCGATACCGAACTCATTGCGGTGTACGGCTTCTCCGTAGACGATTTCACGACTGCCGTCGGTGGTCAGTTGGGTCTCTTCCATGCCGTCTCTGATGTAGAGTTGCTGGTCTGCCTTCTTGTAGGCGAGTGCCTTCGAGGCCTTGTTCCATTTGCTCACGGTGACGCCCTTCAGAGCCTGCGTCCACTCGATAGCCTTCGTCTTGAAGTTGTAGAGCAGTTGCAGGTCGGCATTCCTGAGCATCACCAGAGGCTTGTCGGCATAGGGATAGGTGGCACTCATGGCCGAATGGATGGGCTTGGTATTCGGTTCGCCGTTGGTCAGCATGGCGTTCACCTCATCGAGCCTGAAGAGCGGTTTCTTCTTGCCCCTGGCGTCGATGGTGCCTCCCTCCTCGGCATCCTGGTACATCAGTTGCTCGCCCCACCAGGTGAGCCACATGTTCTGTGGCAGCAGCTGTCGGTAGTTGTTGCCGCCATAGTTCAGGTCTTCCAGCGTGAAGTGTTTCTTTTGTGCCTGCATGGGGTGGGGTAGTGTGGTCAGTGTGAGCACGGCGAAGAGTGCTATTGCTATCTTAGTCTTCATCATCGTCAGTCCTCCTTCTCCTGTTGAAGTCGTTGTTGTCGCGTCCCTTCCAGTTTTTATTGTCTCTTCGGATATTTCGGTCTTTCCTGTTTCCGCGGGTGTTTCGGTCATCCCGGTTCTTGCGGGCTTTCCAGTCTTTCCGGTCGTCGCGCTCCTCGCGGTCATTCCTGTCTTTTCGGGTATTCCGGCTATTCCGGTCATTTCGCTCGATGTCGTGCTTGTGGAAGGTGAACGAGCGGATGTCGGCCACCTCGTTCTGCTCCGTCTCCTCCATTCGTTGCTTAAACTCACGGTTCTTCTTGAAGCGGTGCTTCTCGGCCATCAGGCGTTTCTCCTCATCGGTCTTCACCACGCCGCCTTCGTGACGGAAATCCTTCAGCTTGCCGTCAAACATCTGATACTTCCTGAATTCGCACTCCAGCGAGCCGTTGTAGAGGGGTATCTTGATACTGGGCTTCAGGCCTATCTGCTCGAAGCACTCCTCGCGGTAGCTCAGCACCCAGGCATCGTTGCCCTTGAACTGGTGCTTCAGCCGCTCGCCTATCATCCTGTAGGTGCCCAGCAGGTCGGGCGTAGAGATGCGCTCGCCGTAGGGTGGGTTGGTCACGATGATGCTCTTGTTCTTGGGGGCGGTGAAGTCCTTGAAGTCCTGCTGCTCGATGGTGATATCGGCAGAGAGCCCTGCGGCCTTGGCGTTCAGGCGTGCCGTGTTCACAGCCTTCATGTCGATGTCGTAGCCGTAGATATGGTGGTTGAACTCCCGTTCCTGGCTGTCGTCGTTATAGATCTCGTCGAAGAGCTCGGCATCGAAGTCAGGCCATTTCTCAAAGGCATATTCCTTTCGGAAGAGGCCTGGTGCCATGTTGCGTGCGATGAGAGCTGCCTCGATGAGCAGTGTGCCCGAACCGCACATGGGGTCGATGAAGTCGGTATCGCCCCGCCAGCCAGTCATGAGGATCATGCCTGCGGCGAGCACCTCATTCAGGGGGGCCTCCACGCTCTCCTGTCGATAGCCCCTGCGATGGAGCGACTCTCCGCTGGAGTCGAGACTCAGCGTGCACTGGTCCTCAGCCACGTGGATGTTCAGGCGTATGTCGGGGTTGGCCACCGAGATGTTAGGGCGCTTGCCCGTCTTCTCTCGCAACTGGTCCACGATGGCATCTTTCACCTTATAAGATAAGAATTTCGAATGCCTGAATTCTTCCGAGAATACCACGGCATCCACGGCGAACGTCCTGTCGTTCGCCAGATATTCTGTCCAGTCTGTCTTCTTGATTTCCTCGTAGACATCATCTGCACTCTTCGCCTTGAAGTGCCGGATGGGCTTCAGGATGCGGATGGCTGTGTGCAGTTGGAAGTTCGCGCGGTACATCATTTCCTTGTCGCCCGTGAATGATACCATCCTGCGTCCTATTTGTACATTGTTGGCCCCCAGTTGGGTCAGTTCTTTCGCCAGTACAGGTTCCAGTCCCATAAACGTCTTGGCGATGAGTTCGTACTCCTGTTGAGGCGCACGGCTCGTAGAGATGTTCTGTTCCATTATTTCAATATTGCCTTCTTTTCGACTGCAAAGTTACTCAAAGTCGGGCGAAAAAACAAATAATTTGCTAAAAAATAGTGTCCTTTGTTGCGTTATTCGGAATTTTTTCTTAATTTTGCCCTCGTAAAGTGATGATATGGTGACAAATCTGCTATATGCACGCTTCATCAGCGGTAGTTCTGTGGGATGGATATGGGCGTTCGGAGTGCTTATATTCCTGGTGCTCTGTTGGTCTGCCTACAGACAGTGGCGTGAGTACCGTCGGCTGCAGTCCGAGCTGGCCGAGATGGAGAAGGTGTGGCAGAACAATATCCAGTACGAGTTCGTACTCAAGGCCATGCGCATCGCCGTGTGGCGATACGATACCACCACCCGCGCCTTCGTCTATGAGAACGATTTCCGTTACGGCACCGCCAGCTATGTGCCCGACAAGGACGAGACCTTCTTCGATACGCTTACGGCCATCGACGCTGCCGATGTAGACCGGGTCAGCAAGGCCTTCGTCGACCTCGTCGAGGGGCGTACCGACACCTATCATCAGGAGTACCGCGTCCACATGCCCAACGGCTCTTCCTATTGGGAGGAGAGCTATGCCACCATCGTGGAGCGCGATGCCGACGGCAAGCCCCAGAAGATTGTGGGCACATCCCAGCGCATCGATGCCCGCAAGGAACTCGAGGCCTCCCTCGTTGCAGCCCGCAACAAGGCCGAGGAGAGCGACCGCCTGAAGACGGCCTTCCTGGCCAATATGGGTCACGAGATACGCACCCCCCTCAATGCCATTGTCGGCTTCGCCGACCTGCTGCCCGTGGTGCAGAGCGAGGAAGACCGCAACCAACTTATCTCCGAGATACAGGCCAACAACCGCAAGCTGCTCCGTATCATCGACGGTCTGGTGAGCATGTCGAAGATCGAGGCCGGAGCCAAGAGTCTGCTCATGGCCAAGGTCGACCTCAATCAGCTCATCCAGCAGATGGTCGACACCTATCAGCCCACCACCAATGTCCAGATGACCTGCTACTGCCCGTTGGCGAAGCTCGAGATCAACAGCGACCGCGAAAAACTGCTCGAAATCCTCGACAACCTGGTGCAGAATGCCGTCAAGTTCACCACCGAGGGCTCCATCGCCCTGACTTACGAGGTGGAGGGCAATCAGGTGCGCGTCAGCGTCAGCGATACGGGCAAGGGCATCTCTGAGGCTGATCAGAAGCGCATCTTCGAGCGTTTCGTCAAGGTCGACGAGTTTATCCCCGGCACAGGCCTCGGCCTCTCCGTGGCCAAGTCGCATGTAGAAAACCTTGGAGGCCAGATAGGCGTCATCTCTGCCCTCGGCACCGGCACCACCTTCTGGTTCACGCTCCCCCTCGAAGCCTAAGCCCTATGCGTTGCACGCTGCTCATCGCCTCACTGCTCCTGGCCCATTGCTCGCTGCTCCTGGCGCAGACCTTCACGTCTTCGCCCATCCCCGATTCCGTCTTCCTGCGCATGCAGGGCCGTTCCTATCCCCGCGACTGTTCCGTGCCGCGATCTGAGCTGCGCTACCTGCGCCTCTCCCATGTCGACGCCCAGGGGCGAGAGTATGTAGGCGAGATGGTGTGCAACAAGGCCATTGCCCAGGATCTGCTCGACATCTTCCGCGAGCTCTATCGGCAGCGTTACCCCATCGAGCGCATCCGTCTCATCGACGATTATGAGGCTGTCGACGAACAGTCGATGCGCCACAACAATACCTCCAGCTTCTGCTTCCGTCGCGTCTCCGGCACCCAGAAGCTCTCCAAGCACGCCCGAGGGATGGCTGTCGACATCAATACCCTCTACAATCCGTACGTCCGTAAAGGGCGCGATGGCCGTCGCATCGTAGAGCCTGCCACTGCCGCTCCCTATGCCGACCGTTCCCGTTCCTTCCCCTATAAGATTGTGAAGGGCGACCTCCTCCACCGTCTCTTCCTCCAGCACGGCTTCACCTGGGGAGGCTCCTGGCGCACCATGAAGGACTGGCAGCACTTCGAGAAATAACTGTTTCTTTGCACATAACACAGGGACGGTTCTTTTGTTATCAGAACACGCCAACAAAATTAGAGTCCCCGTGTACGGAGTATCGTCTTTTTTGATAAAGGATTCCTTTTTTATCGGTTTTTATTTGGTAATTCAGATATTCTTTGTATATTTGCAGCATCAATCTTTTATATTTGTATATATGAATGCTACAATAGACATTAGCTATAACCAGATGTTGCTGTTGCTTCAGCAGATGCCCATACGTTCCCAGTTGCGTATTGGCAAGGCTTTGACACGTCAGAATATTCGTGCAGAGCTGAACCACTTCCTCGAAACCTTTCGCACGGACGAACTTTCAGAGGCTGAAATCCTGGCAGAGGTAAAGGCTGTAAGACGTGAGCGCCATGCAAAGAAAGCGTAATTTTCGCGTTATTGTTGACACCAATTGCTGGATTAGCTTTCTGATTGGGAGAAGACTTTCGCGTCTTGTTGACTTGTTGAGTAACTCGGTGAGAGATTCGAGCCTACACAGGATGTCAAACTTTGCAGGGATGAGGCTGACGACTATCTGTTGGCATTGGCTATGGAGGCGCATGCCCATTATCTGGTTACAGGCGACCAAGACTTACTTGTTCTGCGTGAAATCGGCACCTGTCGCATTGTGGATGTTGTATCTTTTGAGAAGCAACTCTGATTTTTTCATCTGCCCTATAACACAGGGACTTTTTCATGGGTCAGGGGACTCTGACCCACTTTTGTGTATATCGTTGATGTCAATAAATCCTTTCATTTCCAGCAACATAGAGGGGACAGATCCTGAGTCATAGCAGTCGTCATACCCAAGTACCTGTCCCAGCGACTACAACGATGTTATCCATTGAATTGCGAATATTTCAATTATTTTTTGATAATAATGTGTACACTTATACACTAAATCGTAGAAATAGTTTTGTTATCAATGACTTACAGATTTGATCATATACACTAAACGTACATTTTGTATACACTAATTATACACTAACCGACTGTTTGTACGCTACAAGTAGCCACTTTTCCGGAAAATGGAGGCTCTTTTTTGTTAAAACTAGGTTTCGTAGAAAAATTTGGAGGCTCCTGCCGTTTGAAAGTAACCTTCTGTTTAGCAGTCCGACTTTACCCGGAGCAAAGTGGGACTTTACTCCGTCCAAAGTTCTACTTTCCTACCGAGAAACTCCCACTTTCCTGCCGAGAAACTCCCGCTTTCCTACCGAGAAACTCCCACTTTTCTTTCGAAATGTGAACAATGAGTGTATGTTTTGTGTATATAAAGTGTACATTTAGTGTATATAAACTGTTTGATAATATGCTGAATATTAGATTATTAAGCATATTTGGTGTATAGGTGTATATGGATATATGGATATATAATGTGTAGCATAACACAGGGACGGTTCTTTTGAAAGTAGTCGCAGGGACAGATATTGTCTCTCTTATAGGCGAGCGCCTGAGAGATTAATCAAATTATCGGAATGACCAAGAAAAAAGCCATTCTTTTTCGCCGTGTTGTGATTATTTAACTCTCTGCGTGGCGTGGGGATTACTCTCTGACGTTAGCGTTGGTTGAAATGAAAAACTTTAGGACTGCTTTTCAACGGTTTCCAAAGCGTCCTTGAATGGTTTCAAGTCGAAATAGAGCAGACGGGTGTCATCGTTGATGTCCGTCTCTGTGAAGAATTTGAAGCCTCCCTTGTTCTCATAGAACGAGACGGCATCGGCGTAGGCATCTACGGTAAGGAAACGGCAACCAGAGCGGTTACCGAAAGCAAAAAGTACCTTGACATACTGCAGAATCTGTTCGCCTATGCCTTGGTGAGCATAGTTCTCGCTCACGGCGAGACGACCAATCTTGACGGCAGGATAATGATTGCGCTGCTTCACGTAGGGAATCTTCCTATTGATGCGGTTGCGCGTCTTCTTGTCGTCCTCCTCAAACTTGATGGTGTCGTTGAGCAGGGAAAAATAGGCCACGATGTCGCCGGTCTTGGGATTCTGCAAGAGATAAGTGACAGCCAGCAGCTGCTCCTGATAGTCCTTGGCCTCCTGCATGAGGAATTCGTTCAAGTCGCCGTCTTTGCTCTTGAACTCAGGGATGACTGTGGTCTTGGTCAGAATGCTCAGTGCCAAATCTTCGATGCGTATCATCAGAGGACGAAGGTGGTTATGCGCTTGAACTTCTCGTATGTTTCCCTTGCCTTGGTGACTTCTTCGGCTGACACTGGTGTAGGGTGCTCAAGGTTATACTTGAAGCGCTCCACGTCTTTCCCCTTCAATACGGGGGTCTCTTTGATTGGTCTTGCCATGATAAATACGTATTTATGTGAAATTTCGCTGCAAAGATACGAAAAGTTTGTGAATTACGAGCGGTTTGAGTATAAAAAAGTGACGAACGGCGGGCGAAAGTGCCTCGATTTATCATTTTCGCCAGGCTATAGAGAGCGAATTATGGTGGGTCAAGGGACTTGCATAACACAGGGACGGTTCTTTTGTTAGCGTGTTCAGATAACAAAAGAACCGTCCCTGTGTTATTCGAGTATCTTGCTGCCCGGCACGATGCTCCAGCCAGCATCCCTCAACTTGGTGTCTATCTTGTTCAGTCGTGTCTGCGCTTCGTTCATATATATTGTTTTTTCAGTTTTTATTTTGTAGTTTCAGAATTTATATCTATTTTTGTAGGCAGAATAGCAAACATATCATTATGAAAGCAATGACGTTATCGCCCTCTTCACCTGTCAGCGCGAAGTATTGGTCAGAGTTGAAAGACCTCAGCAACAGTGTGAAACTTGAACTCATCACGCTGTTAAGCAGTTCTGTTGCCAATTCCGTATCAGAGCCATCCAGCGAAAAGGGGTGGACAAAGAGTTTTGCCGGACGCTGGCAGGACGACAGAACTGCCGAGGAAATCATTGAAGACATACGTTCTTCAAGGAATGCTAACTTGAAAGAATTGGTATTACTATAACACAGGGACGGTTCTTTTATTATCTGAACAACGCTAACAAAAGAACCGTCCCTGTGTTATTAGGATGTGGACTATTCAACATCCATCATATCGAAGAACATGAGGCGGGTATGTTCATCTTCTTCCTTTTTGGTCAGTTCTTGGAAACCGTTTTTGCGGTAGAACTCTATAGCTGAGAGATAGGCATCGACGGTGATGTAACGGAAAGCAGACTGATTCTTCCCTACATTCAGACGCTCCTTCAGTTTGTCCATCAGCCAGCTGCCAATGCTATGTCCGCGATAGTCAACAGAAACGGCAAAGCGTCCTACCTTGATACAAGGATAACTGCGGAATTGTTTGCTGACGGGGAACTTTGCCCTGATTCTCTTCCATCGGCTGCCAGTAATCTCACTGCGGCTGATGCGGTCGTTCAACAAGCAAAAATAAGCGGCAATACGCCCATTGTCTTCAAGGATGAACGTATTGGCAATGCGAAGTTCCTGCGCGTGTTTTGCGTCATCGAGCAGGAATCGGTTGAGATCGTCATCGCCGCAGTCAAAGGCTGCGAGCGGATAATCAGGCGTGAGAGGAACGAGCTGCATACTGTTACCAGCACCATTGAATATGTTTACTTGCCTCGGCTACACGTTCCTGGAACTTCCTGCGAGCCTCTGCACGCTCCTCGGGAGTCCTGTTCTCCACCTCCAGCCTTCGCATCTCGAAGTTGAAGGCGTCCTCGCCTTTCAGCACAGGGGTTTCTTTAATCGGTCTTGCCATAATAAATACGTATTTATGTGAAATTTCGCTGCAAAGATACGAAAAAGTTTGTAAACGACAAGCGGTTTGAGTATAAAAAGTGACGAACGGCGGGCGAAAGTGCCTCATTTTGTCATTTTCGCCAGGCTATAGAGAGCGAATTATGGTGGGTCAAGGGACTTGCATAACACAGGGACGGTTCTTTTGTTAGCGTGTTCAGATAACAAAAGAACCGTCCCTGTGTTATTAGGATATCGCAAAATGCGACATCCAATTTCGCTAAGATGGGGCTAAGGATAAAACTTTACCTCCCCACCTCCTCACCTCCTCACCTCCTCACAAAGAAAATCCAATTGATGCGCATCACCTGACAAGAGAAAAAGATGTTATTGTTAAATCTAAATTTATATTTATATATAT
>DFGG01000103.1:9957-15460 GCA_002371695.1 bacterium UBA3756
ATATATATAAATATAAATTTAGATTCTTTATTAAGGGTTTATGGGGCAATCATACTTCGAAAAAATGAGTTGTGGGGAGGTGGGGAGGTGAGGAGGTGGGGAGGATTAGTAAGTATGGATTTATTTTACATATTTTTAACACGATATATTGTGTTATTTCGAAAATTATGCGTATCTTTGCATCGAAATGAGAAGGACGGGTAAAGACTACCTCGGCTTCATAGGATTTAAAATCTCAGTTGGCTGTAATTAAAGCGTTGCTTTGTTATAATCAGGCTCGGATTAAACCCTAGTCAGGCTACGGAAAGCCAGCGTTCATACTCATCGCAGTTTATAAACAAACACATCTGAATCGTATGGCAGTAAATGTTATCGCATTCCCGGTAGGAGTCCAGCAGAATCAGAACAGTTCGAGTTCCGCTTATGGCAAGTGGTTCTTCAAGCCTTGGTATCCCAAGACGCTGTCGCTGAAGGGCCTTATCGAGCGCGTGGCCTTCGACCAGTCGGTGTATTCGAATGACATCATCCGTGGCGTCATTCAGAAGCTGACTACGGTCATGGTAGAGTTGCTCCGCAGCGGTCAGCCCGTGAAGTGGGACGGTCTGGGTACTTTTATCCCGACTCTTACCAATGTCAAGGGTGGTGCCGACAGCGTGGAGGTAGCCGCCGCCAACATGAACGAGCTGATTGAGGGCGTTTGCATCACCTTCCGTGCAGAGAACGAGAAGGGTGAGGAGATGACCTCGAAGAAGTTCCGTCAGCAGTGTACCTTCGAGCTGGCCGGTGTTATCCAGACCCGCGCCAAGGAGATCACCTCGGCTACTGGCAACAAGCGCAAGGAGTACTTCCAGACGCTGATCCCGATCAAGACGTATCTCAATCCTGAGAATCCTGATCCGGAGCCAGAGCCTTAAAGGAGACCCCAATTCCGGTTTGTTTATAAAGTGTCGATACGTCGGCACTATTTTTTTTACCGGTAAAAAGTTGCATGATATGTGTTTTTTTCTTATCTTTGCATCCGAATAATTAATCACCAGACGATATGACACCAGAGACGATGAAACGCAAGTACGAGAAGCCCGCCATGCGGGTGTACAGACTGAGAGAGCCGGTGAGGCTGCTGCAGATGAGCGGGCGCGACGGCTATACACCTGACAACACGAACCCGTTCGCGGGATGACGAGTAGTAACCAAACACGATGACGACAATGAAGAAGATACTGAATGCCCTGAAGGGGAACGGCTGTCAGGCTCGGATGCTGACCGCCGCTATGGTCGTGCTGTCTGCGATGGCAGGCCTGACGTCATGCGCCAACGAAGACACAGCCCTCGACAATACCACGGCCCAGACTGCCGAAGGCCGCACCGTACAGTTCACCGCCACGCTGGCTCCGAAGGGCGACAACGGCGGGCAGACACGCGCCATCACCGTAAATGAGCAGAATACCGCCAACGAGACGCTGAATGTGGCGTGGCAGAAGGACGAGAAGATAGCCGTCTATTATGAAAAGACCAACGGCGAACACGCCACGGCGACGGCCACCGTAGGCGCACCCAACGACGACGGCTCGGCTCCCATCACCGCCACGCTCACCGATGCGAAGGATGGCAGTGAAGTGACGTTCATATATCCCTATTCTTTGGCCAAAAATGGTGGAATCAACAAGAGCAAATTAAAAAACAGTCAACAAGGTCTACTGACAGGCGACAATAGCATCAGCACCAATTTCGACGCCGCCAAAGGCATCGCTACGCTCAGCGTCGCCGCCGACAAGGCCGTCACCGCCGATCGCATTAAGATGAAGAACCAGTGCTGTATCTGCAAGTTCGACATCAGCTTCGGGCTGCAACATGAATCGTCTGACGCCACCCACAATAATATCTCCATCGTTTTTGACGGAGGCGAGAACTATCGTCTTTCTTCGGTGCCTAAAGACAGGCTGAGTGCGCTCTACGTGGCCATGCTTCCCGAGTCAGCAGCCAAATGCACCATCATTGTAGAGGAATTAAAATCTTCCGATGGCGGACAAACCGCCACGACACTCAAGACGTATAAGAAGATAATAAATAGTGTGACGCTCGCCGCCGGCCACTTCTACCGCAATGTGCCTGTCACAATGAATCAACCAGCGCTTACCGCCAGGACTGGCAATATAACAATTACTACTTGGACGGAAGAATTGTTGCTTGGTAACGGCGCAGTGCTTAAAGGCATGGGCGGCACTGGCACCCGGCTGATGATAGCCGCCGGCGCGACGGTGACACTCAAGGGCGTGACGAACACAGGCATCACGAAACCCGAAAATATTGCCGGCATCGAGTGTCTGGGCGACGCCACCATCATCCTTGATGGAACGAACAGTGTGGCGGGTCGTGAAAACGCCCCTGGCATCTTCATCCCCAAAGGCTGTACCCTTACCATTCAGGGCAGCGGCTCGCTTACCGCCACAGGCGGCACCATCAGTCAAACGGGCGCTGGCGGCTCTGGATATATAGGCGGCGCGGGCATCGGTGGCACCACGGATATCAGTTGTGGCAACATCGTGATCGAGGGCGGCACCATCAAAGCCACCGGCACAGGCCATAGTGCCGGCATCGGCAGCGGATATGGAGGCTCCTGCGGCGACATCACCATCACGGGCGGCACCATCACCGCCACGGGCAGCAACAAAGCCGCGGGCATCGGCAGCGGACATGGAGGCTCCTGTGGCGACATCTCCATCAGCGGCTCGGCGAAGGTCACCGCCACGGGCGGCGCTAAAGCCGCGGGCATCGGCAGCGGAAATGCGGAAAATGCCGCGAACACCTGCGGCAACATCTCCATCAGCGGCTCGGCGCAGGTCACCGCCACGGGCGGCGAATATGCCGCGGGCATCGGCTGCGGAAACGGGCATAAAGATCTCAGCAGCAATATCTATGTCAGCAGTTGCGGCGACATCAGCATCACGGGCGGCACGATTGAGGTCACGGGCGGCACGTTTGCCGCAGGCATCGGCAGCGGATGGTATGGCAAGTTCACCAGCATCAGCATCACTAAAGACATCACCAGCGTGACCGCCACCAGGAGCAATGACTTTCACAATGCCCCCATCGGCAAGGGCTTTGACGACCGGGGCAGCGGCGCAGTGACCTTCGACGGCGTGGTGATGCACGACGGCATTGACGATGCCAGCAAAGATAACTGGGCCAACTGGCCTGAGAATGGCGGCCCCTTCGGCGGCATAAAGGTAAGCGCATCAGATTACGGCAGCAATGGCAGAACCTGGGCGCTGACGCCCAGTAATTAAGGAGCGCGAATTAGTCGCTGGGACACGAGATCAGTGGGACAGGTTTTTGACCTCTTGACAGATCAAAGACCTGTCCCTCCGATTTTTATTTCTCACTTTCTCACTTTCTCACATTCTCATCGTATAGATTGAGAAATTGAGAAATTGAGAGATTGAGAGATTGAAAAAGTGACATCGGCTGCAACTTTTTCTGTTTTTGTGCCGTCAAACAGATGAAACCAATAAACAGAAAGGACATGATAATGAAAAAGAGAATTTTTGTGGTGGCAGGTATACTGCTGGCAGCGGGAGTGGTAATGGCATCGTGTGTGCAGGATCTGAAAGGCCTGAGCGGCGCTGACGCAGGGCCCCAGATGACGGAGTCGAGGGATCTGAAGGGCTTCGAGGAGATAGACATCAGCGGATCGCCCAAGGTGGTCTATACTCAGGGGCAGTCGTACGGTGTGAAGGTGGTGGGCCCGAAGCGCTTCGTGGAGAGCATCATCACGGAGGTGAAGGGCAAGACGCTCAGCATACGTAATAAAGGTAAGGTGGGCATCGTCAATATCCAGCGCGACTACGATGACGCTGCTGTCTACGTGACTTCGCCCGACCTGACGGCTGTGCGACTGAACGGCTCCGGCGACTTCGAAAGCAAGCAGCGCGTGGATACGGACAAGATGCTGATTGTGCTGAGAGGCTCGGGCGACATCAGTTTCAGCGATATCATCTGCGACCACTGCACCACGGAACTGACGGGCTCGGGCGACATCGACATCGACCGTCTGGAGGCGGTGCGCTCTAATGTATCGCTGGTGGGCTCGGGTGACATCGATGTGAAGCAGT
Source organism: bacterium UBA3756 (assembly GCA_002371695.1). The sequence continues at coordinate 14,070 of DFGG01000103.1, forward strand.
GGAAGGTGGACAATACCGACCTGACGCTTCGCGGCTCGGGCGACATCGAAGTGATTTTCATGGAGGGATGTAAGAAGGCTAACTGTCAGATGGCGGGCTCGGGCGACATCACGCTCAAGGGCCGACTGGAGCACTATGATGTCCAGAAGCGCGGTTCGGGCGAGATTGACACGAGGGGGCTGTTGAGAGATTGAGAGATTGAACATTGAACATTGAACATTGAACATTGAAGATTGAGAGATTGAGAAATTGAGAAATTGAGAGATTGAGAAATTGAGGGATTGAGCGTTAAAAAAATACAAGCACGCGCGTTATATCAAATATTCTTCGTACCTTTGCACCCCAATGAAGTATGCAGTGATTGCAGCGGGCGAAGGTTCGAGGCTCGCAAAGGAAGGCGTCGCAAGCCCGAAACCTCTGGTGGAGGTGGGGGGTGAGCGTCTGATAGACCGCCTGGTCAGGGTGTTCTCAGAGAACGGCGCAACGGAGATAGACGTCATCTGCAACAAGGAGATGACCGATGTGCAGCAGCGACTGGTGGAGTTACGTTCGACCAGTAGGGTGCCTATACGATTCATCGTCAAGTCGACCCCCAGCAGCATGCATAGCATGTGGGAGCTGAGCAGGTGGCTTGACGATGAGCCGTTTGTGCTGACCACTGTCGACACCATCTTCCGTGAGGAGGAGTTCGGTGCATACGTCGCCGACTTCCAGCGGATGGTGGAGAGTGGTGAGGCTGACGGACTGATGGGCGTGACGGACTATATCGACGACGAGAAGCCTCTCTACGTCGATACTGATGAGGCGATGGGTATCACGGCATTCCTGGACCATTGCGATGCCCCGAAGTATATCAGTGGTGGCATCTATGGTCTGACGCCGCGTTCGATAGACACGCTCAGGGCGTGCATAGAACGGGGTGAGAGCAGGATGAGGAATTTCCAGCGTGGGCTGATTGCCGATGGGCTCAGGCTCAGGGCGTGGGCGTTCTCGAAGGTGCTCGACATTGATCATGCGAGTGATATCGTGAAGGCTGAGGAGTTTTTGAGAGATTGAGAAATTGAGAGATTGAGAGATTGAGAGATTGAACATTGAACATTGAACATTGAACATTGAGAGATTGAGAGATTGAACATTGAACATTGAACATTGAAGATTGAGAGATTGAGAGATTGAGAAATTGAGAGATTGAGAAATTGAGAAATTGAGAGATTGAAGAATGAAGCAGACAGAGAAGCCTTTGGTACCACGCAGGTACCTGCTGACATTTATCCTCATCACGTCGCTGTTCGCCCTGTGGGGATTTGCCAATGACATCACAAACCCCATGGTGGCGGCCTTCCAGACCGTGATGGAGATTTCGGCTGCCAAGGCCTCACTGGTGCAGTTCG
>DFGG01000073.1 GCA_002371695.1 bacterium UBA3756
AGAAGGAAATGAAGGCCAAGCAGGTAAAGGTGGAGGTGAAGGAAATCCGCTTCGGACCTCAGACCGATGAGCACGACTATCAGTTCAAGCTGAAGCATGCCAAGGAGTTCCTCACGGAGGGTAACAAGGTAAGGGCCTACGTGTTCTTCCGCGGACGCTCCATCCTGTTCAAGGAGCAGGGCGAGGTACTTCTCCTGCGTTTTGCCAACGATCTGGAGGAAGTGGGAAAAGTGGAGGGCATGCCTTCGCTCGAAGGTAAGAAGATGTTCCTCTATCTGGCTCCCAAGAAGGCTGGCGAGAAGAAGAAGAGCCAGCAGGCCCGCGACCGTGAAAAGCTGCGGGTGGGCGAGCAGGGCTCCGGAATGGCTTCAGAAGCCAGTGTAAAGGATGCCAAGAAGGCCCAGGCAGAGTCGGAGGTAGATGTTGAGACACCCGCCAACGGCGGTCTGTTTGCCAATGCCAAGATTTCGGCTGATGCCCTGAAGAAGTTGACAGAGACTGAGGATTAATCTTCACAGGTCAATGTCGCAATGTTCGATGAAACAAAAGGTGCGCTGCGCCCGGTATATGCGTTGCCACCGCTTTAATTAATAACAATTAAATTTTAAGAAAACAATGCCAAAAGTAAAGACAAACTCCGGTGCCAAGAAGAGATTCTCATTCACCGGTACAGGTAAGGTTAAGAGAAATCACGCTTACCACAGCCACATTCTGACCAAGAAGACCAAGAAGCAGAAGCGCAATCTGGTGCACTCTGCCATCGTTGATCCTTCAAACATGAAGCAGGTTCGTGATCTGCTGTGTCTCCGCTAACCCTATTGTCTAACATTTAAAGAAGAAAGAAACTATGCCAAGAAGTGTAAATCACGTTGCATCAAGAGCAAAGCGTAAGAGAATTTTGAAACTTACCCGTGGCTATTTCGGAGCCCGTAAGAATGTTTGGACAGTAGCAAAGAATACCTGGGAGAAAGGTCTGACCTATGCCTATCGTGATCGTCGTAACAAGAAGCGTGCTTTCCGTAGCCTGTGGATCCAGCGTATCAACGCTGCCGCTCGCCTGGAGGGTATGAGCTACTCTGTGCTGATGGGCAAGCTCGCCAAGGCGGGTATCGAGATCAACCGTAAGGTGCTTGCCGACCTGGCCATGAACAATCCCGAGGCCTTCAAGGCTATCGTGGAGAAGGTGAAGTAATTTCTCCATCACTGCAAATAGAATAGGTGCCACAAGCTTGTGGCACCTATTTTTTTCGTTTGAACTCCAGCGTCTTGGGCAGTTTCTGCCACTTGCCGTTCTTGGGAACCTTCAGCGTGGACCCTCGCTCCTGTTTGAGGGTGAAGACTGAGTCGTTCTTCTGGGTGAGGGTGGCTGTCAGGTCTTCGGAGCCATAGTCGTTGATCAACTGCAGGCTGGCCCGCTTGCCGCTGACTTCTGCCGAGGTGATGACCCAGCAGAAGCTGTTGTGCTTCTTGCCCAGATAGCCAGGGAGCTCACCGTAAAGCTCCTGTCCGGGCACTTGGATATTCTGCTCGTAGAGATTGATGCGCAGATACACTTCATACTCCTCATTGGTGAGGTAGGCTTTGAAGGGACGCTCAGTCTGGGCACTCGTGGCAACGGGCAACAAGTGGCAAATGAGGAGTGAAATCAGCAACTTCTTCATACTCAATTCTTTTTTGCTGACAAAGTTACCAAATATAAATCAATAAAATCGTAAATCGACCTAAAATAATAGGTAAAACATGCAAGATTTAGTTTTTTTTTAAGTAACTTTGCACCCATTATAATTACAACGATGGTTAAAAGACTAATAAAGCCCGACTATATATTCGAATCGAGTTGGGAAGTATGTAACAAAGTAGGTGGAATCTATACAGTCCTTTCGACACGTGCCAAGACCCTGCAAGAGGCATATCAGGATAAGGTGATTTTTATCGGTCCGGGCTTGTGGAAGCGTGAGGACGGTAATTACACCAAGGAAGAAAGCCCCTATTTTAGGGAAGAGAAAACTCTCTTTGCCGATTGGCAAAGCGAGGCAAAGGCAAACGGACTTAATGTCAGAATCGGACGCTGGACAGTCCCCGGAGAACCAATCGCTATTCTTGTTGACTTCATACCGTACTTTGAGAAGAAGAACGAGATTTATGGATGGCTGTGGGAAAACTACAGTGTCGACTCACTGCATGCCTACGGCGATTATGACGAGGCCTCTATGTTCTCGTATGCCGCTGCCCTGGTGGTGGAGAGCCTTTATGGCTGGCTCCAGAAGAGTGGTGAGTGTAAAGCTGATACCAAGGTCATCTACCACGCCAACGAGTGGATGTGTGGTCTGGGTGCCCTCTACATCAACAAGAACGTGCCTCAGATAGGTACTGTCTTCACGACCCACGCTACGAGCATCGGCCGCAGCATCGCCGGAAACATGAAACCCCTCTATGACTATCTCTTCGCCTACAATGGCGACCAGATGGCTGAAGAGCTGAACATGCAGTCGAAGCACTCTATCGAGAAGCAGACGGCTCACCATGTGGACTGTTTTACGACGGTGAGCGACATCACTGCCAAGGAGTGTGTGGAACTGCTCGACAAGCCTGTCGACGTGGTGCTGCCCAATGGATTTGACAATAGTTTCGTGCCCAAGGGCGCGCAGTTTACCCGTAAGCGCAACGCTGCCCGGCACCGTCTGCTGTCGGTTGCCAGTGCCCTGCTCGGTGAGCCGTTTGACGATGATACGCTGATCATCTCTACCTCCGGTCGCTACGAGTTCCGCAACAAGGGTATCGATGTGTTTGTGGAAGCCATGAACCGACTGTTGCGCGACAAGGAGCTGAAGAAGCAGGTGGTGGCCTTCATCGAGGTGCCCGGATGGGTAGGGGAGCCCCGCAAGGATTTGCAGGAGAGACTGCGGGCAGTAGAGAACGGTGAGCAGTATGACACACCGCTGGAAGTGCCCCAGGTGACCCACTGGCTCCACAATATGAGTCACGACAATGTGCTGGGCATGATGAAATATTACGATATGCACAATCGGAAGAATGAGAAGGTGAAGGTGATCTTCCTGCCCTGCTATCTCAACGGTAGCGACGGGATCGTGAATATGACCTACTATGACCTGGTGCTGGGTAATGACCTTTGCATCTATCCTTCATATTATGAGCCGTGGGGCTATACCCCGTTGGAGGCTGTGGCCTTCAAAGTGCCCTGTATCACTACCGATCTTGCGGGCTTCGGACTCTGGGCTAACAGTGTCTTTGGCAAGTATGGTGAGATAACCGATGGTGTAAAAGTGATTCACCGCACAGACTACAACTACTCTGAGGTGGCCGATAATATCAAGGACACCGTGGCATTGTATTCCGGTCTTACCAAGAAGCAGGTGGACGAATGCCGTAAGAATGCAGAGGAATTGTCGAAGAAAGCCCTTTGGAGTGAGTTCATCAAGTTCTATTATGAGGCTTATGACATTGCCCTCCGTAAGGTAGAAGATAGACTTAAGAAACTGTAATAATAATATTCAAGATTATGAAGATCAAAGCAGATTATGCAAATGCTCCTCAGTGGAAGATCCTGACCGTGAAGTCAAGCCTTCCCGAAGAGTTGAAATGTTTGGATGAGATTGCCCACAACATGTGGTGGGTGTGGAATTTCGAGGCCCGTGACTTGTTCCGCGACCTTGACCCTGTGATTTATCACGAAGTGAAGCACAACCCTGTCATGCTGTTGGAGCGTCTGACTTTCAATCGCAAGACTGAAATTTTGAAGGACAAGGCGCTGATGAAGCGCATCAAGGATGTCTATGCAAAGTTCCGTAAGTATATGGACGTGAAGCCCGACAAGAAGCGTCCGTCAGTGGCCTACTTCTGCATGGAGTATGGTATCCACTCTGCCCTGAAGATTTATTCAGGTGGTCTGGGAATGCTGGCTGGTGACTATGTGAAGGAGGCTTCCGACTCTAATGTCGACATGTGTGCCGTGGGTTTCCTCTATCGTTTCGGCTATTTCACACAGAGTCTGTCGATGGACGGACAGCAGATTGCCAACTACGAGAGCCAGAACTTCGGTTCGCTTCCCGTTGAGCGTCAGCTCGATGAAAAGGGTAATCCCCTGGTAATCGACGTGCCTTATACCAACTATATGGTTCACGCTTATGTCTGGCGTGTCAACGTGGGTCGTGTCAGCCTCTATCTGCTCGACACCGACAACGAGATGAACTCCGATTTCGACAAGCCCATCACTCACAGCCTCTATGGTGGTGACTGGGAGAACCGTCTGAAGCAGGAGATCCTGCTTGGTATCGGTGGTATGCTGCTGCTGAAGAAGCTGGGCATCAAGAAGGATGTCTACCATTGCAACGAGGGGCATGCCGCACTCTGCAACCTGCAGCGGCTGGTTGACTATATCGATGAAGACGGATTGTCATTCAATCAGGCTCTCGAGTTGGTACGTGCCTCTGGTCTGTATACCGTCCATACTCCGGTTCCCGCAGGTCACGACTATTTCGACGAGGGTCTCTTCGGAAAGTACATGGGTGGCTATCCCCAGAAGTTGGGTATCACCTGGGATGAGTTCATCGGCATGGGCCGCATCAATCCTGACGATCATGGTGAGAAGTTCTGTATGTCGACCTTCGCCTGCAACACCTGTCAGGAGGTCAATGGCGTGTCCAAGCTTCATGGTTGGGTCAGCCAGAAGATGTTCGCTCCAATCTGGAACGGCTACTTCCCCGAGGAGAACCACGTGGGCTATGTGACCAATGGTGTCCACTTCCCCACATGGGCTGCTGCCGAGTGGCGCAGGGTCTACAATAAGTACTTCGATGAGAAGTTCATGGGCGACCAGTCTAACGAGGACATCTGGCATGGCATCTATAATGTTCCCGACGAGGAGGTCTGGGAGACCCGTATGGTTCTGAAACAGAAGCTCTTCGATTATATCAAGGAGCAGTTCCGTGAGACATGGTTGAAGAATCAGGGTGATCCCTCACGTGTGGTTTCACTGCTGGAGAAGATGAACCCCAATGCACTGGTCATCGGCTTCTGCCGTCGTTTCGCTACCTATAAGCGTGCCCACTTGCTCTTCACCGATGAGGCTCGTCTGGCCAAGATTGTCAACGATCCCGAGCATCCCGTGATCTTCCTCTTCGCCGGTAAGGCTCACCCCGCCGACGGTGCAGGCCAGGGACTCATCAAGCGCATCTTCGAGATTTCGCAGCGTCCGGAGTTCCTGGGTAAGATCATCTTCCTCGAGGACTACGACTTCCTGCTGGCACGTCGTCTCGTCAGTGGTGTTGACATCTGGATGAACACGCCGACACGTCCTCTCGAGGCTTCTGGTACCTCTGGTGAGAAGGCAGAGATGAATGGTGTGGTGAATCTCTCCGTGAAGGATGGCTGGTGGCTTGAGGGCTATCGCGAGGGTGCCGGATGGGCACTCACTGAGAAGCGTACCTATCAGAACCAGGGCTATCAGGACCAGCTCGATGCTGCTACCATCTATAGTCTGCTCGAGAACGAGATTATACCTCTTTATTATAATAAGGATAAGAAGGGTATCTCTAAGGGCTGGATCAAGGTCATCAAGAACTCTATCGCCCAGATTGCTCCTCACTACACGATGAAGCGTCAGCTCGACGATTACTATTCGAAGTTCTATGAGAAGCTGGCAAAGCGCTTCAAGGAGCTCTCCAAGGACAACTACCGTCTGGCTAAGGATATTGCTCAGTGGAAGGAGACCGTTGCCGAGCGCTGGGATGCTATCAGTGTGGTTTCTGCTGAGTCGACAGCTCCGGCTTCCGGTCAGCATCTGACTGACGAGGAGTACATGCTTCGCTATGTCATCAATGAGCAGGGCCTCGATGATGCCGTTGCCCTGGAGAAGGTTAACGTTTGCGTCGACAAGAATGGCGAGGAGCACGTGTACTCTATCGAGCCGCTTAAGATGGTTGGTCATGAGGGTAACAACTATACCTTCGAGGTGAAGCACTCTCCCAAGCAGTTCGGTCAGTACAAGAGTGCCGTGCGTATGTATCCGAAGAACAAGAACCTGCCTCACCGTCAGGACTTCTGCTATGTGAAGTGGCTGGAGTATCCGATTTGAGCGGTTACTGAATAAAATCAAAGAATCCCGAATCAGCCTTGGCTTGATTCGGGATTCTTTTTGTTTTTACTCCTCCTGGTAGTTCTCGCGGATGTAGCGTCCCAGTTCGTTGTCTTTGTTGCGCTCCGCACAGCGGAGGATGGCATCCTTCATCACCCGGTCGATGCTGTCGATATCGTGCATCATCGATTTCTGGGTTGCCTCTGTGGTGGAGCCACTCATCTGAAGGGTGTTGACGATGTTCTGTATCTTCTGGCTGCAGTCGCTGATGGTATCGTTGAGGGCCTCCCATTCACGAGCCATCTGCCGATTATAGAAAGACTGGCAGCCAGTAGCTATGAGGCATACTGCTGCCAGTCCCGTTATCTGTCGTTTGTTCATCATCAGCCTAAATGAGGTAGAGGTCGCTGATACTCTCGTTGCGAATGACGCGCCGGATGGCCTCTGCAAAGGTTTCTGCCACAGAGAGCTGCTTCACCTTGGCACAGCGCTGGGTGTAGGGGATGGAGTCGGTGAAGACAATCTCCTCGAGGGCCGATGCCTGCACACGGTCGCTGGCAGGACCGCTCATCACGCAGTGGGAGGCACAGGCTCTGACGGTCTTTGCTCCGTGCTCCTTCATCAGGTCGGCTGCCTTGGTGATGGTACCGGCCGTGTCTACCATATCATCGATGATGACCACGTTCTTGCCTTCCACCTCGCCGATAATCTGCATCGAAGCCACTACATTGGCACGGGCACGGGTCTTGTTACAAAGTACCAGTGGACAACCGAGGTACTTGGCGTAGGTATTGGCTCGCTTTGATCCGCCTACATCCGGTGAAGCGATGACCAGGTCGTCGAGTTGCAGACTCTGCAGGTAGGGTAGGATGACACCCGATGCATAGAGATGGTCTACGGGTACATCGAAGAAGCCCTGTATCTGGTCGGCGTGCAGGTCCATCGTAATCACACGGTTCACGCCTGCCACACTCAGCAGGTCGGCCACCAGTTTGGCACCGATGCTCACACGGGGCTTGTCCTTACGGTCCTGGCGAGCCCAGCCGAAGTAGGGGATGACGGCATTGATGGTGCGGGCAGAGGCACGCTTGGCAGCATCAATCATCAGGAGCAGTTCCATCAGATTGTCACTGTTGGGGAAGGTGCTCTGCACAAGGAATACGTCGCGGCCACGGATGCTTTCCTCATAACTGACGGCAAATTCGCCGTCGGAGAATCTTGTGATAAGCAATTGCCCTAAGGGGCAGCCCAGACTTTGGCAGATTTTCTCTGCGAGGTACTTCGTTGCTGTTCCCGAGAATACCATATAAGAATCATTCATCATAGCGATATATTAACTTTTTTATTCTTCTTTTTAGTCTACTGCTTTTTTCAGTCGCTCAAAGTGAAGGAGCAGCTCCTTGTAGTCAAGCTCGTTGTGGATGTCGAAGCGGTTCCACAGGTCGCCACAGATGACCACTCCTCCGAAACCGAGGTCACGTATCAGCTTAATATTGTCGATGTTGATGCCTCCAAGGGCATACACCTTCTTGTCGATCAGTCCCTGGCGAGAGGCCTCCTTGAGTTCTTCCAGCGTGAAGTTGGACTTCTCTTCCTTGATGGTCTGGCTGTCGAACACCGGATGCAGGAATACGTAGTTGCTGTTGTGCTTGGCTTCCTTCAGTTCGCTGATGGCATGACACGTACGACTGATATTTCCCCGATAGCCCGAAGGGGGTTCGGTATAGGCATCGTCGATATGAATACCCTTCAGACGGTATTCCTCTTTCAGGTAGAAATGATTGTGCACCGTTGTCTTCGCACACCAATCCTCGCCCAACAGAGTCAGCAGCCGTTCGGAGTACATGGGTGATGAACCTGGCTTGTGCAGGTGCAGGCTCTCCAATCCTTCCTCGAAAAGATTCGCGAGTATCTTGTCTTCTTCCACGAAAAACGTGGGCCTTGTCATAACAATTAACTTCATTTTTTTGCTTAATGACTCTTTCTCACGTGCAAACTTACACAAAAATTCCGATATTACGCCTTGTTTGGTAAAAAAAATGGCTTTTGGGGGGCATCTTTCGGAAAAAATGAGTAATTTTGCATCCCGAAATAGCAGAAAAGTTATCATTATTAAATAAAAAAGGAAAGAAAATGAAAGCATTCGTTTTTCCCGGACAGGGAGCACAGTTTGTTGGAATGGGTAAAGAACTTTATGAAAACAACCCGTTGGCAAAAGAACTTTTTGAAAAGGCTAATGATATCCTTGGATACCGTATTACCGATATCATGTTTGATGGTACAGACGATGAACTCAAGCAGACGAAGGTCACTCAGCCTGCCGTATTTCTCCATAGTGTGATTTCAGCCCTCTGTATGGGAGATGCCTTTGCCCCTGAAATGGTGGCTGGTCACTCCCTGGGTGAGTTCTCTGCACTGACAGCTGCCGGTGCACTGAGTTTTGAGGATGGTCTGAAGTTGGTCTATGCCCGTGCCATGGCCATGCAGAAGGCTTGTGAGGCTCAGCCCTCCACGATGGCTGCCATCATCGCCCTGCCCGACGAGAAGATCGAGGAGGTGTGTGCAGAGGTGAGCAAGATGGGCAAGGGCGTGGTGGTTCCCGCCAATTACAACTGCCCGGGCCAGCTGGTTATCTCTGGTAACATCGAGGCTATCAACGAGGCTTGCGAGCAGCTGAAGGCTGCCGGTGCCAAGCGTGCTCTGCCGCTGAAGGTGGGTGGTGCTTTCCACTCTCCGCTGATGCAGCCTGCCAAGGACGAGCTGCAGGCCGCTATTGAGCAGACGGAAATCAAGGCTCCCAAGTGCCCCGTCTATCAGAATGTCGACGCTAAGCCTCACACTGATCCTGCAGAGATCAAGGCTAATCTGATTGCCCAGTTGACGAGTAGTGTCCGCTGGACGCAGAGTGTACAGAATATGATTGCCGATGGTGCCGACGACTTCACCGAGTGCGGTCCTGGCAAGGCTCTTCAGGGTATGATTGGCAAGATCAACAAGGAAGTCAGCGCTCACGGTATAGAATAAATTCCTTCTGTTAAGTACAGAACCAAAGACTATGGGACAGAAGATCGTTGTTTATCAGGTTTTTACGAGGCTCTACGGGAACCGTAACACCACCTGCAAGGAGAACGGCACGATTGAGGAGAACGGCTGTGGGAAGTTCAATGACTTTACCCCGGCCGTCCTGAAGAAAATCAGGGAGATGGGTGTCTCTCATGTGTGGTTTACCGGTATCATCCGCCATGCCACGCAGACGGACTATTCTGCCTATGGCATTCCCCGTAATCATCCGGCTGTTGTCAAGGGTAGGGCAGGCTCTCCCTATGCCATTACCGACTATTATGACGTCGACCCCGACCTGGCAGTTGATGTCAGTCAGCGTATGGCAGAGTTCGAACAGCTGGTGGAGCGCACCCATAAGGCTGGACTGAAGGTGATTATCGACTTCGTGCCTAATCATGTGGCCCGTCAGTATCACTCCATCTGCAAGCCTGCAGAGGTGAAGGATCTTGGCGAGGAAGACAATCCCCAGAATGGCTTCGATCCTCAGAACAATTTCTACTACTGTCCCGGACAGCGTTTCACTCCTTATTTCGACCTCTACCATGATGAGCCAGAGCCCTATATCGAGGAGCCTGCCAAGGCCACGGGCAATGACTGTTTCCACAATGCACCGGGAATGAACGACTGGTATGAGACGGTGAAGCTGAACTATGGTGTGGACTACTATGCCGGTCGTGTGGGGCATTTCAATCCCATTCCCAATACCTGGAGCAAGATGACGGATATCCTGCTCTTTTGGGCCAGTAAGGGAGTCGACGGCTTCCGCTGCGACATGGCAGAGATGGTGCCTGCCGAGTTCTGGCAGTGGTCTACCGACAAGGTGAAGTTTGCCTATCCTGACAAGCTTTTCATCGGTGAGGTATATAATCCTGCCGAATACCGTCGTTACATCAGTGCCGGCTTCGACTATCTCTACGATAAGGTGGGCATGTATGATACGGTCCGTGAGGTGATTCGTGGCACACAGTCTACGCATGCCATCACGACAGCATGGCAGGCCACCGACGATATTCGTGACCACATGCTCTACTTCCTCGAGAACCACGATGAGCAGCGTATTGCCAGCGATTTCTTTGCTGGCAGTGGCTGTAAGGGAATCCCTGGTCTCATCGTATCGGCTCTTCTTCAGCAGAATCCGCTCATGATCTATGCCGGACAGGAGTATGGTGAGCGGGGCATGGACAAGGAGGGTTTCAGTGGTCATGACGGTCGTACAACCATCTTCGACTATTGGAGCATCGACACCTTGGTGCGTGCTTCTCAGCGCAAACTGACTGCAGGGGAAAAGGCTCTGAAGGATATATATAATAAGGTATTGAACATCTCGCGCAGTGAGAAGGCTGTCACCGACGGTGTCTCCTTCGACCTGATGTATGTCAACGGTCATCTGCAGCGCCAGTACGCTTTCCTTCGTAAGTCAGGGCGTGAGGTAGTCTTGGTGGTGGCTAATTTCGAAGAGATACCGGTGGAGGTCAATGTCACCATCCCGGCTCATGCCTTCGATTACCTGGACATCAAGGAGAAGAATGTCCAAGCCGTTGACTTGCTGACTGGCGAGAAGACGAAGCTCATGCTGAAGCGCGACGGGGTCGTCGGCCTTGCCATTGCTCCACTGAGTGCCGCTATCCTGAAATTCAAGGCATGAGACAGGTATGGCTGATTATATATTAAACGAGCACAATAAGGAAGAGTTCCCGCCGGCCCATACGGCGGAGCATCTGCTGAATCAGACGATGATCCGTATCTTCGGCTGTGAGCGGTCCTTCAATGCACATATCGAGCGCAAGAAAAGTAAGATGAGCTTTCATCTCGACCACAAGCCCAGCCGTCAGGAGGAGAAGGAGATTGAACGGCGGATGAACGAGCTCATCGAAGAGGACTTGCCCGTCACGTTTGAGTTTGTCACTCGTGATGAATTGCCCGAGGAGATCAGTCTCGACCGTCTGCCCGACGATGCTTCAGAAACCATCCGGCTGGTTCGTATCGGCGACTATGATGTCTGTCCATGCATCGGCAAGCATGTGCGTTCAACCTCTCAGATAGGCCGTTTCGAGATGCTCGGCACCAACTGGGATGAGCACGAGCGCTCCTTCCGTGTTCGCTTTAAGATCGTTTGATATGATAGGCAGTCTGACAAGAAAGAAAATCTCCGGTAGTTGTTACCGGAGATTTTTTATTTCAGTGCTATCTTCATGAATACTGGGTAGTGGTCAGAGTAGCTCAGCTCCTTCATGTAGCAGTTGATACCCTCATAGTCCTTGTCGTGGAAGATGTAGTCGATGCGCAGCGGGGTCTTGCCTCGCAGGGTGTGCATCCATCCGCTGCCACACTCCTTGAAACCGTCAGTGAGCTCTCCCTTAAGGGTATTGTAGACGTAGGAGTAGGGCACGTCGACACAGTCACCGGCCAGAATCACGGGGAGGTCGCACTCACGTATCTGCTGTGCCAGGATGTTGGCTTGTCCGGCGCGCTTGATCATACCTACGGTGTAAGTGCCGTAGATGGCTTCCATCAGACGGTTGTTCTGTACGTCGTAGCCGTCGGCTTCCTTGTTTCTGGCACCATAGTATACGTGATGGGCTCCAGCAGTCTGAAGGTGTACATTGAATACGCGGAACATCTGTCCGTTGACGTCGATGTCAACCCACTGTGCACTGTTCACGCTGGCTGGAAATTCTATGGGTGCGCCCTTCTTGATGGGGTAGCGGCTATAGATTACGTTATGCTCGTTGACACCGTACTGCATATAGGGGAAATACTCCTTATAGCTCTCCGAGTTGCGCTTGTCGGCACTCCAGTCGCTGTACTCCTGCATACAGAGCACGTCAACCTTCTGCTTCTTCATCTCTGCCAGGATGTCAAGGGCGATGAAACTGGTGGTCTCTCCATTGAAGCGGGCCACGTTGTACGTGGCGATAGTCAGTCCCGCTTGCTTGGCGGCTTCTTCGTCTACAGAGCCGAACTTATAGATGGTCTGCGAGTAGGGGATGCAGCATAGTAGCGTGATAAATGGCATCACTGCCCAGTGCCAGCGACGGAGGACAAGCCAGTAGATGAGCAGGATGAGATTGCCTGCCATCAGCAGGGGCAGCACATAGACCAACAGGGCCCGTGCCATATTACCGCCAGGCTGTACGTCTCCACCATAGAGTGCTACGATAGTGAATATCATCATCAGTACGGTGATGATGAGAACCATGAATGCAAAATATTTCTGTACTGCCAGTTTACCCATACTTTATACAATAATAGTTATGTTAATCCAGATACTTCTTGACCACCTCGATGAGGTTCTCCACTCGGAAGGGCTTAGCCATGAATTCGTCGCAACCGGCTGCCTTTGCCTCACGGATATTCTCTTCGAAAGCATAGGCGCTCAGAGCAATGACGGGAGTGGCATGATTGATCTCCTTGATGATGCGAGTGGCATCGAGACCGTTCATCTCTGGCATACGGATGTCCATCAGGATGAGGTCGGGTTTCTCGTCTTCATTGATGGTCACTGCCTCAATGCCGTTGTGAGCCCTAAGCAGACGGTAGCGCTTCTGAAGCACAATCTTTACCAGTTCGTAGTTGCTGTCCTCGTCTTCTGCCACCAGGATGGTCTTCAGGTTCATCTTGTCCGACCGTGCACTTACGCGGATGGTCCGCACGTTGGTAGTCGTCGTGGTATGATCCTGCTTTATGCCGCCTATGTTGCCTTCGAAGGGCAGGACGAAAGTGAAGGTCGAGCCTTTGTCGACAACGGATTCCACGCGGATAGTGCCACCGAGCTTCTCTACGATAATCTTGCAGAGAGCGAGTCCGAGACCGAATCCTTTCTGCTGCTTGGCATCCTGTGAGGCATAGGTGTTGAATATCTGGTCGATGAATTCGGGTGCAATGCCTGATCCGGTGTCCTTGACGTAGAATTCTATCTCCTTCATCTCGTTGATTACGCGGAAACCATAGGTGATACTACCATCGGAGGTGTGCTTCAGGGCATTGCTGATCAGATTGGAGAATACCTGCGTCAGGCGGTTGGCATCAGTGTTCATGATAACGCTCATCAGAGGCTTTTCCCATTCGAGCTTCACTGATTCGGGGCAGCGGAACTTGAACAGTTGCTGTATGTTCTCGCAGAGCTGGTTCAGGTCGGTCATCGATTTCTTCATCACGATTTCTCCCGATTCCACTCTCGACAGGTCAAGTATTTCGTTGATCAGACTACTGAGGCGTTGATTGTTGCTCTCAATAATCTGGTAGTATTTCATGCGCTCCTCTTCTGAGTCTGTTTCAACAATCACGCGAGAGAAGCCCTCGATGGCATTGAGGGGTGTGCGTATCTCATGACTCATATTTGCAAGAAAAAGCGATTTCATCTTGCTGGCCTTCTCGGCTTTCTGAGCCATTTCTTCGTATTCCTTCAGCTTCTTGTTTGCAATCTGCAGCTGGTCGGTGACGAGCGACAGCTTGCGTTTGCAATCAGTATACTTCTGAAGTAGAATCTCTCTTTCGTTTTGCTCCATTGTCTTATTAGTGCAAATTTGGGGCAAAGATACGTAAAAAATTCTATATAAACAAATAATTAGGTAACTTTTTTCAACTTCTTTTTGCTTTTTCCCAAGCTCCGCTCTGATGATGGGTGCTCAGATACCTCATTCCGCGGAAGACGTTGATATTCATGAAGATAAAATAGTAGGCCGTGTAGAGCAGTCTGTTCTTGATGCCGTGGCGGTTGAGCATCCAGCCTGAAAGTGCAGCCAGATAGAAGAGTGCCTGTAGGATGAGCAGCACGGTATAGAGTGCTCCTGCCTGACAGATGACCAGTAGGATATTGGCCAGTATCAGTAAGACCATGGCGATGGGGGTGATGCTCCATCGGAGCACGCGATGACTGATATATTGGAATGCCACCAGCGGCTGGCGCAACGGGTTCAGCATCCGGCGCAGCCACCAGATGCTCTGCAGGCCTCCGGCAGCGATGCGGCGCTTGCGCTTCGATTCCTCGAA
>DFGG01000042.1:0-3491 GCA_002371695.1 bacterium UBA3756
GGCTCTGGTAATAGTTGCCCATCACGAACAGACTGCCAGCACTGCGCTTCTGTATCATGTCGCCGTAAGCACCTGCCGCAAGGCTGAACCGCTTATTATTGAACACATAATATCCTTCGACATAGAAAATCTTCAGGTCCATCTTGCCTGCGGGGATAGTTCTCTCCGACGTTACGGCGGGGTCGCTCGTCTGGTGCTCCTCGTTGTACCTCCATTGATCTACGGCCTGATTGTATGCGTCGTCCAGCACGCCCTCCATATTCTTGAGCGACTTGTAGCGGATGCGTGCGCCCCATACAGAGCCGTTCTTCGCCAGACCAAACGACATGCTGTAGCGGTTGCGGATGGGAATGGGAAGCTCCAAGGCTATGCCGCGCCAGTCGATACCCAGCTCAATCTCTGTCTGGTAGGTGTGCATATCGGCCGCCACGTATTTCTTCTCCGCCATGTTCGGTGGCATACGCTGCAAGCTCACGGGTATATCCGCATTATTGACAGTTACGGGGAAATTCATATCATGCTGCTGGAAATAGCCGTAATAGCCGAGATATACCATGCGGCTCTTCTCAAACTTGCGGATATAGTTGGTATCCACACCAGCCTCCTGCCAACGATTAACCATATCGTCAACGGATTTTAGCAGCTTGCCTACTCCATGGCTCCAAAAACTCCTTTTCTCCTGTGCTGAAGCGTACGGGATGATTGAAAAGGCTAATGACAATAATATAATAAAACGAATCTTCATATTGATAAAATCTGCTTGAACCTTGCATGGTGTCTACCCCCGAATGGGTTGCAAAGGTAGACAAAAGATTCCATATTTGCAAGCATTCTCACCGATTTTCTGCTTTTTCTGCTCTTTTTTTAAAAAACGACTACCTCTGAGGTCCTGAAAACGTCTCAAGTTGTATCTGCCTGAATCAGACTATCTTGGTTAAACATTGTTTAACCCCGCTATCCCCGCTACAATCTTTGCAAGCCGATGTATTTCAACGTGTTATCGGTAGCGGGGTTGTCCTTAACCCCGCTACAACCCCGCTACATACCGCTACAGCCCCTCTATATACTGATTTAGCTTGGGGGGAGCCGCTATCGATGGAATACTCCGTTGACCTCGTTGCCAGGGAGGCTTCGGATGATGTTGCAGAGCCTTCCGAGTGGTGCAAACAAGCCTTTGCCGTGGTGCTTTGATAGCTTTAGGCAGGGACTTTAGTGCCTTTAAGCTACCTTTCGCGTATGCGCAAAACACCTTACGCGCCTACGCAAAACACCTTACGCGCCTACGCAAAATGAAAAGGCCCTGAGAACCAGAGGTTTACGATGGATGTACAAATGTAGCGGGATGTAGCGGGGTTGTAGCGGGGTTAAGGACAACCCCGCTACCGATAACATGTTGAAATACAGCGTCTTGCAAAGATTGTAGCGGGGATAGCGGGGTTAAAATGCTTTTGTGGCAAGATGTCCGTAGCAGTTCTCCATGCGGATGCTGAACTTACGGCCATACGGTTTGTTGATTAGGAGTATTTGCGTATGTTCTTGGTAAAAGCATGATGACAGGAATGTAAGAATGGTATAAAAATGTCGCAAATTGTGTTGTATATGTAAGATAGCCGATAAACTTTGTTAAATATTGGCCTCCCTATAATATTATAATGTGGAAAATGAGTAATTTTGCAGGCTGAAACCGGAAAGTGAAAAGAAGTTTTCGGGATGAATATAAACGGATTTAAGTAAAACTATTAGAAAGATAAGTATGAAAGCGAACAAGATTTTGACAGTCGCCGCTGCTGCGATGCTGCTCGCATCGTGCGGTGGAGGCGGTGGCGGTCGCCCTCAGTTTGGCGACAATGAGTATCCGGTAGTGACTGTTGGTACGTCGAGTACCCAGATGCAGACCACGTATCCAGCCACTATCAAGGGTGTGCAGGACGTTCAGATATCGCCGAAGGTGTCGGGATTCATCACCCAGATCAATGTGAAGGAAGGTCAGTCGGTGAGTGCCGGGCAGGTGCTCTTCGTGATTGACAATGTGACCTATCAGGCCCAGGTGCGTCAGGCCCAGGCTTCGGTGAACACCGCCAAGGCTACCTGCAATACAGCCCGACTGTCGTATGAGAACTCGATGAAGCTCCGCGAGGGCAATGTGATCGGCGACTTCGAATTGCAGTCGGCCACCAACCAGTTTGAGCAGGCCAAGGCCGGTCTGGCTCAGGCAGAGGCCGCGCTGGCCAGTGCTAAGGAGATGCTGAGCTTCTGCTACGTGAAGAGTCCTGCTGCAGGAGTGGTGGGTACGCTGCCTTATAAGGTAGGTACGCTGGTGAGTGCACAGAACGTGCTGACGACGGTGTCGAACAACTCGCAGATGGAGGTCTACTTCTCGGTGACGGAGAAGGACGCACTGGCCATGTCGAAGGATGCCGGCGGGCAGAATGCCGCCATCAGCCAGATGCCCAGCGTGCAGCTGCAGCTGGCCGACGGCTCGGTCTACGGCCACGAGGGTAAGGTGACGAAGATGAGCGGCGTGATCGACGGTGCCACGGGCAGCGTGCAGCTGATTGCCCTCTTCCCCAATCCCGAGAAGATGCTCAAGAGCGGTGGCTCGGGTGCCATCATCATCCCCAAGAGCAACTCTGCCTCGATCGTGATTCCCCAGGCCTGCGTCTCTGAGGTGCAGAACAAGAAGTTCGTCTACATACTCGGCGAGGGCAACAAGGTGAAGTACACCGAGATCAAGACCGATCCTCAGACCGACGGCAACAACTACATCGTGACCGACGGCCTGAAGGTGGGCGACAAGTATATCACCAACGGTATTACCAAGCTGAAGGACGGCATGGAGATCGTACCCATCACGCCTGAGAAGTATCAGCAGAAGATCAAGGATCAGGCCAAGGAGATGAGTGCCGGTGAGATCGTGGATGCCGTGCAGAAGGCCACGAAGTAGTGGAGAATTGAAGAATTGAAGAATTGAAAAATTGAAAAAGGTAACACAATGACATTTACAACCTTTATCAAACGCCCGGTGCTCTCGACGGTGATCTCTATCGCCATCGTGCTGCTGGGATTTATCGGTCTGGCATCGCTGCCTATCGAGCAGTACCCGGACATCGCACCGCCTACGGTGGTGGTCTACACCAGCTATCCTGGTGCTGATGCCGAGACCGTGAAGAACTCCGTCATCGTGCCGCTCGAAGAGTCGATCAACGGTGTGGAGGGTATGGACTATATCAGCTCTACGGCATCCTCCGGGTCGGCACAGATACAGGTGCTCTTCCGCCAGGGAATGAATGCCGATATGTGTGCGGTGAACGTGCAGAACCGTGTCTCTCAGGCCCTGGCCCTGCTGCCGGCCGAGGTGACGCAGATTGGTGTGACGGTGATGAAGCGTCAGACCTCACAGGTGCTGATGTTCACCCTGACGTCGGACGGCCGTTACGACGACGAGTTCCTGACGAACTACAACAACATCAACATCGTGCCGGCCATCAAGC
>DFGG01000042.1:3590-18487 GCA_002371695.1 bacterium UBA3756
GTGCAGTCGCCTGGTCTGAAGACCTACTCGATGCGTATCTGGCTGAAGCCCGACGTGATGAAGCAGTACAACCTGATGCCGAGCGACATCACGGGTGTACTGGCTGAGCAGAACATCGAGGCTGCACCTGGTTCGTTCGGACAGGAGTCGAAGGTGGCCTACGAGTATGCCATGCGCTACACGGGCCGACTGAAGACACCAGAGGAGTTTGGCGACATCATCATCTCCAGCGACCGCAACGGACAGACGCTGAAGCTGAAGGATGTGGCCAAGATCGAACTCGGCGGACAGCAGTACTCCGTGTCGATGAAGAACAACAACATCCCCTCTGTGATGGGTATGGTGCAGCAGATTGCAGGCTCCAACGCCAACGAGATTGCCAAGCAGGTGAAGGCCGAGCTGGAGGAGCAGGCCAAGCTGTTCCCGCCGGGCATGACCTACAAGATTAACTACGACGTGACGGAGTTCCTCTATGCCTCTATCGAGGAGGTGATATTCACACTGGTGTTCACGCTGATCCTGGTGTTCATCGTGATTTACATCTTCCTGCAGGACTGGCGTTCGACGATGATCCCGCTCATCGCCGTGCCGGTGTCGCTGGTGGGTACCTTCTTCTTCCTTGAGGCCTTCGGATTCTCCATCAATTTGCTCGTGCTCTCAGCCTTGCTGCTGGCTATCGCCATCGTGGTGGATGATGCCATCGTGGTGGTGGAGGCCGTACACGCCAAGCTCGACCAGGGCTATAAGTCGACGCTGACGGCCTCTATCGACGCCATGAACGAGATCTCGGGTGCTATCATCTCTATTACGCTGGTGATGGCTTCGGTGTTCATCCCCGTGTCGTTCATGGGTGGCGTGACGGGTACGTTCTACCGTGAGTTCGGTGTGACGATGGCTGTGGCTATCTTCATCTCGGCCCTGAACGCCCTGACCCTGTCGCCGGCCCTCTGTGCCATCTTCCTGAAGCCCCACGATGGTGAAGGTCACAAGAAGATGTCGCGTATCGACCGATTCCACGCAGCCTTCAATACAGCTTTCACTACGACGACCAATAAGTATAAGAATGTGGTAGAGAAGCTGGTGCGCAAGCCGATAGCCATCGGCATTGCCGTCATCGTGGGTATCGCTGCACTCGTCCTGACGATGGCTACCACGAAGACCGGACTGGTGCCCGACGAGGATACGGGTACTATCTTCTGTACCATCTCGATGCCTCCTGCTACCTCGGTGGCTCGCACGCGCCAGATCATCGACGAGGTGGATGCTATCCTGGCAGCCGATCCCGCCATCCAGAGCCGTGAGCAGATTCAGGGTTACAACTTCATCGCTGGTGCCGGTTCAGACCAGGCCACGTTTATCATCAAGCTTAAACCCTTTGCCGAGCGCCAGAAAGGATTCTGGTGGAAACTCAGCGGACTGTGGCAGGGCGACGGTATCTACCGTTTCTTCCTCAACCCCTTCGACCGCGACGGCGTGCTGGCACAGATATACCTCAAGACGGCCCACATCAAGGATGCACAGATCCTGGCCTTCGGACCGCCTATGATTCCTGGTTTCTCGGCCAACTCGGGTGTCTCGCTGGTGATGCAGGACCGTACGGGTGGCGACCTGACGCGATTCTTCGAGATCGTGCAGGACTATCTGGCCGAGCTCAACAAGCGTCCGGAGATCCAGCAGGCCCAGACGTCCTACAACCCCAACTATCCGCAGTACATGATCTCGGTGGACGTGGCCAAGTGTAAGCAGGCCGGCATCTCGCCGCGCGTGGTGCTCACCACTCTGCAGGGATACTACGGCGGACTCTACGCATCGAACTTCAACGCCTACGGTAAGCTCTACCGCGTGATGGTGCAGGGTTCGCCTGAGACGCGTATGACGGAGGAGTCGCTCAACAGTATCTACGTACGCACGTCGGCAGGCATGTCGCCCGTGAAGGAGTTCTGCAACATGGAGCGCGTCTACGGTCCGTCGAACATTAACCGCTTCAACCTGTTCACCGCCATCAACGTGACGGCAACCGTTGCCAGCGGCTACTCTTCGGGTGAGGCCATCAAGGCCGTGGAGGAAGTGGCAGCCCAGATGCTGCCCACCGGCTACACCTACGACTACTCGGGACTGACCCGACAGGAGGCACAGGCCAGCAACTCTACGGCCATCATCTTCCTGCTCTGCTTCATCTTCATCTACCTGATCCTGTCGGCACAGTACGAGTCGTACATCCTGCCGCTCTCGGTAGTACTCTCCGTGCCGTTCGGACTGGCTGGCGCTTTCCTCTTCACATCGCTCTTCGGCCACTCCAACGATATCTACATGCAGATCTCGCTCATCATGCTGATTGGTCTGCTGGCTAAGAATGCTATTCTGATTGTGCAGTTCGCCCTTGAGCGCCGCGAGACGGGTATGGCCATCTCCTGGTCGGCTGTGCTGGGTGCCGCAGCCCGTCTGCGCCCGATTCTGATGACCTCGCTGGCCATGGTGATCGGTCTGCTGCCGATGATGTTCGCATCAGGTGTGGGCAAGAACGGTAACCAGACGCTGGGAGCTGCTGCTGTAGGCGGAATGCTCGTCGGTACGCTGATTCAGATTATGGTGGTGCCCGCCCTGTTCGTCATCTTCCAGTCGCTACAGGAGAAGTTCCGCCCGATGAAGTTTGAAGACGAGGAGAATCCTGAGGCAGCTGCCGAGCTGGCACAGTATGCACATGGTAAAGCCTCACTTGACTATGAGTTGGAGAAGTGAATAGTGAACAGTGAATAGTGAATAGTTTATGAAGAAAGTTATGCTATATATGTCCGCAGCCCTGCTGCTCTCGAGCTGCGGACTCTACAACAAGTACGACCGCCCGGAGGTGAATGCCTCGGGCATCGTGCGCGACCCCGTGTCGATGACTGATACGCTGGCCGTTCAGGATACTACGTCGTTTGGCAATATGCCCTGGCGAACGGTCTTCACCGACCCTCAGCTGCAAGTGCTCATCCAGCAGGGGCTGGACAATAACCCCGACCTGCTGAACGCCGCACTCAACGTACACATGGTGGAAATGGCACTGACCGTGGCCAAGCTGGCCTTCCTGCCCTCTGTGGCCATCTCGCCCCAGGGTACACTCTCATCCTTCGACGGCGCTGCTGCCACGAAGGCCTACACGCTGCCCGTCTCGGCCAGCTGGAACGTCGACCTCTTCGGCAACCTGCTCTCGCAGAAGCGCTCGGCACAGATGCAGCTCATCGCCACCAAGGACTATCAGACAGTGGTGAAATGCAACATTATCTCAGGCATCGCCAACCTCTACTACACGCTGCTGATGCTCGACCGTCAGGTGGAGATTGTCAGCGACATGGAGAAACTGACCAAGGAGACCTGGGAGAAGATGAAGTTCATGCACGAGAACCGTATTGGCTACCGCTCTACTGCCGTGCAGAGTGCCGAGGCAGCCTACTACAGCGTGCAGTCGCAGAAGGTTGACCTGCTGCGCCAGATCCGTGAGTGTGAGAACTCACTCTCGCTGCTCATCGCCCAGCCCGCACAGACCATCAAGCGCGGCACGTTCGCCGGACAGAGTCTGCCCACTAACCTCTCTACGGGCGTGGCCGTCCAGATGCTCAGCAACCGTGCCGACGTACACGCCAACGAGATGGCACTGGCACAGTGCTTCTACGATGTGCAGACGGCTCGCAGCCGCTTCTATCCCAACCTCACCGTCACCGGTACCGCTGCCTTCACCAACCAGCAAGGGGCCGTCAATCCCGGCAAGTGGCTCCTCTCGGCAGTCGGCTCGCTGGTGCAGCCCATCTTCCAGCACGGACAGATCGTAGCAGGACTGAAGGTGGCAAAGGACAAGTACGAGCAAGCCTACAACACATGGCAGAACTCGGTACTGAAGGCCGGCAATGAGGTGTCGAACGCCCTCGTGAGCTACAACTCCTATGCCGAGAAGGCCACGCTCGACGGCAAGCGCGTGGCTGTGCTGCGTCAGAATGTTGCAGACACCCGCAAGCTGATGGAACAGTCATCGAACACCACCTATCTCGAGGTCATCACCGCCCAGAGCAACCTGCTCAATGCCGAGATCTCAGAGGTGACAGATCAGTTCAATAAGATGCAGTCTGTGGTGACACTCTATCAGGCCTTAGGCGGTGGAGCGAAATAAGTGAATAGTGAAAAGTGAATAGTGAATAATTATGGCAAGCGAAATATCCCCTAAAGCTGAGATATCGCCCAAGGCGAAGATCGGCAACAACTGTAAGATATTCCCCTTCGTGTATATCGAAGACGACGTGGAGATAGGCGACAACTGCATCATCTTCCCCTTCGTCAGCATCTGCGATGGCTCGCGCATCGGCAACAACAACAAGATCCATCAGGGCAGTGTCATTGCTGCACTTCCGCAGGACTTCAACTTCCGTGGTGCCAAGTCGTACGTGAAGATTGGTGACAATAACGTGATTCGCGAGAATGTCGTCATCAACCGTGGCACCAACCGCGATGGCTGCACTGTGATAGGTAACAACAACTTCCTGATGGAAGGCTCCCACATCAGCCATGACACTGTGGTGGGCGACTACTGCGTGTTTGGCTATGGCGTGAAGATAGCAGGCGACTGTGAGATCCACAATGGAGCCATCTTCTCCACCAATGCCGTGCAGAACGCCAAGACGCGTGTCGGCAAGCTGGCAATGGTGCAGGCCGGTACTACCTTCTCGCATGACATCCCGCCCTACGTGGTGGCTGGCGGCAAGCCCATCGAATATGGCGGGCCTAATAACACGATGATGACCAACGCTGGCATCGATGCCAAGGTGCAGAAGCATATCGCCAATGCGTATCGTCTGCTGTTCCACGGCAAGACCAGCACCTTCGACGTGATCAATCAGATACGCGACCAGGTGCCCGACAGTCCGGAAATCAGGGTTATCCTTGAGTTTCTCGAGAAATCCGAGCGCGGTATCATGTGCAAGTAGAAATCATTCAGCCCCTGCCAAACGGTAGGGGCTGAATGATTCTAATAGGAAGCGGAACAGGGAATGCCGAGGGCGGCTACTCTGTCGCGGATGGCATCGAGCTGTTCGTGGGTGGCTTTCAGCAGGCCAATGGTTGGCGTCTCGCGGTCGATGGTATAGATCATCACCTGCTGGGGGGCGATAGCCTTGACGGCTTCGAGCCAGGGAGAGACGTAGGCTTCGCCTGTGTTGTCGACGGAGATGGAGACCCCCTCCGACTCCCCCTGTAGGGGGAGAGCATTTGCGGTGCCCCGCATGAACATCGTCTGGATGATGATGTGTCCGCCGAAGGCTTTCATGCGCTCGATGATGGCACTGACATCGTAGGCACCTGAGGGGCGGTCTACCTTATTAATATATATAGGGTCGACGGTGTCGAGCTTGAGGATATTGTTGTCTACCCGCATCAGGGCATCGTGCACACTCTGCCGGTGGATCATGGTGGCATTGCTCAGCACCGACACCTTAGCCTTGGGACAATATTGGTTGCGCAGTCGGATGGTGTCGTCGATGATTTCCGCAAACTGTGGGTGGCAGGTTGGCTCACCGTTACCGGCAAAGGTCAGCACGTCGGGGAGTTGCCCGTCGGCCACCATCTGGCGCAGTTTCATCTCCAGTCCCTCGGCCACTTCCTCGCGGGTGGGCAGGGGCTTCTTCGGATGGTGATCACCATTGAAACCACACTCGCAATAGATACAGTCGAAGGAGCATACCTTGCCGTCGGCAGGCAGCAGGTTGATGCCAAGCGAAACGCCCAGTCGGCGGCTGTGTACAGGGCCGAAAATGGGCGATGGATAGATAATTGTACTCATAATGGGTGCAAAATTACAAATTTTTAGCCACAGATTTCACAGATTCAAAAGATTTTTGTAATTTTGCAGCTGATTTCAATATTTACGTACGTAAGTTAATGAGTTCTAATAGCAATAAGTCTGGTAGCCACAGGGGTATGCAGATGGTCACATTGTGTATCAGTACATCGATGGTGCTGGTACTGTTGGGGCTTGTCGTATTCTCTGTGCTGACATCCGTCAATCTGTCCTCGTGGGTGAAGGAGAACCTGACGGTGACCGTGATGCTGGGTGATGACGTCAGCGTGAACGATGCCAAGCGCCTGTGCCGTAATCTGTACCATAGGCCCTTCTCGAAGAACATCGACTATGTGAGCAAGGAGCAGGCCCTGAAGGAGCAGACTCAGGCGATGGGCTCCGACCCTTCGGAATTCCTTGGTGCCAATCCCTTTGTGGCCACGCTCGAACTGCAACTGAAGTCGGACTATGCCAACCGTGACTCGCTCCGATGGATTGTCAGTGAACTGAGGCGAAATCCGCAGGTGACAGATGTGGCCTATCAGGAGGATCTGATGGATAATGTGAACACCAATCTGAGTCGCATTAATATCGTATTGCTGGTGCTGGCGCTGCTGCTGACATTTGTGAGCTTCTCGCTGATCAACAATACGGTGCGCCTGAGTGTCTATTCGCGCCGTTTCCTGATTCATACGATGAAGTTGGTGGGTGCCTCGTGGGGTTTCATCCGCAGGCCCTTTATGCGACAGGGGCTGTTGGTGGGGGTTATCGCTGCGCTGCTGGCCATCGGTGTGCTGGGAGGCTGTGTGTATGCACTGTATACCTACGAGCCCAACATCCTGAACATCATCACCTGGCGCGAATTGGCCATCACGGCAGCTGCTGTGATGCTCTTCGGCATCATCATCACTGCCATCTGTTCGTGGATCTCGGTGAACAAGTTCCTCAAGATGACGGCAGGCGAACTATACAAAATATAGTGAATAGTGAAGAATGAGAGATATATGGACAAGAGAAATTTTGCGTTTGACAAGATGAACTTCATCTTACTGGCAGTAGGGATGTTCATCGTAATAGTAGGGTTCCTGCTGATGACCGGTCCCGGTTCGACGGATACAGCCTTCGAGCCCGACATTTTCAGTGCGCGGCGTATCAAAGTGGCCCCGCTGGTATGCTTCTTCGGCTTTGTGTCGATGATATATGCCGTAGTGCGCAAACCTAAATCGTAACCAGACAAATGGATTGGATAGAAGCATTGATATTGGGTATTGTTCAGGGACTGACTGAATATCTGCCCGTCAGTTCGAGCGGCCATCTGGCAATCGCCTCGAATTTCTTTGGAATTAATGGCGAAGACAGCCTGATGTTTACCGTTGCCGTTCACGTAGCTACAGTGCTCTCCACACTCGTGATGCTGTGGAAGGAGATAGACTGGATCCTGAAGGGACTCTTTAAGTTTGAGATGAACGCTGAGACGAAGTACGCGCTGAATATCCTCGTGTCGATGATACCTGTCGGCATTGTGGGCCTGTTTTTCAAGGATAAGGTGGAAGAAGCCTTTGGCTCCGGCCTGCTCGTCGTCGGTGTGATGCTGTTAGTGACGGCAGTGCTGCTGATCTTCTCCTTTTATGCCCGTCCGCGCCAGAAGGAGCGTCTCTCTCTCAGGGATGCCTTCGTGATCGGTCTGGCGCAGGCCTGTGCCGTCATGCCCGGTCTGTCGCGTTCGGGTTCAACCATCGCTACTGGCCTGATGCTGGGCAATAAGAAAGAGATGCTGGCACAGTTCTCCTTCCTGATGGTCATCCCTCCGATACTCGGTGAGGCGCTGCTGGATATCCTTAAGGCCGTGAAAGGTGAGGACGTGATGGGCGGCGTCGGGATGTTACCCTTGTGTGTGGGATTCATGGCAGCCTTTATCTCCGGTTGCTTTGCCTGCAAGCTGATGATCAACATAGTGAAGAAAGGCAAGTTGGTCTACTTTGGCATCTATTGTGCCATCGTGGGTCTGGCCATCATGATATACCAGCTGAGCCAATGAACATACAGGAAGGTGCCTATATCTACATCAACAAGCCATACCGGATGTCGAGTTTCGGGGCATTGGCCCATATCCGCTATCTGGTGTCGCGCAAGCTTCACGTCAAGCGGGTGAAGATGGGGCACGCCGGTACGCTTGACCCATTGGCAACGGGCGTGCTGATCCTTTGTACGGGCAAGGCTACCAAACAGATAGAGGCTCTTCAGTTGCATACCAAAGAATATACGGCCACCCTTCAGTTGGGCGCTACGACGGCCAGTTTCGATCGTGAGCATACGGTAGACTGCACCTATCCTACGCGCCATATCACACGGGAGCTGATAGAGCAGACGCTGCCTCAGTTCGTGGGTGACGTGATGCAGGTGCCGCCAGTCTACTCCGCTTGTATGATAGCAGGCGACAGGGCTTACAAGATGGCCCGTAGGGGTGAGGAGGTGTCGCTTGCAGCAAAACCGATACGAATCGACGAGATAGAGCTGACGCATTTCGATCCGGAACTGATGCAGATGAGTATCCGTGTGGTTTGTGGCAAGGGAACCTATATCCGTTCGCTGGCGCGTGACATTGGCAAAGCCCTCGGAAGCGGTGCTTTTCTGACTGCACTCTGTCGGACGAGGGTAGGGGATGTGCGCATTGAGGACTGTCTGACTTTCGATGAGTTCCCCCAGTGGTTAGACAGAGAAGTTAAAAATGAATAGTAAAAAGAATAATATATAAATGAAGTTATCGCAGTTTAAGTTCAAACTCCCAGAGGAGCAGGTGGCATTGGAGCCCCCTTTACATCGTGACGAGTGTCGGTTGATGGTTATTCACCGTAAGAGTGAGCGCATAGAGATGACGCGCCACGACGAGAAGGGCGAGGAGTTGAAGGACGAAGACGGAAAGCCTGTCTATCTCGACTTCCGTAACATCCTCGACTACTTCGATGAGGACGACACGTTTATATTCAATGACACACAGGTGTTTCCTGCCCGTCTGTATGGGACGAAGGAGAAGACCGACGCAAAGATCGAGGTGTTCCTGCTCCGCGAGCTCAATGAGGAACTCCGTCTGTGGGATGTGCTTGTAGAGCCAGCGCGCAAGATTCGTATCGGCAACAAGCTCTTCTTCGAAGATGACGGACCTATGGTGGCTGAGGTCATCGACAATACCACCAGTCGCGGGCGTACGCTGAGATTTCTTTACGACTGCCCGCACGATGAGTTCAAACGAGAGCTCTTCGCACTGGGAGCAGCCCCTCTGCCTCGCTATATCATCGACAGACGAGAGACCCATGAGGACGATATGGCAAATTTCCAGACCATCTACGCCAAGAATGAGGGTGCGGTGACTGCTCCCTCGACGGGGTTGCACTTCAGTCGCGAACTGATGAAGCGCATGGAGATCAAGGGCATCAACTTTGCCTATATCACCTTGCATCTTGGACTGGGTAGTTTTGATAGTATTGAGGTTGAGGACTTGACAAAGCATAAGATGAATTCTGAGCAGATGATTATTCCGCGTGAAGCCTGCGATATCGTCAACAAGACCAAGTTGGAGGGACATCGCGTCTGTGTCGTCGGCGTGAGTACAGCCCGTGCCACAGAGACGGCAGTAGGAACCGATGGACTGCTGAAGGAATACGACGGATGGACTAACAAGTTCATCTTCCCGCCTTATGAGTTTGGCCTGGCCAATGCTTTGGTGGGCAATTTCTACCATCCCGAGTCGACGATGATGATGACAGAGTGTTCTTTTGGAGGCTATGATCTGGTATACGATGCCTATCGGAAGGCTGTCAAGAACGGCTATAAGTTTGGCTGTTTTGGTGATGCCATGCTAATCCTCGACGATTGATGCATAAGGCGTATCTCGGATTGGGAAGTAATCTTGGCAATCGGGAGGAACTGATCAGACGGTCGGTAACTCTTATCGCAGAAAGAGCTGGCAAAGTGCTGAAACTCTCTTCGCTCATCGAGACCACTCCCTGGGGGTTCGAGTCGGAGAACAGGTTCCTCAATGGTGTTGTTCTCATCGAGACAGAACTGACACCTCGCCAATTGCTTAATGCTACGCAGCAGATAGAAAGCGAACTGGGCAAGAGAAGAAAGCATGCTACCAAGCGAAAGTCGCAATGTGTGAGGTATAGCGACCGCCCAATAGATATTGATATCCTGCTCTACGATGATCTGACGATCGATGAGCCCGACTTAAAGATACCCCATCCGCTAATGCACGAACGTGACTTCGTGATGACACCGTTAAACGAACTAATTCATAATAACTAATTGACCAAGACAATGAGAAAATTACTAAGTGTTGTTGTTGCTCTGCTTGCCATCTCACTGAGTGCGAGCGCAGACAATCCGTACAAGAAGTACACCCAGAACCTGCCGTTCCCAATGCCAGAAGTGAGTGCGCCCGCTATTCCTGAAACCAAGGTCTGCCTGAAGGACTTCGGTGCAGATCCTACGGGTCAGGCTCTTTCGACAGAAGCCTTTTCCAAAGCTATCGATGCACTCACAAAGCAAGGCGGGGGACATCTCATCGTTCCTGCTGGCGTGTGGCTCACCGGTCCTATTGTGCTGAAGAGCAATATAGACCTGCATCTGGAGGCTGGCGCCGTCATACAGTTTGCTGCTGACGAGACGCTCTACCCGTTGATCGATACTTCATTTGAGGGTCTTGATACCCGTCGCTGCCAGTCGCCCTTGAGTGCCAATGGTGCTACCAATATCTCTATCACAGGCGAGGGCGCTATCGATGGTAACGGAGCCTACTGGCGTCCTGTGAAGCGCTCGAAGGTGACCGATTCACATTGGAAACGACTGCTCGCCATCCCTGGAAGTAAAGAGCTCAAGAAGGGCTATTGGGTGCCCTCTGAGGGTTATGCCAAGGGTGAGCAGGGAGCCAATATGAATGTGCCCAATGCTACCACAGAGGAAGAGTGGAATGCCGTGAAGCGTTTCCTGCGTCCGGTGATGATCAGCATCGTCAAATGTAAGAATGTGCTACTTCAAGGTGTCATCTTCCAGAACTCTCCAGCATGGAACCTTCATCCGCTGATGTGTGAGAACGTCATCATCGACAATGTACTTGTACGCAATCCGGAGTTCGCCCAGAATGGTGATGCCCTCGACTTGGAGTCCTGCAAGAACTGTCTTATCGTCAACTCCCGTTTTGATGCTGGCGACGATGGTATCTGCATCAAGAGTGGTAAGGATGCCGACGGACGTAAGCGTGGAATCCCATGCGAGAATGTGGTGGTTGACGGTTGTACGGTATTTGCCGGACATGGCGGCTTCGTTGTTGGCTCGGAGATGAGCGGTGGTGTGAAGAACTTTATGGTGAAGAACTGCCAGTTCCTCGGTACCGATGTCGGCTTGCGCTTTAAGTCGACTCGTGGACGAGGCGGTATTGTTGAGAATATATTTATCGATGGTATATCGATGATGAACATAGTCAATGATGCCATCACTTTCAATATGTACTATGGTGGTGTCTCTGTTGCTGAGGCTAGGGCAGCAGGAAAGACGCCAGACAACACTACAAAGATGAAGGTCGACGAGACAACCCCCATCTTCCGTAATATCAATATCCAGAATGTGGTGTGCAATGGTGCAGGACGTGCGATGGAGTTCAACGGTCTGCCGGAGATGCCTATGGATGGCATTAATCTGAAGAATATTACAATCCGTGCCCATGAGGATGCTACTTTCACCAACTGCACGAATATCAAGCAGGAGAACGTGAAAGTCGTCGTCGAGTAGAATCCTGTTTGACTTAATGGAAATAGGCTAGGCCCTGTGCAGCATTATTCATCCGAATAGTGCGCGCAGGGCTTCCTCGACTTTACGTACTGGGTGGAGTGTGATGTGGTACTTCTTGGGGTCGAAGCCCGACATGTTATACTTGGGGATGATGATATCGGTAAAGCCTAACTTCTCGGCTTCAGCGACTCGTTGTTCAATACGGTTCACCGGGCGCACTTCGCCAGAGAGTCCCACCTCTCCAGCCATACACCAGCCCGACTCAATCGGCGTGTCGACGTTCGAGGATAGGACGGCAGCAATGACTGAGAGATCAATGGCCAGGTCGGTTACTCGCAGGCCTCCGGCGATATTGATGAAGACGTCCTTCTGCATCAGTTTAAAGCCCACTCGCTTTTCAAGAACGGCCAATAGCATATTCAATCGGCGCTGGTCGAAACCTGTGGCTGAGCGCTGAGGTGTGCCATAGGCCGCAGAAGAGACAAGGGCCTGCGTCTCCACGAGGAAGGGACGAACGCCTTCGATGGCAGAGGAGATGGCAATGCCAGAGAGTCCCTCGTGATCCTGCGTGAGCAGAAGCTCTGAAGGATTGCTGACCTGCCGTAAGCCATTTTGCTGCATCTCGTAGATACCCAGTTCTGAAGTGGAGCCAAAGCGATTCTTTATCGACCGGAGTATGCGGTACATGTAGTGCTGGTCTCCTTCGAATTGTATTACGGTGTCTACGATGTGTTCCAGTATCTTCGGGCCTGCAAGAGTACCTTCTTTCGTGATATGTCCGATCAATATCACTGGTACACCACTTGATTTTGCAAAGCGGAGTAGGGCAGAGGCGCATTCGCGAACCTGGGCGATGGAACCGGCTGATGATTCCACATCCTCTGTCATGATGGTTTGGATGGAGTCGATAATCACAAGCTCGGGTTCTTCGGCCTTGATATGATCGAAGATGGTTTCGAGGGAGTTCTCACAGAGGATCAGGAAATTGTCGTTGTTTTCACCCAGGCGTTCTGCACGCATCTTCAGTTGGTGGGCACTCTCTTCACCGCTGACGTAGAGAATGCGCTTCTCAGGGAGGCGGAGCATTGTCTGCAGTGAGAGGGTTGACTTGCCTATACCCGGTTCTCCGCCTAAGAGGACGATGCTTCCCGGCACAAGGCCTCCGCCTAAAACGCGGTTCAGTTCTTCATCGTGCATATCGATACGAGGGTCATCATGACTGGATATATCCTTCAGACGGAGTACGCGGCCGGCCGAGGCGGCATGCTGTTGGGCAGAATGATTGTTCAGTCCTCCCCTTACTCCTCCAGACTTCAGGGCTGAAGGAGCCACCTTGATCTCCTTGAAGGTATTCCATTGCCCGCAGGCAGGGCACTTCCCTATCCACTTCGGCGACTCCTGGCCGCAGTTGGAGCATACGTATGCTATCTTGTCTTTTGCCATAACAAATGCAAAGGTAACATTTTTTAGGCGCGGATGATACGGATTAGCACAGATTTTTTGATTATTTTGTATAAAATCCGTAAAATCCGTAAAATCCATAGGCTTTTTTTTGTACCTTTGCACCGATTATGAGGAAAATACTGATAGCTTTCGTTGCCGCACTGGTGTTGTTCAGCTGCGGACAATCATACGAAGAGACCAAACGTATCACCAGAGCTCAGCGCTTGAAGATGATGCGTGAGGACTCTGCAGCCCTTAAGGTGGCAGTACTGCCTACTCTCGACTGCCTCCCCGTCTTCCTGGCCAAGGATCATCAGATGTTCGATACCGTGGTGGATATCCGGCTGAAACAGTTTACTGCACAGATGGACATCGATACGGCCCTGATGAATAAGCGTGTCGAGATAGGGGTGACCGACTTGGTCAGAGCTGAGAGGATGATGAAACTCGGCGATTCACTGCGCTATCTGACTGCTACCAATGCTTACTGGCAGTTGGTGACTAATCGCGGTGCACGTATCACCGATCTGAAGCATTTGGATGATAAGATGCTGGCGATGACGCGCTATTCTGCAACAGACCTGCTTGGCGATTTGGCTGTTGATTCGGCGAAACTGAAATCCGAACGGGTATTTCGCATCCAAGTCAACGATGTGCATATTCGTCTGAAGATGCTTGAAAACAACGAGATGGATGCACTGTTGCTGACAGAACCTCAGGCTACGGCTGCACGACTTCTGAGGCATAAGGTGATACTCGATTCTAGGAAATTGGATATCCAGTTGGGGGCTTTTGTTGCTCAGGGCAAAGGGATGGACGATGCCAAGCGTCAGCAGCAACTAAAGGTCTTCATCGATGGCTATAATCAGGCTTGCGATTCGTTGAACAAGTACGGCTTGGGTTCATATCGTGCTCTGATTCGGAAGTATTGCCAGGCCAAGGATGCAACGGTGGCAGCTCTGCCGAAGGATCTGAAGTTTATTCGTATGACACCACCGCGAGAGAAAGATATCGAACGGGCACGGAAATGGTTGAAATAATTTTAGATGGCAGTGGGACCGATGATAGTGAATGAGGCCTTGGAATTGGTGCTGACGAGGTTGACGGAAAAAAATCTCAGCGGTGCTTTAGTGGCAATGGACAGCTACCTTTCTGCTCATCCGAAGCAGAATGACGCTCATCGTGTGGAGGCTGTCAGAGCAGATTTCCAATTGATGACTGACTATTGGCGTCGAGGTTATAAGGATCCTCAGCTGAACGGTCTTTACGATAACCTGTTACGTCGCATGTACGTCATCTATGCCAATGCTGCCCTTGGCTATGCCGTCGGCCACTCATCTTATCTGTCCTCTGTCTATATGCGTCTCACGTTGACAGCCCGCGACTGGTCTGTCCAATCTTTGAAGGAGTCGCTCGAAGCGCATGTGTCTGAGGTGGCGATGCTGGAACTGGAACCAGAAAACAAACGGGGTGAGAAGCGTAAGGAGATATTCCGTCGCCATCATCAGCTGATGAGCGAGTGGTTTGACAACATCTGGCTCTCAACCATCTGGACAGACGGACAGGCATCGGCCATGGAAGAACTGCTGCTCTCACCAACCATCGATGTCAGAGACCAGCAATTGCTGGTGAGCGGTATAATGATAGCTGCCATCAACTACTTCGATGTTGCTAAGTTTCGTACTCTCTTGCATGTCTATCGGCAAGCATCCGACGAGACTGTACGTCAGCGCGCCTTGGTAGGATGGGTAATGTCACTCAGAAACAGTGTGCCAGTTCTGCTGTATCGTGAGGATCTGAAGGAGATGGAGACGCTGCTCGAAGATGAGAAGGTATGCGAAGAATTGGTGCAGCTGCAGGA
>DFGG01000013.1 GCA_002371695.1 bacterium UBA3756
GCTGGCCGTACAGGACTGCCCGTTTGCGTTAAGCGGGTGCAAAGGTACACAATTTAAATGATAAATGGCGAATGATAAATGATTATTTTTTGGATTTTAACTATTTTTTGTGCCAAAGGCCGCAATATGTGCGGGAAAATGAGTAATTTTGCACCCAAAAAAGAGAAATTGTTAAACAGTAATTCGTAAATAGTCTTGACTCCAGCAGAATACGTACAATTGAAGGCCTTTGCCCGTCAGGACGGTGCTTTATTGGCATTGCTCTGGGCTGCTGCCTTTATGCTATATATAATAGGTGTGTCAAATCAGATGCTTGGTTTGGCAGCTATGTTGCTGATGGTCTATACCCCCTTCTTCGTAGGTGAACGCCTGGGAAAGTTCCGCGACAATGGCCGTGAGGGGCTGATCTCTTTCCGTCGGGGGTATGCCTACACCATCTTTGTATTCTTCTATGGCGGAGTACTCTTTGCTATCGCCCAGTATCTCTACTTTGCCTTTATGGACAACGGGTTCCTCCTGAGTCAGTTCTCGCGAATGGTGTCGACGGACGAGGCCAGGCAGATGCTGGAACAATATGGTATGACGAAGATGGTGGAAGAGAGTCTGCAGGAGATGGCCAGCATCCGTCCGATAGACTATGCGCTGAACATGCTGACAGTGAACATCTCGCTGGGATTCATTCTCGGCGTGCCCATCAGCTTGGTGATGCAGCGCTCAAAGGTAGTGAATAGTGAACAATGAATAGTGAAGATATGGATATATCAGTCGTTATACCTCTTTATAATGAGGACGAATCAATACCCGAACTCTACGCCTGGATAGAGCGTGTGATGAAGGAACACCGGCTTTCGTATGAGGTGATCTTCATCAACGACGGCTCCACGGACCGTTCGTGGGAGATTATTTCAGAACTGAACCGGAAGCACCCCGACATTGTGAAGGGCATCAAGTTCCGTCGTAACTACGGCAAGAGTCCGGCGCTCTACTGCGGTTTTGATCAGGCACAGGGCGACGTTGTGATTACGATGGATGCCGACTTGCAGGACTCCCCTGACGAGATTCCCGAACTCTTTAGGATGATCAAGGAGGATGGCTACGACCTAGTGAGCGGTTATAAGCAGAAACGCTATGACCCATTGTCGAAGACGCTGCCCACCAAACTTTTCAATGCGACGGCTCGCAAGGTGAGCGGTATCAAAAACTTGCACGACTTCAACTGCGGTCTGAAGGCCTATCGCAAGGCTGTAGTTAAGAATATCGAGGTGTATGGCGAGATGCATCGCTACATACCGTATCTGGCTAAGAATGCCGGTTTCGACAAGATAGGCGAGAAGGTGGTGCAGCATCAAGCCCGCAAGTACGGCTCGTCGAAATTCATGGGGCTGAACCGTTTTGTGAACGGTTATCTCGACCTGTTGACACTCTGGTTTCTTAGCACCTTCGGCAAGAAGCCTATGCACGTGTTCGGATTTCTAGGCACACTGATGTTCTTCGTCGGATTTGTGGCAGCCTTCGTGATAGGCGCCGACAAACTGTGGTGCCTGGCCAACGGCATTCCCCAGCGTCTGGTGACAAACTCACCTTATTTTTATATAGCCCTGACGATGATGATTATCGGCACCCAACTGTTCCTGACAGGATTCGTGGCCGATTTGGTGAGCCGTTCTTCCCAGGGACGCAATGATTATCAAATAGAAGAAACATTAAGTTGCGTATGATGGATAGACATCTTAGAACAGAATCGGATACGAAGCACAGATGGATGGGTGTGGCGGCAATACTATTCATATGTCTCTCGCCGTTAGCCTATTACTCTTGTTCGAGTATCGACTGCCCTATTGAAAATACGGTCTCAGTGCAATATGAGATTCGCGATAAAGCAGGAAATGCGCTGGCGATCACTGACTCTTTGTCTGTTGTTACCACCCGTATCGATAATAATGATATCTTCCTGCAAATGTCGGTGCGTGAAAGCGACAAAATAACCTTCCTTAACAAGTTGGTCGGCAGGTCGGCTTTTAGTCTTCCTATCAGCTACTCTCATCCAGAAGATGTCCTTTACTTCTGTTTTACGGATAATGACACGACCATAGTCGATACAGTGTGGATCAAGAAGGATGATATCCCGCATTTCGAATCCGTTGACTGTTCTGCAGCTTTCTTTCACGAACTGACGAACGTGCGGCATACACACAATGCCATTGACTCTCTTGTACTTGTCAATAGATCTGTTAATTATGATTACAAGACCGTTCACTTCTATCTCTATCCGAACACTGACGATTAGCCTGCTGTTTCTGGTTTCGGCATCAGCGTCGGCACAGTGGAAGTTCTTCTCCCTACAGAAGGACTCCATCCCTGTGTTCCGTGGCTTTGCCGTATCGTTCGACTTAGTCGGTTTGGCCCAGATGCATCTCTCCGACAATGGGCAGTACGAGGCAGCCCTCCGCATCAATCTTCACGACGAGTGGTTCCCGATTGTCGAGGCAGGTATCGGCAAGGCCAACCATACTGACGATCCTGTAACGAGAATTCGCTACGAGACGAAGGCACCATATTTCCGCATCGGTATCGATAAGAACATGCTGCGGAAGAAGCATGGACCATACCGTCTGTATGCTGGTCTCCGCTATGCCTTCACATCCTATAAGGTTGACATGATGCGCGACGTTTTTCCCGATCCCGTTTGGGGGTGGGATACCAGCTTCGGCATGAAGGACGAGCGTTGCAGCCAGCACTGGCTCGAGTTTGCTCTGGGGGTGGATGCAACAATACTGGGCCCGTTGCATCTGGGATGGAGCGTCAGGTATCGTCGGCGCATCGCACACAACGACGGTATGTTTGAGCGCACTTGGTATGTGCCTGGATATGGCATCCAGGGAAGTAGCCGTCTGGGTGGTACTTTCAATGTCATCGTTGACATCTAATCATCTGTCATGCAGAATCCTAACACCAACAAGAAACTCCTCTGGCAGTTGCCGTTCCTGACGTTATTGATCGTGGGTACGGTGCTCATCATCCGCCAGCAGCAGTCCATGCCTTACCATCAGGATGAAGGCTTTATCTTTGGCACCAGCTACCATATCACCTACCAGTGTGACTCTGATATGCATGAGAGTATCAAGAAGGAATTGATGAAGGTGGACTACTCTTTGTCGCCCTTCAACAAGGAAAGCATTATCACGGCCATCAACGAAAATCGGGAAGTGGTGCCCGACAAGATGTTTCTCGAGGTGTTTCAAAAGGCCATGACCATCTCGCGTGAGACCGATGGGGCCTTTGACATCACTGTGGCTCCGCTGGTGAATGCCTGGGGATTTGGTTTCAAAAATGGACATCAGCCCACACCTCATCAGGTGGACAGCCTGCTGCGTTTGGTCGGATACGAGAAAGTCGCCCTGAAAAAGGGTAGAGTGGAGAAGCAGAATCCTCAAACGATGCTCGATTGCTCAGCCATCGCAAAAGGCTATGGCGCGGATGTCATCGCTCGTTTTCTGCGTAGCCGAGACGTGAAGAATTTCATGGTAGAGATTGGTGGGGAGATTGTCACTAGCGGTATCAATGCCAAGCGACTCCCTTGGAAGATTGGGGTTACTAAGCCCACTGATGACTCACTCTCTACCAGCGGGGAGTTGCAGACGGTGCTCAACGTTACTGACAAGGCTATGGCCACGAGTGGAAACTACCGTAATTTCTACTATAAAGGCGGAAAGAAGTTTGCTCACACTATCGACCCGGCGACGGGTTATCCTGTTCAGCATAGTTTGCTGTCTGCTACGGTCTTGGCTAATGATTGTGCCACAGCTGATGCCTATGCCACCTCGTTTATGGTGCTGGGTATCGAGAAGGCTAGGAAGGTGCTCGACAGGCATCCCGAACTGATGGCCTATTTCATCTACAGTGACGATCAAGGGCAGAATGCCGTCTGGTATTCCCCTACGCTGAAAGATAAAGTGGAACAATAATCTCCCTCGATGGCAGCACTGCAGATATACGATAAACTGCTCCAGTTTCCATTGTTTCAGGGAATGAGCCGTGATGACCTGGAAGTGGTGGCAGGCCACACACGCTTCGGATTCTCCAAGATACCTTCGGGAAGGACTGTTGTTGCCGAAGGTGAATACTGTACCCATCTATATTTGCTCACCAACGGCTCTCTTCGGGTCGTGACCCTCTCTGACGACAAGAGCTATTATGTGGAGGAGTATATGTCGGCTCCCTATATCCTGCAGCCGGAAGTCATCTTCGGCTATTCCCAGCGCTATACCCACACCTTCGTTGTGGAGCAGGGAGCCAACTTCATCACTATTGATAAGGAAGAGGTGCTCCGCTTGTCGGAAGATTTCCTCGTGTTTCGGCTGAACCTGCTCAACCTCTTTGCCACTCAGACGCAGAAACTCTCGCGGCAGCTATGGCACTCTGCCTCAACTTCGCTTGCCGATCGCATTGTGAGGTTCTTTGTCATTCATTGTGTCTATCCCGCAGGCCCTAAGATGTTCCATATCCTGATGAACCGACTGGCTGTTGAAGTCAACGACAGTCGTCTCGAAGTAAGCAGGGTACTTAATCGGCTGCAGCACGATGGAAAGGTGGTTTTGCATCGCGGAAGGGTGGAAATTCCGCAGATAGAGCGCCTGCTGATGTGAAATAATATAAAATTACAGACCGTTATTTGTTTGGTTCTCACATTTTTTGTAATTTTGCATGCTAAATACGTTAGTATAGCATTATGAGTGAGAACATAGAACGAAAGAATCCGTTTTTCTTTCCTTATGATACGCCCCACGACGTGGCCCCATTCGACCGTATCCGTCTGGAGGATTATGAGGAAGCCTTCATGGAGGGCATCCGGCGAGAGGATGAGCAGATAGATAAGCTAATCAACGATCCTCGTAAGCCGACCTTCGACAATACCATCATCAGTATCGATGACGAGAAAGATAGCGAGGGCTATTATGACCTGCTGAGCAGAGTGTCTTCAGTATTCTTCAATCTCTTGTCGGCAGAGACCAACGACGAGATGGATGCCCTGGCCCAGAAGCTGAGCCCCATCTTGACGAAGCATGCCAATGATATACGGCTGAACGAGCGACTCTTCGAGCGCATCAAGTACGTCCACCATCATCATCGAAGGCTCACACCTGAAGAGAAGATGCTGCTCGACAAGTGCTACGACGGGTTTGTACGCAGCGGAGCTCTTCTCGACAGTGCCGGCAAGGAGCGGCTCAGGCAGTTGACTGAGGAGGCCTCAATGCTAGGGCTCCAATTCTCGCAGAACCTGTTGAAGGAAAATAAGGCCTTCACGCTGCATATCACTGACGAGGCACAGCTCGACGGACTGCCTGATACGGCCCGTGAGGCTGCTGCACTGGCAGCCAAGGAACGTGAACTGGAAGGGTGGGTCTTCACGCTCGACTTCCTCTCGTATTCGCCCTTTATGACCTATAGTACCCAGCGCGACCTGCGCCGACAGATGTATATGGCCAAGAATACGGAGTGCATCCATGACAATACGGAGAACAATCTCGAGATATGCAAGCGACTCATCAATTTGCGTCGGGAACTGGCACAACTGCTCGGTCATAAGACTTATGCTGACTACGTGCTGAAGCACCGTATGGCAGGTAGTGTGCGCAAGGTCTATAAATTGCTCAACGACTTGATAGACGCCTACAAGCCCACAGCGCTGAAAGAGGTGGAAGCCATCCGACGGCTTGCTCAGAAGATGGAGGGTAAAGGCTTCAAGATGGAACCCTGGGATTTTGGGTTCTACTCCCACAAGCTTCAGCTGGCGAAATATAATATTGATGCCGAGATGCTGCGGCCCTACTTCGAACTCTCGAAAGTCATCGGAGGAGTATTCGGATTGGCCAACCGCCTGTATGGTATCACCTTCAAGGAGAATCCCGACATTCCCGTCTATCACCCCGATGTGAAAGCTTACGAGGTATTTGATCGCGACGGTTCCTATCTGGCTGTCTTCTATGCCGATTTCCATCCGCGTAAAGGCAAACAGGGTGGGGCATGGATGACAGAATATCAGGGACAGTGGATTGACCGCAAGGGCGTAAACAACCGTCCCCATGTGTCGGTGGTGATGAATCTCACCAAACCCACAGAAGAGAAACCGGCATTGTTGACGCTGGGCGAGGTGGAAACCTTCCTCCACGAGTTCGGACATGCCCTGCACGGAATGTTTGCCAATACACGTTTTGAGAGTCTCAGCGGTACCAATGTGTGGTGGGACTTCGTAGAGTTGCCCTCGCAGTTTATGGAGAATTTTGCAGTAGAGAAAGACTTCCTCCGCACCTTTGCCTTCCATTATCAGACGGGAGAACCAATTCCCGATGACTTGATTGACCGCATCCGCAAGAGCCGCAATTTCAATGTGGCCTACGCCTGCCTGCGACAGGTCAGTTTCGGACTGCTCGACATGGCCTACTATACCCAGAAGGATACCTTCTGTGAGGATATCATCCCCTTCGAGAAGAAAGCCTGGGCCAAGGCTATCATTACCGAGCAGTTGCCAGACACCTGCATGACCGTGCAGTTTTCTCACATCATGGCTGGAGGCTATGCGGCAGGCTACTACAGCTACAAATGGGCTGAGGTGCTCGATGCCGATGCCTTCTCTGTATTCAAGAAGCACGGCATCTTCGATCAGAAGACTGCCCAGAGCTTCCGTGACAATATCCTTTCGAAGGGTGGTACGGAGAACCCGATGGTCTTGTATAAACGCTTCCGTGGCGGAGAACCCACCATTGAGGCATTATTGAAGAGAAATGGAATCAAACGCTAAGCAACAGAAACTGGATAGCCGCTACCTGCGCATGGCGCGGATATGGGCCGAGAACTCCTATTGTCAGCGTCGACAGGTGGGAGCCCTTGTCGTCAAGGATAAGATGATAATCAGCGACGGCTACAACGGCACGCCGAGCGGCTTCGAGAATGTATGTGAAGACGACAACAATGTCACAAAGCCCTACGTGCTCCACGCCGAGGCCAACGCTATCACCAAGTTGGCGCGCTCGTCGAACAATTCCGATGGTGCCACCATCTATATCACCGCATCGCCTTGCATAGAGTGCGCTAAGTTAATCATCCAGGCTGGTATCAAAAGGGTAGTATATGGTGAAAAATACCGCCTCACCGATGGCATCGAGCTTTTGCAGCGTGCAGGTATCGAGGTCGTCTTCATGGATTTGAACAATGAAATAGTTAAATTATAATATGAGTCAGAATAAGTCAACTCGATTTATGCCGCTGTGGATGGCTTTGTGTGTCATCTTGGGCATCCTGGTGGGTACCTTCTATGCCAACCATTTCTCTGGAAATCGGCTGAACATTATTAATTCGAGCGGTAACAAGCTCAATAACCTGTTGCACATCGTCGACGACCAATATGTGGATACCGTCAATGTCAATGACTTGGTAGAGAAGGCCGTGCCTCAGATCCTTTCGGAGCTCGATCCCCACTCAGTCTACATTGCTGCCAAGGACGTGCAGATTGCCAACGACGACCTGAAGGGTTCCTTCTCGGGCATCGGTATCGAGTTTACCATCCGCAAGGACACCATCCGTGTGCAGAATGTCATCGGCAACGGACCAGCTGAGCGGGCTGGCGTGATGGCTGGCGACAAGATCGTAGAGGTCGACGACTCGGTGTTCGTGGGTAAGAAGGTGACCAATGAGGAAGCCATGCACCGTCTGAAAGGACCGAGGGATACGAAGGTGAAGCTGGGCATACTCCGTTATGGTGAGACTAAGTTGCGCCACATTACTGTAACCCGAGGCGAGATACCCATGAAGAGTATCACCGCATCCTATATGCTCGACGACGAAACGGGTTATATTAAGATTAAGAATTTCGGCGAGAATACCTATCCCGAACTGCTCATCGCCCTGGCAAAACTCTCGCAAGAGGGATTCTCCAATCTGGTCATCGACCTGCGTAGCAATACCGGCGGCTATCTGGCCTCTGCCGTGCAGATTGCCAATGAGTTCCTCTCCAAGGGGCAGCTGATTGTCTATACCGAGGGACGAAAGTCGCCCCGTCAGGAGTATCGTAGTGACGGACGCGGCTCGTATCAGAAGATGCCACTCGTGGTCCTCATCGATGAGGCTTCTGCTTCTGCCTCCGAGATTCTCGCCGGTGCCGTCCAGGACAACGACCGTGGCACCATCATAGGGCGCCGTTCGTTTGGCAAGGGGCTCGTGCAGCAGCCCATCGAGTTTAGCGACCACTCTATGATCCGTTTGACCATCGCCCGTTACTATTCTCCTTCTGGCCGATGCATTCAGAAGCCTTATACGTCGGGCTCCG
The DNA here is from genome assembly GCA_002371695.1 of bacterium UBA3756. The sequence goes on from DFGG01000013.1 coordinate 8,324, forward strand.
ACAAGAGTTATGAGGAAGACCTCCTGAACCGCTATCAGCACGGTGAGTTCTTCTCTCAGGACAGCATCAAGCATACAGGGCCGGAATATCATACTGCCAATGGCCGAGTGGTATATGGCGGAGGCGGTATCACCCCCGACATCTTCGTGCCGGAGGATACCGTGGGCATGACGTCCTATTATAAGGAGGCATCGATGACTGGACAGATCCTGCAGTTCGCCTTCAATTATACTGACGAGAACCGTGCCAGACTGAAGCAATACAAGACTGCTGCCGAAATGGAGAAGTATCTTAAGGCACAGAATTCTGTAGAAAAGTTCGTCGACTGGGCCGACAAGAACGGTCTGAAGCGCCGCAACCTAATGGTGAAGAAATCATACAAGTTGCTTGAACGCTATGTCAATAGCCGCATCATCTACAATATGCTTGACGAGGAGGCTTGGACAGAATACCTCAATCAGGACGATCCAGCCATCCTCCAGACCCTCAAGCTCTTCCGCGAAGGCAAGGCCTTCCCCCAGAAACCAGATGCATCCACCGGTCAGAAGCAGCAGAAGGTGGCTTGTGCGTTTGACTATCGCGGTACACGTATCAAGGCTTCATACATCGCCTATGCTTAAGGCAGAGCTCCGACAACAGATTAGAAACCTCAAGCGACAGTTCTCTTCCCAGCAATTGGAGGAGCTGTCGCTTCCAATTATTGCACGTCTCAGACCGCGACTGACCGGAGCAGCTACGGTCTTCGCCTATTATTCCCTGCCCGATGAGGTGTTCACCCATCAGTTGATAGATGAACTGGTAGCAGAGGGTAAGACGGTTTTTCTGCCTAAAGTGACGGGCCCCGACACCATGACGTGGCACCGATATACCTCACCAGCCGATCTTTTATTAGGTGCGTTTGGTATTGCTGAACCTAAAGGTATGATGGTAGACGGCCAAGATTCTGCCCCCTCGACGGATGGGGGGCAGGTTGTGCTTGTTCCAGGCATCGCTTTCGATGCTCAGGGCCGCCGGTTAGGGCGCGGGCGCGGCTACTACGACCGTTTCCTGGCCCTCCATCCTGATATGTATAAGATTGGGGTTTGTTTCGACTTCCAGAAATTGCCGGAAGTCCCTGTCGATGCATTCGACATCCCCGTCGATGAGGTGATTTAGTGGAATCGGATGTCGGTAATCACCTGACTGCCCACATAGTCATTTAGTCGTCTTACCAGTTCTGTGCGCTGCATTGAGAGGTCTGCCCTTAGGGCCGGACTCGTCAGGTGTACCCATAGCGTCTGGTTGCGAATGCTCACCCCGTTGGTATAGCTTGCGATGAGTTCTCCGGCCACCGTCGGCCAGGCATCCACAAGTCGTTTCTGTTGCAGGGGCGTCTCTAGTCCCTGCATCCTCAGATTTCTCAGAATCAGCTCTCTAATGTCCTTTACGTCTCTCCTAAACATTTCTTACTCCTCATTTTTCATTGATTTCCCCGTCTTCTACATAGAATATCTTGTAGTCGTGCGATGAGGCTGACAGTATCTGGTCTAGATGGTCGCGGTTGGTGTCGGTGATGAATATCTGTCCGAAGTCGTCGCAAGCCACCAGGTTTACGATCTGTTCCACACGCTGGGCGTCCAG
>DFGG01000164.1 GCA_002371695.1 bacterium UBA3756
TATCCTGGCGACATCAAGTATAAGGATGTCAACGGCGACGGTGTGATTGACGCCAATGATAAGACGAAGATCGGCTACAGCGCCTATGCTCCTGAGATATTCTACAACTTCCACGCAGGTCTTGAGTACAAGGGCATCGGTTTCGACCTGATGTTCCAGGGCACAGGCCGTTATACGGCCAACCTCAGTGCCAAGGGTATGTACTGGCCGCTGATGAACACTACTTCGCTCTCACAGCAGTACTATGATGGACGCTGGACAGCCAGCAATCCTGACCCCAACGCCAAGTTCCCGCGCCTGAGCTCTACGAGCAACGCCAACAACTATCAGACCAGTACCTACTGGCAGCGCGACCGCTCGTTCCTGAAGCTCCGCAACGTGGAGGTGTACTACAACTTCCCCAAGACGCTGATGGAGAAGACTGGCTTCATGAATGGTGCCAAACTCTATGTGCGTGGTGTAGACCTGCTCTGCTTCGACCATATCGACGAGGCTGATCCTGAGAACTATGGCGTCAGCGCTCCTGCCAACAAGAGTGTCGTCGTCGGTGTACAACTGTCATTCTAACCTATTAATACAGACAGAAGATTATGAAACTGAAGAATATTATTTTAAGTGCGCTTGGCATCGTGACGCTCGCCTCCTGCGGTGAGCAGATGGACTACAAGGAGTTCAAGATCGACGATGCAGAGTATATGAAGAAGCGCTTCGATCGTGCTGGTGGCTTTATTACCACCATCTACAGTAAGCTCGATTCTGACTTCGGCAACTATGATGGCGGTATGCTCTCATCAGCTACTGATGAGTCGGTGTTCTCGCAGTCAGGAGCTTCCATCGAGAGCTTCTTCAATGGTGCATGGAGCCCGGCCAATGCCAACAGTTCCATGTGGACGTCGTGCTATCAGGGCATCAGCTATGCCAACCTGTTCCTTGACGAGTTTACGGGCCTGACATTTGATGACTACAAGCTCGACATCAACTATCAGCAGGAGATGTACCAGTACAACAACTACCAGTTTGAGGCTCGGTTCCTCCGTGCCTACTACTACTTCATGCTGCTCCGCCAGTATGGTGATGTGCCCCTGATCACGAAGACCATGACAGCCGACGAGGCTAACATACAGCCCCGTACGTCGGCAGAGGAAATCTTCAAGTTCATCGACGATGAGTGCGTAGCCATCAAGGACACTATCACTGAGGACTATGCCAATCTTGGCTCGATGGCTCTGAGCCTCTCCGAGACAGGTCGTGCTAACAACCTGGCCGTGCTGGCCCTGCGTGCCCGTGCTGCTCTCTATCACGCCAGTCCGCTGTTCAATCCGAACAACGACAAAAGCCTCTGGCAGAAGGCTGTTGAGGCCAACAACGATGTGATCAAGGCTTGCCAGGCCCGCCAGTATGCCCTCTCATCCGACTATGCCGGACTCTTCAAGGGTCGTACCAACTGGAGCGATGCTAAGGCTCTGAAGGAGATTATTTTCGCACGCCGCATCCTCTCTGAGTCGAGAACCTTCGAGGAGAACAACTTCCCCGTAGGTATGTCGGGTGCCGGTGCCGGTGGTAAGGGTGGCAACTGCCCCACGCAGAACCTGGTGGAGGCTTACGAGGACGGCGACCTGCGCCTGGAGGCTACCGTTGCCAGAAACGGCGACTCCTGGCCCAATGCCAACACGCAGCCCCTGGAGACTTTCGTCGGCGGTGCCAACGGTCTGCCCAAAGTCAATGCTACCACAACAGGCTACTATCTGAAAAAGTATGTAGACCCCGAGACGCAGATTGCCGGTAACGGTGCTAACACCTCCAAGCACGTGTGGGTGACCTTCCGTCTGGCTGAGTTCTATCTGAACTATGCCGAGGCTATGCTCAACTACACAGGTAGTGGCTACGACAAGGGAAGCTACAGCATGTCGGCTGCTGATGCCATCAACGTGGTGCGCAAGCGTGCCGGACTGGGTAACATCGACACAGGTCTGAGTGCCTCTGACTTCAAGCAGAAGTATGAGAACGAGCGCTTCGTGGAACTGGCCTTTGAGGGACACCGCTTCTTCGATGTACGCCGCTGGAAGGAAGGCAGCAAGTACTTCACCAACATCAAGGGCGTGAATATCACGAAGAATGCCGACGGCACCTTCACAGAGACTCCCGTCACCGTTCAGACACGCCAGTGGGATGAAAAGATGAATCTCTTCCCCATTCCGCAGAGCGAGATCCTGAAGTCGGGCGGCGTGCTTACGCAGAATCCCGGCTGGTAAGGAGTGAATAGTGAACAGTGAATAGTGAATAGTCTGCTGCCGCACCTGAAAATATCAAGTGCGGCAGCAAATTTTTTACTGACTTATCCTGAAAATGGAGCCTTGCTACAAATTATGCGTACGCGCGAAACATTATTTATTGTTAAAATTACAATATTCTTTGCTGTTTAAAAAAAAAGTTGTATCTTTGCACCGTATTACGTGACTTTTATATTTACTATCTATATATTTTTTATATTACTAATTAAAAACTTATCGATTATGAGAAAATTTTATCTCCTTTTCGCAGCACTGTTTGCTGGTTCAGTAGTGGCCAGTGCTGGTATCAAGAACCTGTATAAGCAGGACTTCGAGTTGGCTGCCACGGCTGCTGATGCAGGTTGGATTTCTCCCAGCTGTGCCGACGGTATGTCAGTCGCTGGTGACGAGTACGGTAAGTACTTCAACTTCA
>DFGG01000128.1:0-48542 GCA_002371695.1 bacterium UBA3756
TCCTCGATAGAGTCGATGGGGAAGTCGGTGATCAGCTTCTCCAGGAAAGCGATCTGCTCGTCGGCAGAGAGCTTCTTGCCGTTGGGATCCTTCTTCTTGCCGTTCTTCAGCTGGCGATAGTCGTAGAACCACTGGCCGTTCTCCTGAACAGCGAACTCAGAGGCAGCGCAGTCCATGGCGATCTTCACGTCCTTGCCCGGCTCGTAACCGGCAGCCTTGATGGCGTCGCAGATAATCTGCAGAGCGTCCTCGATACCGTCGAGAGCGGGAGCGAAACCACCCTCATCACCTACAGCTGTAGAGAGACCACGGGCCTTGAGCAGCTTGGCCAGGTTGTGGAACACCTCGGCACCCATGCGGATAGCCTCCTTGATAGAGGGAGCGCTGACCGGACGGATCATGAACTCCTGGAAGGCGATGGGAGCGTCGGAGTGAGCACCACCGTTGATGATGTTCATCATAGGAACGGGGAGTGTATAGGTGTTGCAGCCACCGATGTAACGATACAGGGGCAGACCCAGGGCGTTGGCAGCAGCCTTGGCAGCAGCCAGAGAGACACCGAGGATGGCATTGGCACCGAGCTTGCTCTTGGTGGGTGTGCCGTCGAGGGCGAGCATCTTATAGTCGAGAGCGCGCTGGTCGAGCACGCAGTCACCCTTCAGGGCGGGAGCGATGATGGTGTTGACATTCTCAACAGCCTTCAGCGTACCCTTGCCGAGGTAGCGGTTCTTGTCGCCGTCGCGAAGCTCCAGAGCCTCGTTCTCACCGGTGGATGCACCAGAGGGAACAGCTGCACGGCCCATAACACCGTTCTCCAGCACTACGTCAACTTCTACTGTAGGATTACCACGTGAATCCAGAATCTCTCTTGCGTGAATTTTCTCAATCTTCATAATTGCAATAGTTTATTATATAATGAATAAATCTTTCGGACGGCAAAGTTACTAAAATAATTATGAATTATGAATGATGAATTATGAATTTTATCCGCTTTTAACCTTATTTATTATTATAGGGCAGAATATTGTCAAACGGATATGGCAATTCGAAGTGCATACGCCGTTCTGTCACAGGGTGAACGAAGGTGATGGCACTGGCCTCAAGATAGAGACGGTCACTGCGATGACCATAGAGCTCGTCGCCGAGGATGGGACAGCCGAGGCCGTCCTTGTGGGCGCAGTGCATGCGCAGCTGGTGGGTGCGCCCGGTGTGTGGCCAGAGGGCGAGGAGGGTGAGACCTTCCCTGGCCCCTCCTGTAGAAGGGGGACAGATACTACCAAGGAGCTTGTCAGCATTCTGTTCTCCCCCTACAGGGGGAGTTAGAGGAGGTCTTAATACCCTGTACTCGGTGATGGCTCGCTTGCCGCGCTCGTAGTCGACCACCTGTCGCGGCCGGTTCAGCGGGTCGCAGAGCAGGGGCAGGTCGATGATGCCGTGCTCCTCAGCAGGTGTGCCTTCGACGATGGCCAGATACTTCTTCTTGACGGTGCGCTGCTCGAACTGTTGCTGCAGACCGAGGAATGCTTCCTTGGTCTTGGCCACGAGGATGATGCCCGATGTCCACATGTCGAGCCGATGGACGAGCATCGCCCCCGCCCACTGCCGCTTCGCCCAGGTGGCCACGGAGTAGTTCTCCGTCCGCCCGGGAATACTCAGCATGCCCGAGGGCTTGTTGACGACAGCCAGTGCCTCGTCCTCATACACCACCTCCGGTTTCAGGTGCGGGAATCCGTCCTCGTCGGGACTGGGGTCTACGTCGAGGCCCTGCAGCATCCACGTCAGCACTGGCTTGCACTTGCCGCGGCAGGCGGGATAGAACCGCCCGTGATGTCTGACTTCCGACTTGGGCGAGGGGCCCCACCAGAACTCTGCCATGCAAACGGGCTCCAGCCCCTGTCTGTAGGCATACTGAAGAAGTTTGGGCGCACAGCAGTCGCCCGTGCCGCCTGGGGGCAGCGGGAACTTGCGGCGGATGCGAGGCGAGCAATGGTAGTCCTGCCACACGTCGACGAGGTCGCGCAGCTCGCCACGGGCATTGAGAAACTGATATTGGTGGAAGAGCCACAACTGCAGCTCCTGCGACATCTTCCTGGCTACGATGGGTGACTGCTGCGAGAGTTGCGATATCCGGCGCTCCGTCTGCTTGAAGTGTCCGTCGGGTTGCTGGGCATCGAACACCGGGGGCACAAAGTATTCCCAGTCGTTGCGGCCCTCCAGCAGACCGGAGTAAGCGGCCAAAAAGAAGAGACCTCCCCTCACCCCTCCTGTAGGAGGGGGACAGTTTGTTGGTGTGCCTCCTGCCACCACCAGCACCCCGAACATCTTACCCTCGGTAAGCGTCATCGAGCCCAGGTGGCGCTTCAGCTCCTCAGCCGCCATCACAGCCAACGGGTGGGGCTCATAGCAGAACGGATAAGTGAACCGCTCCGGGCGGGGGATGTCAGTATGCAGAGGATGCAGTTTGCCTGTCATGCGTCGGATGCGGGAAAAGTGCCTATTTCACGACTTCCTTCCCGGCCTCCATCCAGGCCGTGATACCGCCTTTCATATTGATGACGTCGAATCCCGCCTCTGTCAGGATATTACCCGCCGACTTACTGCGGAAGCCGGTACGGCAATACACTGCCACCGTCTTGCCGGCAGGCAGCTGCTTGAGGCACTTGTCGAGGAAACCGCTCTCCTTGACGTCAATCAGTATCGCATCCTTCAGATGCCCCTCGGCAAACTCATCGGGTGTGCGTACGTCAAGCAGGACAACGTCCGGACGGGCTATAGCCTTCTCAAACTCGTTGATGTCCACCGTAAGGACTGTCTTCTTCTGCTTTCCTTCTGCCGTCTTCTGACTGCAGGCACACGCACCCAGGAGCGCAGCCACCAGCACAACGGCACATAATAATAGTTTTTTCATGCTATATTTCGGTTTAATTACTTTATTTCATTCTGAGGCAGAGCATCGTCATGTCGTCGCTGGGACCGGCACCGTCGACGTGATGCTCCACGTCCTCCATCAGTAGGTCGATCAGCGGATGCGCCGCCATGTCGGTATGACCCTTGAGGAAATTCAGCAGACGGTCATCGCTGTACTGGTCTTGCGCATCGTTCTCTGCCTCGTTCAGCCCGTCGGAGTAGACGAAGAACTGCTTGCCCCGGATATTCTCCAGCGTCTCCCCCTCATAGTCGAGGCCCTCCCACAGTCCGAGCGGCGCGTTAGGCTCCATGTTGATGAAGTTGCCGTTGAGCACTGGTGGGTTGTGGCCGGCGTTGCAGAAGTCGAGCCGTCCGCTCGTCAGGTCGAGCAGGCCTATGAACATGGTGACGAACATGCCGTTCTCGTTGTTCAGTGCCAACTCGTTGTTCATCGACATGGCTATCTCTGCCGGTTTCAGCTGATACTTGCAGAGCGTGCGGAACAGGCGTATGGACATGGCCATGAAGAGTGCCGCCGGCACACCCTTGCCGCTGACGTCGCCCAGGCAGAAATAGAGTTTGTCGCCGATGACTACGAAGTCGTAAAGGTCGCCTCCAACCTCCTTAGCCGGCGTCATCGAGGCATAGATGTTGAGCCGCTTGCTCTCGGGGAACTCGTGGGGGACCATGGCCATCTGTATGGAACGGGCGATGCGCAGCTCGCTCTCGATGCGCTCCTTGGCGGCGGTAGTCTCCTCCAGCTTGTCGTAGGCCTCCTTCAGTCGTTTCATCTGCAAATGGCGGATATAGGTGTAGATGGCCAGGAATATGAAGCCGACAAAGGCCAGCAGTCCTGCAGCGACCCACTTCAGCCGCCGGAGGCGCTCCTCGTTCTCACGGGCTTCCATCTGCGAGCGGTACTCGCTCATCTTCAGGTCTACATTGTAGGCCATCAGGCTGTCGTTGGCACGCTGGGCCTCCATCTCCTGCACGCGGGTGCGCTCCATCTCGAGGGCCATGGCTATGGCATCGTCCTGGAAGGTCCTCTTCTGCAGCTCGGCGGCGATACGCTCCATCTCCAGTTCCTGATTGGCCAACCGCAGGTCCTTGGCCTCGCTCTCGGCCTGGGCCTTGTCAAGCATGATACCCACGTCGAGGGTGTGCTTCCTCACGTTGTCGTTGTTCAGGGAGTCGTACACGTTCTTGTACTTCGCGTAGTAATTGTAGGCCTGCTTATAATCACCCATGGCGTAGCACAGTTTCGAGCGATATAGCATCTTCGTGGCCGGCGACGAGTCGGGCAGCTTCTCCACGATCTCCTTGCCGCGCTCGAAGTCGTCGTGAAGTATGGCGTGGTCGAAGTCGATGATGTAGCCGAAGTTGTCATCATGGCCCAGCCGTTGCTTCATCTGCTCACGCTCAGCATAGGCCTTGTCGCACTCCGACTTTGGGGCCTGGCGGTCTACCAGCGACATGCACCTGTACGACATGGCACTGAGCTTGTGCTGCAGCGTTGCATTGGGGTCGCTGAGCACATAGCCGATGTACTCATCCATTTTGTCGTAGTGCGTCTCCGCCCGTTCTATCTTGGCAATAGCCAGATAGAGGGGCGAGCGGCTTTCCTCGGGATAGTCCTCCTTCAGGATATTGAGCGCGTCGCGGTAGTGGCTCTTCGCCTCGCCGAGCATCGACAGGTTGGTGTAGATGGTGCCCAGCACGTAGTTAGCAGTATAGAGACCGTACCGGCTGTGTTCCTGTTCGGCCTTGCGATAGAGGGCCTTGGCTATCTCCACACCCTCGCCGCGGTTGATGTAGGACGAGGTGTAGATGGCCTGGTTGCCGTAAGCCTTATAGTAGAGCTTCTCCTGCCCCGCTTTCCGGGCGAGCACTTTCAGCTGCTCCACGGTCTGTAGGAACTCCTTGGTGTTGTGAGTACTGTAATAGCGATACATATCCTTCTGCAGTCTTGCAAACCGCAGTGAGTCTGACGTCTGGCCGGCAGCTGTCTGCACCAGCAGCAGCAAAAGTAGCTCGACAAACGTCAGTATCAATATGTTACGACTTAAGCGCATCAGTGGCCAGTCATATCAGTTTACGAATGCAAAGTTAAGCATTTTTTTCTATAACACCTAATTATTCTCATGTTTTTTATGATAAAAGATCCAAGCACTGCTCCACAGGGATACCCCGGTTCTTGTCGTCAGTGTCGCGATAGCGGTCTATCATGCGGAATACCGTGTCCATCGCCCGCCGGGTGGATGTCTTCAGGGGATCGCCGTTGAGCAGATGCCCGATGAGCACCGCCGAGAAGATGTCGCCCGTGCCATGGAACAGTCCGGGAATCTCCTCATACTCCAGGTGGAAGTACTCGCCGTTGAAGTGGTTATAGCCACAGACCGACGGTATCCCGTCAATCTTGCAACTGGTAATGATGACCGAACGGCTGCCGATGTCGCGGATGGCGGCCAGCAGCTCGCGGGCCTCCTGCCACGTGATACCGTCCTTCTGGAAAGGGGTGTCAGTCAGATAACAGGCCTCGGTATAGTTGGGAAAAGTGAGGTGGGCCACCGACACCATCTCGCGCATCAGCCTCACCTGCTTCTGAGTCACACCGTTGTAGAGACGACCGCCGTCGCCCATGATAGGGTCTACGAACACGATGGTGCCTGCCCTACCCTGCTCCTTGCAGTAGCCTGCCACCAAGCGGGCCTGTTCATCACTGAACATCAGACCGGTGCAGATAGCGTCGAATGAGAAGCCCAACTCCTTCCACACAGGCAGTGTGCCACGGATATATTCCGTGGTGTCCTGGATGTTGAACTTACCATAGTCGAGCGTGTTCGACACCAAAGCCGTGGGCAGGCTGTACGTCGGGATGCCCAGATAGGAGAGTATCGGCAGCATGGCCACCATACCCACCTTGCTGTAGCCCACGACATCGTTTACTAGCAATATCTGTTTCATTCTGGCTGCAAAGGTACGAAATAATTCATAATTCATAATTCATAATTCATAATTATTTGCTACCTTTGCAGCAAAAATATGGGAAATCAGCAGACTTCGCCGATTCTGGCACTCCAACAACAGCGGCTATTGCTCCAGATGGAGTACGCTGCAGAGAAGGAAGCCTACCGCAAGCAGACCGAGGAGATGGGACTGCAGCGGAAGGTGAAGCGCGGTGATGCATGGTATCCCATCCGCATGGGCAAGAGCTATTACAACTCGCTCAACCAGCTCGTCGTGGAGGTATTCCGCCAGGGCGACGACGATGAGATAGAGCACAACTTCGAGTTCGGTCGGCCAGTGGCCTTTTTCCGGATAGGCGCAACCAACAAATCCGAAATATCCAGCATATCCGGAAAATCCAGCATATCCGGCATATCCAGCATATCCGGCATATCCGAAATATCCAGCATATCCGGAAAATCCAGAAAATCCGGCAAGCCCGTCACATCCCCCTCTATCCACTACTTCCCCTTCACCGCCACCGTCAGCTATGTCGAGGGCGACCGCATGGTCGTCGCCGTGCCCGACAACGGCCAGCTCATCGACGTGCAGGGCGCCGAGGATGTGGGCATCCAGCTTTTCTTCGACGAGACCAGCTATAAGATGATGTTCGAGGCCCTCGACCGCGTGATGAGGGCGAAAGGACGACTCGCCTACCTGAGAGACCTCTTCTATACCCCCTCCAACACCCCCTCGAAGGGGGAGAGACGCAGTGGAGGGATGAAGGCCGAGACCTTCACTTTCTCCCCAATGCACTTCACTTACCTGAACCAGACGCAGGAGGATGCCGTCAACAAGGTGCTCCGGGCCAAGGATGTGGCCATCGTACACGGGCCTCCCGGCACGGGCAAGACCACCACCCTCGTGGAAGCCATCTATGAGACATTGCGACGGGAGAGTCAGGTGCTCGTCTGCGCACAGAGCAACATGGCCGTCGACTGGATATCTGAAAAGCTTGTCGACCGCGGGCTCAACGTGCTCCGCATCGGCAATCCAACCCGCGTCAATGACAAGATGCTCAGCTTCACCTACGAGCGACGCTTCGAAGCACACCCCGACTACGAGCTGCTCTGGAGCATCCGCAAGGCCATCCGAGATATCCGGAGCCACCGCAAACGGGGTGACGAGCGCTACCACCAGAAACTGGAACGACTGAAGGAGCGCGCCACCGAACTCGAGGTGCGCATCAATGCCCAGCTCTTCGGCGAAGCCCGTGTCATCGCCTGTACACTCGTAGGCTCGGCCAACCGACTGTTGGAAGGCCAGGAGTTCGGCACCTTGTTTATCGACGAAGCCGCCCAGGCTCTCGAAGCCGCCTGCTGGATTCCCATGCGGCGCGTGAGCCGCGTCATCCTTGCCGGCGACCACTGCCAGCTGCCACCCACCGTGAAGAGCTTCGCCGCCCTGAAGGCAGGACTGGGCAAGACGCTCATGGAGCGCATCGTCGAGAACCACCCCGAGACCGTCACCCTGCTGAAGATGCAGTATCGCATGAATGAAGAGATCATGCGCTTCTCCAGCGACTGGTTCTACGGCAATCAAGTGGAGTCGGCGCCTGAGGTCAAGTACCGCAGCATCCTCGACCTCGATATCCCCATGACCTGGATAGACACCAGCAAATTCACTGATAACCCGGAAAACCCGGAAAAACCGGATAACCCGGAAAAACCGGATAGCCCGGAAAAACCGGATATTCTGGATAGCTCGGATAGCCCATCTCCCCCTCCCCTCTTCCGCGAGGAATTCGTCGGCGAGAGCTTCGGCCGCATCAACCGCGCCGAGGCCGAACTGACACTGATGGCCCTCGAGCACTACTTCACCAAGATCGGCAAGCAGCGCATCCTCGACGAGCGTCTCGACGTGGGCATCATCTCTCCTTACCGCGCTCAGGTGCAATACCTGCGCCGACTGATCAAGAAGAGGGAATTCTTCAAACCCTACCGCAGCCTCATCAGCGTCAACACCGTCGACGGCTTCCAGGGACAGGAGCGCGACATCATCCTCATCTCCCTCGTACGTGCCAACGATGAGGGGCAGATCGGATTCCTCCGCGACTTGCGCCGCATGAACGTGGCCATCACCCGAGCCCGCATGAAACTCATCATCCTCGGCGATGCATCCACCATGACCCGACACCCGTTCTACCGCAAGCTTTACGAATATATCGACGCTCTGTAACAACAAATATCACTTCACTGAAAGAAAAAAGGTCGGAAGTTTGGTGCTTTCGCCTTTTTTGTTTACTTTTGCATCGTGATTGACATACAAGAAGTAACCACCGACAACCAGCTGGAGCAGTTCATCCAGTTCTACTACGATCTCTATCGTGGTAACCAATGTGCCGTGCCCTTCCTCTATGCCGACGAGAAAGCCACACTCAGCCGTAGCAAGAATCCCTCGTTTGAGTGTTGCGATGCCGCCTATTTCCTTGCACTGAAGGACGGACATGTGGTGGGGCGCATTGCCGCCATTATCAACCACAGGGCCAACGAGCGATGGAACCGTCGTCAGGTACGCTTCGGATGGTTCGACTTCATCGACGATCTCGAAGTGTCCACCGCACTGCTCCGTGCTGCCGAAGACTGGGGCAGGAAACAGGGCATGACAGAGATTGCCGGCCCCCTCGGCTTCATCGACACCGACCGCGAGGGCATGCTCATTGATGGCTTCGACGAACAGGCCACCATGTACGTCAACTACAACTATCCCTACTACCCACGCCACATGGAGCAGATAGGCGGCTTCGAGAAAGACAATGACTACGTGGAGCTGAAGGTGCGCGTACCAGAGGTGGTGCCCGCGAAGTTTGCCAAGATCACCGAGATGGTGCGCCGCCGCTACGGACTGCGCGTACACAAGTTCACCCGCAACGAACTCATCCGGCAGGGCATGGGGCGCCAGGTGTTCGACCTGCTCAATGCCACCTACAAGGATCTCTACGGCTTCAGCCAGCTCTCCGACTCACAGATTGACAAGCTCGTCAACGACTATATCAAGATTGCCGACCTGAACCTGGTCACTGCCATCATGGATGGCGACCACATGGTGGGCTTCGGCATCACCTTTCCCTCCTTCTCCCGAGCCCTGCAGAAGACGCGCGACGGACGGTTCCTGCCTTTCGGCTGGTGGCACCTGCTGAAGATACTCAAGTGGCACCGCACCGATACCGTCGACCTGCTGCTCATAGGCGTGCTGCCCGAATATCGGGGCAAGGGTGCTAACGCGCTCATCTTCGACGACCTCATCCGGCAGTTCCAGGCCTACGGCTTCACGTGGGCAGAGACAGGACCACAGATGGAGTCCAACGAGAGCGTCCTCTCACAGTGGCAGTACCTGGAGTCGCGACAGCACCGCCGTCACCGTTGCTACAAGAAAATGATTAGTGAACAGTGATTTGTGAATAGTGAATAGTGATTAGTGAATAATGAATAGTGATTAGTGAATAATGAATAGTGATATCGAATTAGACCTGATACTACGCATTTTCGTCGCTGCCCTGCTGGGCGGTGCCATCGGTCTGGAGCGCGAGTACCGTTCCAAGGAAGCCGGATTCCGCACCCATTTCCTCGTGGCCCTCGGCTCTGCCCTGTTCATGGTGGTCTCGGCCTACGGATTCGAGGAGGCCGTAGCCCTGCCGGGCCATCGTCTCGACGTGTCGCGCGTGGCTGCCCAGGTAGTCTCCGGCATCGGTTTCATAGGTGCCGGTACCATCATCTTCCGCAAGAGTGAGAACATAGTCAGCGGCCTCACCACTGCTGCCGGTGTCTGGGTGGTAGCTGCCATCGGCCTGGCCTGCGGAGGCGGCATGTACAAGGTGGCCATCGCCTCCACCTTCCTGGTGCTCATCGGTCTGGAGGCCTTCAACTACTTCCTCCACAAGTTCGACCGTCACCGCAGTAAGTAGAAGAAATCCACACCGACTGACCTCTATCAAAAGCGGGATGCACTCTGATTGGTGCATCCCGCTTCCTTTTGTCTTCTTATGGAGTGGTCGTCGCTTCCTTGCCGATCACCACATGGGTGTCGCCCGTCACCTCCGCCTGATTACCACCGCCGTAGACGTTGCCCCGGATGTCGGCACCAAGGATTTCCACATTTTCCCCATCTTTTGATACGAGGGTAACGGTCTCGCCAGTCTGCGTACCGACATTCACGTACGTGTCGCCAACCACCTTGGCCGCATTACCACCGCCGTATACATTGTTGATAGCACCTATCTTGTCATTTTCATGAGTAGGTAGAGTGACCACCACTGCTTTTTCTTCAGATAATCTATTGCCAGCATCATCAGTTTCGAAGCCACCATCCTCTGTGCGCTTGTACTCAGTAAACGTTATAGTCCTTGAGCCGTCGCCAATAGCATCATTAATATAGTCAGCCATTGAACCGTCTGGCGTACTGAAGTCACCTTTGCAAACATTGATGTTCACGGTGGTATTACCCGTTACGACAGCTGTTTTACCATAGCCACCACCATAGACATCGCCAATGCTGGTAAACGAACGCACGTTGACGGTCGGCCCCTGTAGGTCGGTTTGTGAGTCAGCCTTCAGCGGACCAGTGTAGGCAGCCTGGTTGCCACCGCCGTAGAGCTGTCCGATGATGACGGGCTTACACCCAGTCTCTTCGATGTTCACTGTGATAGTACCACCGATCCTACCACTGATGTTATTACCGCCAAAGACACGGTCGAAATTACCATTGGTGATATTCAGCGTCACATCACCTTCGATATTCGCAGCTTCGGCACCGCCATACGCCGCCTTCAAGCCTGGGATACACGACATCAGCAGCTTCGCCTCAGCATCCATCGGTGCACTCTTTCCACCACCGTACGCCTCATCGATCTTGAAGTCACAATCATTGTTGTCGTCAAGCAGAGTAACGGCAGTGATGCGTACATTGCCCTTCGTATTAGAGCCGCCGAACACCTGATGGGTGGCTCCGCCGTAGATGGTGACATTGGCAGCACCGGTACCATAGACATAATCACTTGCCAGACGTTTCTCTTTCGTATTGGCTTCCTCCTTGTCCCTTGCGACCAGAGTACCATCCACGTTTACATATTCTGTATAATTTTTATATCCCACATTGGCTCCAGGGTTAGGATGGTCTGCGCTATTGATGTATACCGTTCCTGCACCATTACCACCACCGAACACCTCGCCTATCTCGTAGGTTTCATAGATAACGACATTGGTTGCAGGCGTAGAGGCTGCATTACCACCACCATAGACTTGCTGGATACTGGTAAAGTCACAGCCGTCGATGACCACTTCGGCATAAGCCTTTGCCTTAGTTTCTTCAACAGTAGATGTCGCATCAGTTGGCTCGTAGGCTGCCATATCCCCACCTCCATAAACTGCGGCTACATCATAGGTCGTATTTGTCTTACCTGTCGACTTCTTGTGTTCGTCATCATAACCGAAGGTTTTAAACACATGTACCTTTACCTTACCACGAGGTGTACCGCAAAGATTATTGCATCCGAAGATGTTTCCCTTCACTTTGCACCCATCATCACCAACCTGGTAGTAATTAATGTTGCCGTCTCCGTCTGTATCCAGACCTGTCACGAGTGAACTATGGCTCGCTGCAACATAGTCATCAGTCTCAAGACCGTTCAGATATACTTTCACGTTGCCCTCCACATAGGCTGGATTATCAGCTGTTGCTCCTCCTACACCACTTTTTTCACCCAGGCCACCACCATAGACATTATGCTCAATTGTTCCACCTAACAGGAACACTTTCGTTGTATTGTCAGTCGTATTCGTGGTATTGCCAGTGTTCGTGCTGGCCAGCGCACCGCCACCATAGACATCATTAGCAACGGTGCCGGCACTCACGTTTACCGTCACACTACCTTTCACATTGGCCAGGTTGCCGCCGCCGAAGACGTTGCCCCGCACCGTGGGCCCCGTGCTCTCGGTACTCTCGCCTTGTGCCTTAGCATCATGGCCGACCAGCAGAGCTGCCAGCAATAGTATGAGTGTCTGTACGTATCTCTTCTTCATAATCAGTGCCCTTATATCGTAACTTCAAATGTTCTTTTTCGTCAGATGTCTGCCGGTGTGCCGTCCTGCTATCCACATCCGCCTTGTTTTCAATTCCGTCCATACGACCTTGCAAAGATAGGAAAACTATCGCATAACGGCAAATTTTTTTGATAGAAAATGCCAAAAACGGAGGATTTCCTGCTAATAATGTACGCGAAAGAGTATTTTTTGTCCAAACAAAAGGTTATTTCCTCATGGCAGAGACGCTTGTCTGTGTCATCTAATGGGCAGAATGGGATAAATCGTTGTATAGTTACTGACTATAGAAGTTCTTTAGAAACGTAGGAAACTTCCAAATTTTCCTATAGCGCTTTCTTTTTTCAGAAAACAACTTTCCTATTCCAGAAAGAAGCCTCTCCCGATGCCGCACCCAACTGGGATGTTTTTGGCTTAATACAACTATCGCGCATGCGCGCGCGCAAGGGGTCTGCTCCCCTGTGTTTGACTGTTTCGTCCTCCACGCGCACTTCCTGCTTGATAGTTTCATCAGGCTGGTACATCACAATCTCGCCTATGCTGTCGCGGCCCATTGGCGGAATTTTGTACCTCGCTGAGACTTTACGCGGTAACCAACCGAGATGATGACATCCAGGTTGTAAGCCGTATATTCATACTGCTGGTCACCATCAAGACCCATATGTGCAAATTTTGCACATGTGATGTCTCTTTCAAGTTCTTCCTCTTTGTAAATGTTGCGTATATGGCGACCTATCACGGTTCTGTCTTTGTCAAAGAGCTCTGCCATTTGCTGCTGTGTCAGCCAAACAGTCTCTCCTCCCATACGAACTTCTATGCGTACCGTCTCGTCGGGCTGGTAGAGGATGATCTCCCCCTTCTGGATATTCTGCTGTGATGCTATCTCATTCGCCATACTCTTACATCTTACTTCTTACATCTTCCGTCTTACATCATCCATCTTATTTCTTACATCATTCAATGTTCACCGTGGTGCTGCCGCTGATTCGGCTGATTAGTTCCGCCGCCGTGATGTCGTGCATCAGCGTGAAGGCAAACCACTTCCTGCCCAAGTCCTTCAGCGAGGCCCCGATGTGGTACACCTCCTCGTCTATCAGCAGGAAACGGTCGTGAGCGCGGTTGAAGTGCTCCACGACGATAGGGTCATATTGCGCATTATGGCGGTCGATGTCCAACTGCAACTGCTGGCTGACATGCTGGGTATATATCGTGGCACTTACACCATCAGCCCGCTTGTCGAGCATGGCCAGCACCGTGTCGTCCACATAATTATCTATTAATATGATGCGCTGCTTGGCCCTGCGAACCAAATCACTCACGAAGCGATAAGCATCGAATATCTGGCCGTCATAGAATATTCCCTCCACCGGCGGCTGATTCGTCCGCACGAAGAAGTCTATCTTCTCCTCTATTGCCTCTATCCTCTTTTCATGTTTCAGAAGACGATTGTCTATGTCTTCTTTCAGAAAACGAGTTTGCTGGCTGACAGCATACCCTCTAAGAAGGAACTCTCTCAAAATAGCAGTAGCCCATATTCTGAATTGAGTACCTCGTTTGCTCTTCACTCTGTAACCTACAGATATAATTACATTAAGGCTATATACTTTTGTCGGTTTGTACTTTGACAGAGTATTATGCAAAATTTGCATATTACTTGATTCGTTTAGTTCTCCTTCACGAAAGACATTTCCTATATGCCTGGCTATAACCGATTGATCTTTCTGAAACAGTTCAGCCATCTGAGCCTGAGTCAGCCACACGGTATCATCCTCCAGCCTGACCTCGATCCTTACGGTCTCGTCGGGCTGGTAGAGGATGATCTCACCCTGCTGTGCTGTCTTATGGGCTATCTCGTTTGCCATTTATCTCTTTTTATTCTTTATTCCATCTATTTCAGCAGGTTTCTGCCTTCATTACCGTTCAGCACCCGCATCTGCTGGATAGCAATCTGGTTGAGTTTCACCAGACGCTCATTCTGCGGAACACCGTCGTTTATCATAAGTGCCACCATATCGTCCAGCCTTAGCCTGAAGACACATTGCATTTGTTTTTGAAACGAATTCTTTCACGCTGACCTTAAAGCTGTTCAAACCAGCCTGACTTTTAATTATGGCGAATTCGCCATAATTAAAAGTGGGATTATAGAATTTCTCCCATATTCCTATATATTCCAACGTGTTCCGATTCCTTAACCAGTCTGTCACGAAAAAGTCGCCATCTTTGGCTTTTATCATATCCGTCAGGCTGATATAATCATCATCGTTGGATTTGATGACTGTTATCTCCGTATTCTGAACTATTATCTTTGCCATTTATCTCTTCTTATTCTTTATTCCATCTCCTGCCGCTCCTTGTCAGTGCTCAGGCGAGCAGAGCTCGAAATTCATTTTCAATTTTCCATCTTCCACTCGGCCGAAGGACGCTTGCTACCATCAGGACGCAAGAATGTTTATTGTCTTACATCATTCCTCAATTGCCGCCGGAACCCTCACCGGTGTCACCGCCAGAATTGTTATTGTTTGTCGGCGTCTCTGGCCGTATGTTCACCGTGGCGCTGCCACCGACTTCGGCCACGTTACCGCCGCCGAAGACGTTGCCGAAAACTTGGGTGTTGCCTTGGAGATTGACGGTGGTGTTGCCTTCAACGGTACTTGCATCACCGCCACCAAAGACACTGCCATCAACCACACAGTTGTCATCAAGAGTTAAATTCGTATCGCCACTCACTGATCCAAGACCTTCGAGTGATTCTGTGGTTAATACATACCATTTGCCGTCATCTGTATCGGGGTATCTAAACACGGATTTCTGTTTTGTACCAGCACTGTAACCTGAAGGGATAACCACACCTTCGGGGAGCACCTTTCCAGAGGCATTCTTGTAGCACCATGTGTACATACGGTCTTTTCCACCATCTTGATAATAGTCGAGCGAACCTTGCTCGTCTACGTTACCAGCTGGGTCATGTGTAGGAATACTCACGGTGTTTTTATCGTGAACAGGGAAGGATGGTATGCTGGCAGAGAAGCCACCCGCAAAGGCCGAACCATAGATGTGCGTATTACCCTTCAAAATTGAGGTTATATTACCCGTCACATTGGCCAGATTGCCACCACCGAAGAAGTTTCCTGTGACAGTGCAATCGGTCAGGGTGCTGGTCACATCGCCAGTGGTGGTAGTGCCGAACTGAGCCCATCGATAATAGACACGAATCACATCTTCACCACTCTTTAAGCCATTAGATGAGTTGAATACCTCAAATTCATATTCTGCGTGATAGCCCCATTTCGCATTCTGGCCGTTTTGGTAGGCCGCATTTGGTGCTGACTCTTGGTTTAGAGGATTGAACGCAGTATATCCATCCCAGGCAGACGCTGATGACGGAAATGTACCTGTATTATCCCTTTTTCTCTCACGATAGTAACTGGTGCCACCATTTCCGCCACCATAAAACACGCCAAACGTCGTCCCCGTCGCATTTGTGGTAACAGTTTTCAACTTACCATCAACAGTTGACATGACACCAACCTTCGGTCCTCCACAGTAAATACCAACAAGACTATTGTTAATTGTCACATCTATTATACCCGTAACGGGTTTAGCAGCATTAATGCCCCCTCCATAAAATTCATCGATAATGGAGTGGTCAATCTTAAACGTCACGTCACCCTTCACCTGCTCGTAGCCCGCACCTGCCACTAAGCCAAAGTAACCGCCATTAGTATAACAGTGGGGGTTATCGTTATCCCTTGTTCCCTGGTCTGGAGCATAAATTCCTGAGAGATAGAACTCCGGGTACTCGCCGCCAATGGCGTTGACGGCACAGTGACGGATGGCAGGATAGGTAGAGTTAACGGTTGGGGTTGCGTGATAACCTGGTGTGAAACGCTTCATGCGGAAGTTACCTCCCATCAGAATATAACTTGTCTTGTCTTTGGGACCATAGCGTACCACTATCTGTTCAAAATGCCCGCCATTGAGAATCAGCGGTGCCTCTGTCTTTCCTATGGCTGCATCATACTCAAACTGGGTGGTATGCATAAAAGCGGTCTCTGTGATTTCGAAATGCCCTTTTGGCACCATGAGGCCAATGGCGTATGCAAAAGTGTTGGTACGAATGGCAAGGCCAAGCTCTGGCACTGGCAGGAAGTCCCAACGTACCGGATTGATGGCTGGACGATTAGTTGTGTTTCGCTGTTGGAATTGCAAGCAGTAGTCTGGCTCATTGTCAAGATCAAGGTCACAACTCATGATGGTAAAGGCTCTGGAACCACCTTCTGCTAAATTTCCGCCACGGTTTTTCACCTGCACATTGCCCACAAGAACAATGGCTTGGTCATACACAGTGTAGGAGGCATTATTCGTTAGGGCCTTAATGGCAGCTTGTAAATCTTCCTTTACATCATAAGTCTGAAATTTCGTGGACAGCGTGCCAGCCGGTGTGAAGGCGGAACCAAAATCAGGACCAGTACCATCACCAGAACCATCCTTATTATCAGCAGCAACAGCAGCAACGTTCACCCGGTCCACATAATGTCCTTTGTTGTGCAGATAGACCGCCTTACCCCAATATGCCTCGATAGTGATAGCGGTCACTCCTTCCGGCACATAGTAATACCCGCCTTGGGCAAAGACACGTCCGCTCTTGCTGTAGAGGTCTTTGTTGGTGCATTTACGGTCAGCAAAGTTAAAACCGTCCTCCCATGCGGAGGTGGATACTTCGTCGGGCGTGACCGTACCTGCGGATACACTGCTTATGGCATCGGGGACACTTGTCACAGCATATCCTTTGAAAGAACCAGTTTCTCCTCCCGTAACACTTTTTATCTTCCATCCTGTCACCACATAGTCCTTGTAGTTACCGCCATAGCGATTGTTCCATTTCGATGTATAGTCTTCTGCTGAAGGGTCAGGTAACTGTACCGAAGGATCTCCGAACACTTCATTATAATAGGGCAACTGAATCTTGGCATAGCAGTAATCGTGATTCAATGTATCCATATCCATAACAATAACAGATGACAATGTCGTGGATGTTGCGCCAGTGCCCTCGTGTTTAGTACCAGCGTTGACAGTAACACTGATCGTACCAAGTTGTTTGCCATGATATGGTTCAGCTGTTGCCCTGCTAACCTTTTGTTGGGTAATGGGGTTCCAAACATACTCAGGATCTTGATTGATGACGGAAGGATATTTGCCCCATTTCTTCAGAATGGGGAAAGGAGCAATTTCTGGGTCAAGCACCCACTTGGCGATTCCAACGGCGTCTACGTCGTCATCTGTCGGAGCAGTTCCTGATGTTCCATTAATCCACCATGTGCATAGTTTCTTGTTGCTGTTCAATATGCTGCGGTAATATTCGAACCGGGTCAGATACTCTTCATCAGCAGGCAGGGTGCAGTAATAGGCATCAAAATTAGCGTAATTGTCATCGAATGTTACATCTTTGCCATTGCGGTAATAATTATAGTTATTGATGCCATTCTCTCCTGCATTGCTTATTACTTGACCTCCATAGACAGGTTTCATGGTTGTGGCTGATCCGCCAGTGATATTACCATAGAACATACAGTTCATCACCATCGTCTTGAGGTAATGGTCGGGATCAGAGGAATTAGCGGTTGTAGCCACAGCATTATTTCCTACGATGCCACCCATCATTGTACCGCCGCTGACGTTGGCATAGCTGAAGCAGTTGATAACGCGAGATGTTCCGCTAAGCAAACCCACTATGCCGCCCACATTGGTAGAGCCGCTAACGTAGCTGCCCGAAAAACCGGTAATGTTGCCCTCATTATCACGCTCGGTGGAGGTGGGCAGAATGCCGCAGTTGTAGATACGGGTAGCGCCAGTAGCCTCACAGCAGATAGCACTGGCATTGCCATCAGCATTGCCAGCGTTGATGGAAACAGTTTTAACGATGACGTTCTTGATGGTGGCTCCATCGGCGTATGCCACGAGCGGACGGCTAAGGCCGTCGATGGTGTATAACTGGCCGTCAATAGTTCCTGTGAAAGGCTTGGCCTTAGTACCGACAACCTTTGTAACATCAAAGTCCTCGCTTAAAATATAGTAGCCATTCATGTCGGTAATCTCATCCGAACTGCTAATCGTTATCGGCTCTCCTGAAGGTGTAGGCGAAGAAGTCGAGGGAAGGACAAACAAGGTGGTCTGTGTTCCAGATTCGTCACCGTAAGGGGCTGGTTCCTGCTGATCGTCGAGGGCGGTGAATAACGTCGAAACGTTATGATGGTCGAAGCGGGGCATCAGTCGTATGTTTCCGTTGGCATCACTGACAGCCATGAAGGTAGAGTTGGTGACATGCGGTATTTGGTAGCCCGTGCCAGAGTCATAATAGTTGGCGGTGACATCAAAAGCTTGTGCGTATGATTGCAGCGTCACAGTCTTTCCCCCCTCGTTGTAAGTCGATACCAGTCCACCACTGTCGTCAAGTTCTGCACCAGTCGCGTTGGTCGTAAAGAGCTTGCCTGAATAATCTGTCTTTGCGCTTTCTATCTGCAGGTTGTAGGGGTCGAAGCCGTTCTGGCCGTTCGTCTTGTCGTACACGGCATCTTCTGCTGTATTGCTAAAATAGGTAGCCTCTGTTTCTTCCCGTGTCTTTTCACTTTTGCTTCCACTATATTGATAGCCCATCTCGGTGTCAATATTGAAGTTGGGCTTGACATACCAGAGTAACTCATCCCCGATAGTAGATGGGTCAGTAAGATCGACATTCGTCTCAGCCTCGGGAGTTATTGTAGAACCGTCAGTAGTCTTGGCATAGTTCGTGCCTTGCCTGATGAGATACTTCGAGGCACTTGTACCTGCCTCAGTAGCAGCGCCTCTATAGCCGTCACGATAGGTAGCCATCACCTCGTAAGTGACGTAGATGTCGGCCAGCGTACCTGTGGAGAACACCTCGGGATAGTCGGCCAAAGATGTTCCAACACCCTTATGTTGGGCATTTTTCGAAGCAGTCGCATTACCTCGGATTGGCTTATATTTGTGATATCCGTCCTCCTTGATGAAGTTTGTCCAGAAATGATACTTCTTGACCATAGGGCTGTCATACTTCCTAAGTTCGGCAGCATAGGCCTGTTTATCGGAAGAACGGTTGGTAATGGGCTTGCGCATCACCTCCCATCCGTGCTGGTCAAGCAGAATTAGGGCTCCGTCGAGATCGTATTCCACCAGATCGAAGTCACCGTTAAAGGTGCCCTCTGACTCCGTACCCACATTGATGGTCTTGAACCAGTGAGGGCCATAGCCGAATACTTTCGAGGAACTTGTCCATGTCGAGCCGTTAGCCCATACGTTGTAGGTATGCCAGCCTATCGCCTCCGATCCTGTCGTGAGCGCAGCCGTTATCTGGGCTTCTGTTGGAGTACTGCCGACAGTGAATGTCTCGTCTTTAGCTTTGATAAGGTTAGCTGCCGTAGGATTAGTCTTCCAGTAGTTCTCAAACGAGGTGACAGTATGCCGCACATCGTTAGCGGCATTGCCATCAAGGTCGTCCACTACGTCGGTAGTCACCAATCTGAAATGGCCGTTTGTACCTTTAAGAATCATGTAGTCGGTTGGCTTATGACGCTCAGCATGGGCATCGTCTGAAGCATCATAGACTTCAGGATTGTCGCTGATGACACCAGTAACCACTTCTGTGTATCCCTGTGGCTTGTATGTGCGCAAATAAGAGTGGTGTGTTTCTTCTTTACCATCGGTTTTTGTCTGAAGCGAAGAAATCCTCAGTCGGTAGGGGTCGCCGCCCTCCAAGTACCACGCCCAGCGGGTACGGGTGCTGCCCACCGCTCCTGCCGTTGCGTCTAACTTGTCCTGCCCATAGACGAAGAGGCCGCCCTCGCCGTTAATGTAGGGATAGATACCCGGAGCTGCCGTAGCCTCAAAACCGTCGCCCTTCTCCTGTTGGAACGAGGTGCCGCCAGCAAACTTCAGCAGGTATTTCTTTCCGTCGGTAGTACGGTTTTCCGAGCCGTCAAGGTCGTATTCGTCGCTGGGGTCGTAGGTCACGTATATGTCAGCAGGGGCATTGAGGAAATCATCTATCTCGGTTTGGTTCTGTCTCAGGCTATAAATACCGTTTGTGACTCTGAAGTTCTCAAACTTATAGTAATGATAGGTCTGCACCAGTGGACTCTTCCACTGTTCCGGCACATCCAAGCCGTCGAATGGGCCGCTCACCTCAACGACGATGCGCCCACTCATGTCGATAATATGGAAGGTGACATTCCGCTGCTCAGCCTTGAGCAGCACTTGGATGGCGGCGTTGCCATGACCGTATGTGTCGCTGGGCAGCAGACCGACGTCGCTGACACGACCCACGTTATAGTAGGTATTTGAGCTGATATCTTCGCCGGTAGCGGCCATCAGCTCCACTTGATCCTTAAAACCTTCCGGAACAGTTGTCGCACTGCCGCCAAAGATGATGAAGTATGACGGTGATGTCCCTAATGTGAGCGAGGCCGACGGAGCTGTGCTCCATTTGAAATAATGCGTGCTGCTCTCCACGTTCTGTATCTGCACACGGTATGGATCGCCACCCTTCACTAACCACCGATAATTGTTAGCATCGTCACCGTCGGTACTAGAGTGCATCAAGCTCGTATTTTGGTCATAGACATATTCGCCGTTCACTTGTATCTTAAAGGGGTTGGAGGCATTCAAGTGGAGCGGCTTATCATTGAGATCGTTAGTGGTATACGATACAAAAATGTCTCCACCCTCAGCCGGTGTGCTCGTGATTTCGCCAGATAGATTGCCACGTGAGCCTTCAGTGAAAGTACTGTAGAATGTAATCTCCTCATCCTCAAGATAGGTGCTGCGGATGGCTTCGGGGATGCTGGTATAATTGTCGCTAAGCGCTAAACCCGCAGGCTGATTCACGGTGTATTTAATGGCGATGTAACCCTGTGTATCTACTATGTTGTAGGTGTAGGCAGGAAGTTTCAGGGTCGAGACTTTTGACGCAACATCGACGGTATTTAATTTAATCATAGCAATAGCCTTGATGGATGTCGCGCCATCAGGGAGGGGAAATGTTACAGTGTTATTATCAACTGCCGTCGTAGTAGTGCCAGTAGGGTCGGTGTCAATGGGGGCTGTTCCATCGGTAGTGTAACGGATGGTGGTGCCCTCCTCAGCGGTTATCGTTACTTGGTTGTCATCAATGGTGATCGTGGGGCGGGCAACTATTTCTTCGAGAGCCCATTTGTGATTATCTTCCGTATCGTATAGGCCAATAATTCCTGCTACGTTTTTCCCATATGTGCCATTTGGACCGTCGTTTTTGCCAGCACTACCTATAAGTTCATTAAAATTCTTGAAGTTGACGACTAAATACTTATAAGTTTCACCATTTCTACCATCTGTTGAATGAGGTACAATGTCAATATGACCACTATGTTCTTTTATTTCAAAAAGTGCTAAATCTCCAAGGGTTGTGGCATCGGCAACACTTTCCAGATGTACACGCATACGATTGACACCGACACCGCCAATTTGACCGTTGGACACCATGTATCTGCCAGTTCTTTTTTGTATGATGTAATAGCAATCCGGCTTGGTTGAATGCTTTTTGACAATCCACACCGCCTTACTAATGTCATCGTAATCATTTGTTTTACATTGATAGGTTGTAAGGAATGGCATCCCGTTGTCATCATTATTATCAGTGTCATTTTCATAACTATTGGTAGCCTTATAAAGATACCAATTTCTCGTGGGACACAGATAATAATCACCATCTGTATTTTTATTAGGACTTTCACTTCGTATATAATACGTTCCCGAATAGTCGGTCTGCCCCCACGCCCCCGTGGCTCCCACGGTCATCATCAGGAGGAGGAGCAGGCTGCGCAAGTGGCGGTATGTCTGTACGTTCTGTTTCATCTCGTGTTTCATATTTATTCGTGTCATTCGTTTAATTCGTGGTTTTCTAAAGTTGGTTCAAAATGACGTTCTTGTCGATTCCCATCAGTTCGAAGGCAAAAAGACGTTTGCCGAGGTCCTTGAACGAAGCTCCAAAGTGGTAGATGGCATCGTCAAGGATGAGAAAGCGGTCATGGAAGCGGTTGTTATGGATGGTGAATAGTGTGGCATCAGTAGGGATGTCGAATGTCTGTAAATGAAGGCGGAAACGGGCAGCCAGTCTTTCAGTCGTTGAATTGTCGAGTACGGCATCATTGAATGTGACATACTTGCCCGTGGCGTTGTGAATAAAGCGATAGTAGTCCTGCGAATCGCCATCGAGGTTAACTTTCTCAACCCGCCAAATGGAGTTGTTGTCCTTGTTCGTCTGAAAGGTAGTAATGAACGGCTTGTCGTTATCGTCCTGGTAATAGCCCAAGGCCGGCACTAGGTAGTAGCCGTTGGCATTGTTCTGCTTGTTCTGTAGATACCAGGTACCCGAATAGTCCGTTGTCTGTCCCCACGTCTCACCGACTCCTAAGCACATCAGGAGCAAGAGGGAAAGGATATATCTTATAGTTCTTTTCATATCGTGTATCATCTATTTCGTTATTTTATGTTAATTCCTTGCTGAGTTATTTTGTTCATATAGAATAATTGCTTACCTTTGCAGTGTTGAATCCCACCGTGTCCCTGACGAAAGTCAAACCGGTGGGTTTAGTTTTTCTATTCCCTTAGTTCATTAATATGTTTGCAGACTTGTTGCACATGGTCAAGACCATAGAGTAATGACCTGCTGTCAATCCCCATCCATGCAAAGAGCCGCTGCATCTTAAGATAGATGCCGAGAACGTGTGATGTGTCAATCACAGGATCTTGCAGGTAGAAGCATACAGGCTCATGATGGGCAATGCGGTTACGCATGGTATTCACTTTATCCAACTCATTAAAGAAATAAGAATGATTATATTTTACCTCTGGGGTTGAGCGATCCTTATAAGGGAAAATTCTCAGAAGCACCTGCCCAGTCTGCCTGAACTGTATCGGCGAAAACATATATTTCCAAATGCCGAATTCCATTTCTGCGAGCAACTTTGTATGAGTATAGGCTGACTCTCTGTTCAACTTGTCATAGGCAAATTGAATAATATCATGAGTCTTGCCAAGAATAGGAATGGAGAATATTCCACCTGGCAAAATGGAGTCTTTGAGCCATTCACTACCGAGACGAACAGTAAGTTCTTTATTGATAGCATTACGCAATGATATCTCAAAGCAACTAATGATGGTGAACAGTTCTTGTGAAAGTTGCAGATTATAGCGGTAAAGCGTCATTGCCTTACGGGTGTCACCTCCACAAGCCTGCACATAGCGCGACATGCGTTCCTCTGATATGATGCGTTCAAACTCCTTATATTTCATCGTCGTTATTTCGTTACAATTGGTTCAATATCATGCTCTTGTCGATGCCCATCAGTTCAAAAGCGAACAGGCGTTTGCCCAGGTCTTTGAAGGAGGCACCGAAATGGTAGAGGCTGTCGTCGAGGATGAGGAAGCGGTCGTGGAAACGATTGTTGTACTCCCGTACTTCTATCCTGCGATGGTATTGCTGCTGGTTCAGTTGTTGCAAGTGCAGATTGATGATATATCCTCGAAGTAAATACTCCTTTATTATCTTATTTGCCCACTGACGGAACTTTGTGCCCCGCTGAGACTTCACACGATAACCAACAGAAATAATTACGTCTAAGTTGTAGAACTTCGTGCGGTATTTTTTCCCATCGGATGCAGTTAGTAAGGATTCCTTACGTACTGACGATTCCTCCAACTCATCTTCTTTGAAAATGTTGCCAATATGCAAAGTTATATTATTCCTTGTTGTCTGGAACAACTCTGCCATCTGCTGTTGCGTCAGCCAGACGGTGTCGTCCTCCAGACGGACCTCGAGGCGCACGGTCTCGTCGGGCTGGTAGAGGATGATCTCTCCCTGCTGCGGGGCGCCGTGCTGCGTGGTCTGTATGTCGTGCGTCATATCTTTCGTCATAACTGAAATAGGTTTCATTCGTGCGTCCATTACTAAAATAAGAAAAACCGTGCCGACCGCGCCGATTTCGGCATATCATCTTGATAACCAAGACGATAATGACGGCTATGTTTCCCCAAAACCATGCCGTAACCCTGCCGCCATCCTGCCCCCTTCTGCGGGTGAGCGGCATGAAGGACAGCTATGCCCGGAGAGAGTGCGCTATTTTGCGTAGGCGCGTAAGGTGTTTTGCGTAGGCGCGTAAAGTGTTTTGCGTAGGCGCGTAAGGTTGTTTGCTGCCTACTTTCTCCCAGTTTAAAGGCTTCTCGGCAACGGCAGGAAGGCATTAGAGTCCTAAAGAGAAGCCACTTGCCAACAACAGGAGCTTCTACAGAAACAACAGGAGCTTCTATAGAAACAACAGGAGCTTCTATAGAAACGACAGGAGCCTCTACAGAAACAACAGAAAGCCCTACGCAACCAGACGGCACCTTGACGGCACCTTGACGGCACGGTTTTTGCAAAACCATGCCCCCACTAACTATCTGGCTGGCAGCACGATAGGTACAATGACGGCACAGTCGGCGCGGTTTTTCTGTTTTTATGCTATAGAGACGTGTCATATCCTGTTTCATGCCTACTGATTCATGACGGAGAGTTTCTTGGTGTAGATGCCATCCTCGGAGCGTACGATGTAGATGCCACTGAAGAGGACGGGCGTCTCGATGGTCTGGCCCGGCTCGACGGTGAACGTGCTGAGGGACATGCCAGCCGGGGTGACGATACGCACGTCGGTGGCATAGCCGAGGCTTGAGCTGACGATGATGCGGCCCTTGGCTGCCCTGATGGTGAGTGTGCCTGCCTCGTCGGAGCGCGGATCCTGACGGTCCTCGATGCCGAAGCTGCTGTCACCCTGACCAAACTCGATCTGCTGAATGCCTCGTGTGCGAGCCGACGAGGGCGAGCCAGTGAAATAAGGACGGAAGGCAGCCAGCTCCGTGGCAGCTCCTGTTGCCGGAATCCTCTTGTAGGCATTGCCTTTATCATTGAGGGTGAAGGCGTCTCTGCCAGCTTCGAGAGTCTGGTTCAGATAGCTGGGCTTGAAGGTGAGACCTTCTATCGGAGTAGCATTCATCTCGTCGTCGCTGACGCCGATGGTGGCACCGGTGGCCGATGCGAAGGTGATGACCTGCTTAGCCAGGGGCTCCGGATGACTTTCGGCAGTGGTTGTGGGAGAGAATGTGCCGCTGAGGTCGAACTCATAGTAGGTGCTGCCCGGGAAACCGATGATATAAGACGTGGCAGCCTTCAGACGCGGGTAGTGCTCGTAGTAGCGGGCATTGTTGTAGTAGGTCTGATAGGTGTCGCTGTTCCTGTCGAGATGGTTGTGGCTCTCGCCCTGGTAGTAATAGTCCCAGAGGAAGCTGTTGGTGACGTGCTTTTCAGCATCGCCGTCAACGGCAGGATAGTTGAAGACAGCGGTGTAGACACCCGCGGCAACGTCCTTGGCTTTCACGTTGCCGTCGTACTTGCGGAGCCAGTACTCATGGCCAGTGGTGCTGCTCTTGAAGAAGTGCGTCAGTTCGCCCTTCCTCTGAGTTGTCACGATATCGGCAATGAACGGCAGGCAGACATCCTCCCAGCCCTTCACGAGGTCGACGTAGCGTTCAGGCGTCCGCTGATACCACATGCGATAGTCGTCGCCGAAGGTGTAGCTGATGGGCGCGTTGAAGTCGTTGCGGTCTACGAGATAGTGGTTGCGCAGGGCCACATAGTTACCATCGCCAACGGAACCCGAGAGCGACACGAGGTGACCCTTGACACTGTTGGCATTGGCGGGCACAGCCACTTCATTGTACTTGCCCGACTCATTGATGGTGAATGTAGCCTCGGGCAGTGCCGGCGAGAGCACCTGCTCGTAGGAGTAGGCATCGCCCACGGGGTCGGCATAGACGAGCAGGTTACGCGTCAGCCCGTCGGCGACGAAGGCCGTCAGTCCGTCATAGTCGAGCAGCGGCGGGAAGAAACGTTCGTTTTCGATAAGGCCCGTCTTGTAGCCACCAGCCACGTCGCCGTTTCCACCGGTGAAATCGATGGCCGTCATCCGCTTGTAAACCTCAGCCGTTGCATCTTCCTTCTCTGTAGCGGGGAATACGGCGTATGGATTGAAGTGTGCCATCTGGCGCTGCTTGCTGCGGAAGTAGGCCGGTGCACGGTATACGCGGTTGCCGTCGGCATTGGTCAGCATGCGGCCATTGCTCCTGTTCAGTGCCGAGGGCACGTCCTGGTGGGTGCGTCCGTCGGTATGTCCATAGTCGAGCGTCTGTCCGAAGAAGATATAGTCGTCAGGCCAGATGGGATAGTAGCTCTGAGCCTCCGTCTCTTCATCCCTGTGCAGGCGGATGTCATCCTCCTCGGGTATCGAGCCATCGGCATAGATGAAGTCGCCATCCCTGAAACGGTCCTCCACATAGACATAGCGCAAGAAGTCGCCACCATAGCGGCCGTCGGTCTTGAGGGTGAGCACGCCGTTGCCCTCGGCATCGGTCTCTTCGACGTAATAAGAATAGTAGTCTCCCGACGCGGGCTTCACGTGGTCGTAATAGCGTTTGTAGAGATAGGAACCGTTCAGGTCGTAGGCCACCTCACCGCTATAGAACTGATTCTTGGTCATCTTACGTGCCTTGCCGTGAGTGTCCTCCTGCTTGTAGTCGCCTGCAGCGGCGTAGTAGTAGCAGTTCTCTATCTGACGGGTCTCAGTCCTGCCATCACTGGGATTGCCGAATACTGCCTTGACAGTGCCATCAGGTGTGCCGGTTGTGTAAACCCAGCTGTTGCCGATATATCCTTCACCTGTGTCGGCAATACCGCCCGATGTGAATGAACCCATCACGCCGAGGTTGTGTACATCGCCGCAGAGATGGCCGAAGAGTGAATTGTCGAGTCCCTTGATGTAATGTCCGTCGCCGTGGAGCGTGCCGCTGAAGCACTCGCCTTCAGCATTGGCGATTGGCGTCCAGCCAGCACTGGTGAACTCCTGGTTGCTGCGCAGGAAGAATTCCAGATAGTTACCTTTCTGCAGCTCCTTGCCAGGGTTATCGAGTGTCAGCGGACTATGTCCTGCAACGGTCTTATTGTTAGTCAGGTCGATGAGGTCCTTGAACAGCAACAGTCCATTCTGTTCGTCGCTGCTATAGTCATTGATATAGATCTTCGGCTCGCGGTCCACGTCCTTATGGTCGATGTAGTAGTGGTGCTGCGTGTCGTCCATCACCTTCTTCAGGTCATGGTAGTTGGCCACGGAGAACTGCACGGCGTTCGAGTAGGTCTTACCGAGATAGGTCTGTGCATAGTAGGCCACATAGTAGTCGTTCTGATACCAGTAGACTGGTGTCGAGTTGTTGTAGAACGGCTGCCCGTTGGCATGGAGAGCCGCATCGTCGGCATTAGCAAATACCTCCCAGCCAGAACTGGTGATTTCGAAGGCACCCGGTTCTACCGTCGGAATCTTCAGGCCGACGGTGGTTCCCGGCAGCACGGTATTAGGTTTGTGGAGTACGCCTATCTCGGGCACACCGCTCTCGAAGTTGATATGCAGATTGATGACATGGCGTTCACTGATTGGTGTGATATTATTACCGCTCTCATCACTCTCCTGATACTCATAGAG
The DNA here is from genome assembly GCA_002371695.1 of bacterium UBA3756. Next base: position 27,566 of record DFGG01000128.1, read on the forward strand.
ATAGATGACGGTGATGATCTTCTCCTTCTGCAGATCATTGATGTCCGACTCACGGGATACATAGAGCGTAGCGGTCTCCTCAGGTGCCGTACCATGGATGATAAAGCCTGCCTGCTTGTTGACCAACTTGTCAAATGCCTCTGCATCAATCAACACGTTCGCATCTACTCGGTCTCCCACCACATAGGTTTTTTGGGCAGCCGTAATACCTAAGTTGGTGAAACCAACACCCTCGCCATGCTCTCCAATGACGTATGACTCACGACAGAAATAGTAGTGCTTAGGATTGTCCTTAGTACCTGCATGTTCACCAGTGAACGTTATCTTGTCGATACAATTTGTTTTCTGATCATTACTCAAAGCATTATATACTGAGGCTTCTATGGTCTGCCCCACCGTGTATGGCACATCACCACGGATAAACGCCTGCTTCACCACATAGTAGTCACCAGCCTTATCCACGATGATTGGCGACCAGTGGGCACGCTCATTGGGGATCATCTCAAATTCCTTCCGGCCAATACGGTTGTCATAGCCACGACTTACCGTCTTCTCTTCACCAGTCTTATCTCGATAGGTCAAGTCACTATTACCATCACCCACGTACTCAGCCTGATAGTCGATCAGCTGTGCCGATGAGTATATCTTCGTTGCATTAGGGATACAACCCTCATATTGAGGAATGGTAGAACTGCCTGGCATATAACCGTCATACTGATACTTGTTACCATAGCCGCCACCATAGGTCGGGTCTATCAGCAAGTCGAGCGCATCGTAGTTGAAGAGGAAGTTGTCACGGTCATCCGCCGACATGGTGTTCCAGGTCTCGATGGCTCGGTACGACTTGCCTGCCTCGAAATAGTTACCGCCATAGAGACCCGCTTTGGTACAATAGTAGGCATTGGTCAGGTAGTCTTCCAGGAATTTATCTGCCTCCAGGTCGGTCGTCAGCTCGGCAGCTACGATGCGCTGCTTCAGCGATGTGATGTCGGCAGGCGACAGCAAGTTGCCGGCGAAGACATAATCCTTGTCTGTAATCTGCAGGGTACTGGTACATACCTTGGCGGCTGCCACCTTACCACCAGAGACAAGATCACTCCAGACGGCATCATCGTAATCGGAAGCATAGAGCGGTGAGCCAGGATAGAACTGGTGCTCCGTACCGCCCTTGTCGGTAGCACTGAACTCTGTCACTACGACAAAGGCTGCCTCTGCCTCCGCCTGATCGTTACGAACTGCTACATGTCTCTTCACATTCGCTTCATAATTATCGTAAATCTCCTTGGGGAAAATCTCACCCAGTGTGTAGTTACGTTGTGCATAGACACCACTCGTCTTTGGACGATAGGTGGGACCGGAGATATAATCATCCTTCACGGTGTGATAGGTGCCATCCTTATCGACATATTCCTCGGTCGTGATACTCAACTTGCCGTCGGCACCCCTACCGTTCTTCAGCGAGTAGTATTTATCCCACTCCAACGGGTTGTTGAAGTCGAAGGTCAGTGCATATCCCGTGTCGTGTCCGATGTTATTGGCCGGACGGAACACAAAGTCGAAGTCAACCCATTTCTCCTGCTCTGGGTCATAGACGGACGGTACGGATGGAGCATCGGCACCATCTTCGACCTTCTTCTTTGGTGCCGCATTCCTCATGCGAGTGATTTCGTCAGGCAGCAGGATATGGTTGGCAAAAATGGTGTCCGTACCCTCCTTCGACATCAGGCACTTGCTAATCGTAGTATATACCTGATCCACGAAACGGCTCTGGTCTGTTGCACTCAGTGTCTGGTAGCTCCAATAGTCAATCGGATCGCCGGCCTTATAGGTGATCTCATTGATAATCACACTGCCATTGTCACCTAACGGGTTACCTTCATTATCATAGAAGGCATAACGGTTAGGCTGCACGTCGCGCAGCGTCATCTTACCATGAGAGGCGGCAGAGATGGTCAGCGGGATGCTCACCGTCTTGGCATAGGCATTGGCCGAACCTGTATAGGCGGAGATATACTGGTCGTAGACATAAATCTGACCTCTGATATACCAATAGTGGGCAGGAGACTTCTCAACTCCCTTATAGGCATTGGCATTGGGATAGCAGTCGTCGATAATCTGCTTGGTGTTATGAACGAAATTGCCGGAAGTCTCTATCTCCTTCAAGGACGATTCAGATGACTCATCATAAGTAAAACGCTTATAGGTACGTGCTGTGAGGTTATAGGGTGAGAGGTTCACCTTATCCCAGTCTTGGTGCCATGTCTTCGCGCCGTGCTGGTTACGGGCATAAACATAGCCACCGCCCAGTCCAGTCTTCACATCAATCAAGTCAAGCTGTACTACACCAGTTATCAGTCCCCATTCGGTATGTCCAGCCTTCTCACTCTCCTCGCGGATAATCTCCAGATAGACTCCCGAGGCAAGCGACACCTTATTCTCACTGGTACCATTATTGCGGTTACCCTTATTCCTATTATTCATCTTCCAGGTATAATAGGTGGTGGTTCCATCTGCCTTATTATCAGGATTGCTGCTGTCAGTCTTACGAATAGCAGACTGATGTTCCGCAGCCTCTGTGAAGAACACGTCACTGGTCAGATTACCCAAGTAGTTCACGATGCTATAGATACCGAAGTAGTTACCGTGCTTGCTGGAAGCATCAGACGGATTCGTCCGCTGATTCAGTGACAACTCACCCACACGGTTGATGGTATAACGGGTATAGTCAGCCTTTTCCGGCACACGGTCACGAGCCCCCTGCAGCACGATACGACTTCCCCAGATAGCAGCCATATCACAACGCTGGATAGTGTTCAGCAGACGACCTGCATAGATGGAGCAGAAACCCAACTCCTCGAAAAAGGCTGGATTCGGTGTACCATCCTCATTGATGTAATTCTTGTAATCAGCAGGATAGGTTGATTCATGATAATTATCATAGTCAAATGCCTCCTTAAACTCATCGGCAGTCAATCGAGTTCCCACTGTGATTAAACCATTCTTACCGGTACACTCCGCTTTACAACGGTAGTTGAGGACGAAATAAGCACGCTCACGGTCACTCATACTTTGATATTTCTCTACCGTGATCGTCTCGTCATTATTATAATAGTCGGTTCCATAGTTGTCGATGTGAAGTTCCCGCCATCCGTCCACAAACGTCAGGTTACCATCACCATAGAGTCCACCGACATGTTCTGTACCGACCGTAATCAAGTCACGGTTGTAAGCATCACGAAGGGCTGCCGTCACATTGCCATATACCGTAGCGGTATTGACCGACACCTGGTCGCTACCCCTTATCACATTACCTCCGGCAAAGACCGCGTTATGAATAGTGACACCTGTTTCCCAGTCTATCTTTGCCCAATCCGATGCCGATGCTTCTTTATTGCCTAACATGTTCAGTTCCTCAATGGGAACAAACTCACCCTTGGCATGTGTCCCGAATCCACCGTCTGCAGTCACTTCACAATAAGGCTCCACCACGACGTTGCAGTCGAGACTCAACTGACACTGTGTCATGTCTGACTCGTTCCACACGGAATAATAGTAGCCACCACCGTCCGCAGGAAGACCGTTGGTAAGATGCTCCATGGCAATAGTCGTACGCTCACCTTTCTTGGTACCCGTCGCACTGTAGACAAAGCCTACGTTACCACCACCGAAGACGTTACCATAGCCTTTTTGAACTCCCTCACGAGTACCAACCTCGCCACCACGGATGCGTACCTCTGTGCTACCGAAGACATAACCTTTCGAACTCTTGTCCATCGTGAGGTTCTCTTCGGGAGTCATATAACCTTCTCCGTTCCAGTTATCGAAGCCACGGCCACCGCCGAAGACGTCGCGCATCACATGACCCTTCCAGAGAGTGACGTGCGTCTCACCGCCCTTGTAGATCTTGGCATCACCATTGGTGAAAGAACCAGCAGGTTTATCCGGATGCACCGTACCACGACCGATAGGACCAATCTCACCACCGCCATACAGACAGCCTCGGACAATACCGCCATACATATTGACGTTGGAGATATCGGTATAGCTGTTGGCGACATAACCGCCACCGAACACATTTCCACTCTCGTCGAGCGTGCCTATACCATCTTTGCCCTTGTCCGGCTCATCCAATTCTTCCTTGTACTGACCATTCTCATATCTGTAGCCGATATAGCCATTGTTGATGGTCACATTGGCTGTACCATAGATGGCACCACCCTCACCACCGCCGTAGACATTACGGGTGATGGCAGGAATACCGTGCAGGAAGTCTGTACCATTAACGTCACCAATGATCACATGACTCTCACCAAGGATATCATTGTCGTTCGTCTCATGTAGTTCACCCTGATGGTAGCCCACGCTGCCACGCCAGCCACCGCCATAGGCATTACGCACCGTACCGCCTTTGACATAGACCGTCGTACTGGCTGTAAAGGTTGTATTGTCCTTGGCTTCATAGAGGTTGCGCACATCACCACTCGTACCGGAGCCATAGATGTCCTTGTTCACCGTTCCACCTAATACATCGAAATAGGTTGTACCGCTGACTACGGCATCTGCACCCAGTCCGCCACCGAAGCCATAGTTGCCTACGTATGCACCTTCATAAACGTGTACGTTGGCATCGTAGGTATTGCCATCCAGGGCGGCAGGTGTGGTTACCTGATTGCTGATAGCTGCGATATTTTCATCTGTATAGGTGCCTAAGGCAGTGGGGATGGGTTCGGAGGCAGTGTTACTCCATGCAGTGACAGATGCCTGATTGAGCACCTTACCACCGAAACCGCCGCCGTATGGCTCATAGACGTTAGCACCATTGAGGAGGTTCACCTCCGTATGGCGCGCCCACGAATTAGCACCATAACCGGCACCGAACACTCTGCCGGTATAGCCCTTGTTGTTCTGACAGACTTTGGAATAGATATTGACCTTGGCGAAGATGGTACGACGGGCATTGTTGTTGCCGCCATAGATACCACCGGCCGTCTGGTTGCCGTCTTTGTCCACGTCGGCAGGATCACCCTTGGCCATAGCCTGCTCGCTGCGCCAGTTGACATTACTCTCTATCACGTCGCAAGCCTTGTCGACATCCAGGCCGTAGGCTCCACCGAAAATGCGGTTCAGTTCGATGGTGGAACCCACGGGGACGTTGACGATGGTACGGCGAGTGATGCCTTCCCGGTAACTGGCACCGAAGACATCCTTCACCTTGCCCTGCACCAGATCGATGACGGCAGTCGCCGTCACGCCATCGCTGTTAGTCAGCGCATCGGCAGCGGGCACCCCCATGCCTAATCCGGCGTAGTCGCCGGCACCGAACACCTGTGTGCCAGTGAAGTTATTCATCGACTGCGGTATCTCGATGAGCACATAGCTGCGATTCTGCATCAGGTTGTTGTCTGTCAGACCCTCATAGCCGATGCATCCGCCATAGACGTTACCAACCCGGCTCTCGGCAATGTTGATGGGCTTGAAATAGACAAAAGCATTACCCAGACGGGGCTTGGTGAAGCCTTCCTTGTCGGAACCATCGGGATCGGTATATCGCCTGTAGACGTTATCCTTATAGTTGAACGAGCCGAAATTGCCACCGAAGATGCTGCCATGAAACTCACTCTGTCCCACCTTGCCCTGCGTAAACTCAACATAGGCCGAAGCTGTCGTCACGGCACTATTGTAAACCTTGCCCTTAGCAAACTCACTGAGCTTGCCAGAGAAATCAGCTTTACCATGAATCGTACCGCCGAAGTCATTACCGCCATTCACATTCTCCAGGACCTCGGGGAATCCGTTCTTTCCGATATACACCTCAGTATGACCCTGGATATCGGCATTGCAGGAACCGCCGATGACACCTTCAATTGTGCCGCCGTCGAGATTGACAATGGTATTACCACGGATAGGTCCCTCGAAGCCACCGCCGTAGAGGTACTCCATCTGTCCGCCAGTAATCGTAGTGGTACAATTGCCCGTAACAACACCTTGCTCACCGCCACCGAAAGTCTGGAACACATAGCCTCCCGAGATATTGATGGTCGTGTTGCCACGAATCTCAGAATTGGCACCATAGCCGGCACCGAACACATTGAGTGCCGAACCCAACACGTCGTTGTATTGCTCCTCACGGTCTACGCCACTGTTGTCGCTGCCAAACACCTCGTCCTTCTTCACCAGGTCGGACTTGATGTTGATCTCTACATCACCATTCACATAACCGCTCGAATAGCAGCCGCCATAGACGTTGCCGCCGTAGAGACGCAGCTTGTCGGCATCGGTTCCATCACCTTTTAATGCGTCTACCAATACGGCGGCTTCCGTCTCTGACGTCTGCCACTTCTTGGTATTCCACTCCAGCGTGCCGTCGCTCTTCAGGCGCTTGGGCAACATCAGCGTACCTTCGAAGTTAAGCACCAGCTTGTTTGGGTTCACCAGTTTCTCGGCATCAGTCAGAGGCGTGATGATACCACCCATATATTCGTCATTATATTTGGACTTGGGAACATAGGCATTGTTGCAGCCACCCACCACCTTATTATATATATAAATAGCCTTGTTGAAGTTGAGGGTGTTCGTGCCGGAATAGGTCATGCTGCCCACGTTGCCGCCGCAGTAGAACGAGCCGAAGTAGGAGGAGAAGTCCTTGTAGATAGCGGGGTCATTAGCGGCACCGTCGAACACCACCTTGGGGCGAAGGCTCATGGCACAGCCCTCCATATATTTGGCAAAGGTGGCGGTTTTTGTCAGGTCAAGCGAGCTGAAGTCTACCTTGTTCATCTGAGCGTTCGTCACCTTTCCGGCATATTTTGCCAGCACACCGTTGGCAGTGGCATCCACCATGTTGACGCCATTGTTGCCAAGGAACACGTTGTCGGCTATCACATAGGAGCCAATCTTCAGTTCCGCCTTCTGGTCAGTATTGTCATCCCTCTTGAGGAGCGTGGCACTGTTGCCACCCACATAGATAGCTCCGCCGATGACAGTAGGCTTCTCAGCGGTGCCTACCACACGGATGCTCACCTGCTCGGCGTTGGGACGATGGGCATTCAGCGCATCGATGGAACTCTCGCCGGGGTCATAGTAGAAGTCGCCCCAGATGACGTCGTCCTTCAGAGCCTGGTTGTCGGTATAGGCGTATGAGCCGTTGCCGCCGCCATAGACGTCACCACGGATACTGGTATAGACGCCCACGGCATTGCCGAAGTAGACCTTGCCGGAGATATCGTTGCCGCCATACACATTGTTGATGTCGCCGCCGCGCACCAGCACACGGGCCGCCAGGTCGTTCGGGAAGCTATAGCCATCGGGGTTGGACACACTGGTTGCCGGAGTGGTGCCGTCTTCAGAGGGGAACACGTCTGCCTTGCGGCAGCCGCCATAGACATTCTCGATTTTCAGGTTAGCATTGAGACTGGCATACGCATCAGTGCTCATGTTGGCTTCACCTATCTCCAACAACAAACCTGCGGGGCTCGTCATGCGCCCTTCATTACCACCGCTGTAGAGGTTGATAATGGAACCGCTATTAAGATGCCACTTCGGCTGTATGGCCATGTCGGCCTTGTTGTTACCGCCGAAGACACGAAGGAACTGATAACCTGGCTGATAGGTTGACAGGTTTATGCCCATCGACAACAGACGGGCATCATGGGGATTTTCCGTACTACTGGTGCTGATGTTCTCCAACTTAGTGACACCGTCCATACTGCCTGCTTCCGCAAAGGTCAGTTTCAAGCCGTTAGACTGAATTGCCGGTGTGGAACTATTGTCGATACAGATATCGGTCTTCCCTGTAATCGTGGCATTATTACCACCACCGTAAACGTATCCGAACGTGCCGCCCCGCAACTCCAAGTAGGTCTTGCCGAGTACGGGGGCCGTCTTGCCGAGGTAGGGGTTGGCCTTGCCGTCGAGTGTCTCCGAAGTGTAGTCGTAGTCGCCGTTGCCACCACCGAACAACTGGCCGATAAAGATGGCGTAGGGCTGTGAGGTGGAGGTCGTCGCGCCGTCACCCTCACCGGTGGTGGTCGTCACCGTGCGCTCAGGCGTGGTCAGCACAAAGGCATTATATTCCGACGTGATGCCGTTGCCAGCTGCCAGGGTCATGCCTGTGGGCACCTTGTCGGAGGCACCGATGTTGCCGGAGATGTCGTTGCCGCCATAGACGGCATTGATGGTGATGTCGCCACTGATATGCTGGCCGTCGATGTGGACGAAGGAGGAGCCTGCGACATCAGCCTGACGGGCACCGCCATAGATGCTGCCCGTAAAGTCGCCGCTGCGCACCACGACCTCCGTACCGCCGCCCGTGTCGCCGGCGTTGCCGCCGCCATAGACATTGCCGCCAATCTTGATCTGCGCACAGGCAGGGATACACCACAGAAGGCCGACGAGGAATGACAGGGCTGCCATCCACCGTTGTACATATACCTTATTATATATATAATGCATCATCATCACTATTCACTAATCACTAATCACTATTCACTATAAACGTCGGATTGTCGAGGTCGGGGTCGGAGAGCATGTAGAGATAGGTGGGCTGCACCGTGATATTGACGGTAAAGATCTGCCCCGCACTAAGGGCATCCCTCAGCGTGATGACGTTCTGCGCCCGTTCGTTCTCACGGATAACCCGCCCCTTACCATCAGTGCCGCCCTTCTTGTCATAGACATCGTAGACGGTCTCCAAGATATATTTGCCACCTGCCGATGTTGTAGTCGGACACAGACAGGCCAGAAATTCCTTGTAGCTCGTGCTGAGAAATTCTCCCTCGCCCTCGTAGAGTACAGAGGGAGTCGGCGATGCACTCGTCTTGCTATTGGTAAACGTCACAGAGGTCAGGGGGTTAGTACCATCGTTGTTGGCCGTCAGCGTCACCTTGGCATCAACCGTCTCCACAGCCTCTCCTGTGCTCACGGCAGGCATCATTGTCATCGACTTGATCTTAATCCGGCGCAGTTGGTCGTAGGTCTCGTCGAGTTTCATCTTGAAATGCATGCCGGCATAGATGTGGTCTACCAGCAGATAGATATTGTCGCCGTTGTCTGCATGGGAATTGAAGCCGAATATACCAAGCTTGGCAGACATATCGGGTGGAGTGTCCTTATACTGTCCCACTCCGACGATGACGCAGATGTCGTCAGGACTCACGGCATTCAGGTTCTTCAGCGTCAGGACGGCACCTTTGCTGTAGTCGTCATCGCTGACAGGCACTATGGTCACGTCGCTTCCCACCACATCCTTGGGCATATAGCCGTAGAGATAATACTGGGCATCCTGGAGGGCGATGCGCGAGGTCCACACATCTGTGCTTCCATCGCCGGTGTAATTGAAGATGGTGGGGATATATACCGGGTGTCCGTTCTCCTTATAAGTCAGATAGCCCTGTATCTGTGTGATGGGGGCTAACGCCGTGCTGTGATTGTATTCCGTAAAGTTTTCCGGGAGGGAACGGGTCTGTACGTCAGTGAACCGCTGAGCCCCCATCGTCACCCGGAGTTCATGCTGACTCTGGGGCTGAGAGTCGGGTGCCTCGCTGTCGTCGGAGCAGCTGCTGAGTGCCGCCAGCACCGACGTGCCGATCAGCAAACCTATGATATGTCTGAACCTTATCGTCATCTCTTAATCTTTTCTTCGTGTTTACCAGTTATGCACAGTGTGGTCTGTGCTGCCGCCGTTAGTCCACTCCTTTATGCCGATGTTCGTCACCGTGAGCACATGTATCTTCGCATCCATAAAGTAGATATAGACTATCCACGAGTGGTTGCGCAGGAAGTCACCGGGGGCGGCCATCGTGAAGGTAGCCTCTTCAGTAGTCGCTGTCTTCCATTCGCTGCTGACATCATCGCGCTCCTGTATCTTATACTTGACGACTCCCTTCAGCTGTTTGTCGCTCTCGCGGAAGTAGGTCAGGCCGAGCTGGATGAGCGGCTTGTCAGGGTCGCTGGGATCAGCCTTCCATTTCCCACTGACAGCATAGTCTATCTTCGATTCATAGTCCTGCGCCTCCTGGGTCTCGTAGGCATAGAGCATGGGATCCTTCACCTCAGGGATGGACTCTTTCTCAACTGAACCATAGTCAATCGCGTCATGACTATAGCTGAAGCTGTTGGCCTGCCGCTGTATCAGATAGGAGACCGTAGGTATCTGGTTGGCATCAAGCTGGATGTTGTCAATACTCACCAACTTTTTCCTGGTCTTGTTATTATCTTCCTTAATCCTGCAGAGTACGAAGCGCAGCTTCGACACGGCGCGGGTGAGCTGCAGCGTGGCCATCTCGCTCTCGGGGCCGATGCGGAGTGTGGGGAAACGGCCGGTGATAGGTTGGTTGTGGAGGACGGCAGACATGGGCAGACCGCCATCAGGCACTGCATGGATGAGTGTACCCGTACCGAAATAGACGCCACTGATCTGGGCTTCATCCAACTGGGCACGAGTGGTATTTTCGTCAAGGCTTGACAGTCCACAACTCTTTGCATTGGCCACCACGTAGACATCCACATTCTCTGGGTTGTCAGCAAAAGTCTTGTCAATCTTCATCTGGAACTTCTGTTGTCCGATAGCCTCCTCATTGAGGAAGGTGGGCACTTCGCTCTTATAGCTCACTAATGAGCCGTCGGCATGTTTGAACACCCAAATCTGCAGCGTGTTGACTGTCCGCTCCGCCTCTGCCGACGGGGCAATCTCGCCCACATCGCCACGGGTGACGATGGGACGGTCGGGGGCATAGACGTAGATGTCGAGGAAGCAGTCCTCAACGGTCGCGCTGTTCTCCTCCTCGCCACTACTGCTGCAGGCTGTCAGCAGCACCGCCGACAGCAGTGCCATACACCTTATTATATATAATAGCTTCGCTTGCATCATTCTCTTTTCACCTTTTACAATGGTACATTAGTGGTTGTCGACTGTATCCAGTTGGGTATCAACTTGATGCCTATCTCCAATCGTGGCTCGAGCAGGTCGGGCAGATAGGGGTAGGCATCCTTGAGGCTGCTGATACGCACCACACCCTGCGTGTCGTAACCCTTGGTGAAGGCCCGATTCTTATAGTCATCGGTCTGGCCGCTGGGCACTTCGATAGTACCAACCAGATAGAACTTGGTGCGCTTGAGCACACGACCGTTGAGGGTCTGGATATCTTGTTCGCTATTGTTCGTAAACTCCAGAGCAAAGCGCACGTCGGTCTGGTTCTTGCTCTGCAGCACCAGGGTATTGGTATAGGCTGGAGCGGTTGTCGACAGATTACGACCCTTACCCATCGACTGGCCGGAAACCTCCTTATCGTAGATGATATACTCCGTAGAGTTCTCCTTAGGCGTAAAGTCAAACTTCTGCTGATACTGGCCGGCCACGAGCACCGCTGTCAGGGGGAAGGTCTCGTCACTGCTCAGCGTAATCGTCGTTCCTGCAGCATCTTCCAACACAGATTTCGCCACGATGCCAATCTGCAGACGGCCCACGGCATAGCTGAGGGGATCCTTGATGGCCACGGAGCGTGAGCTCATATCCGTCACAGCATTGTCGTTCTCATACTGTTCCAGCACGTCAGCCCATTCCTTGTAGCTGTTGTAGTGCGCCTTCATATCCCCGGTGGCAGAGGTCTTGATGCGACTGTTGGCGTAATAGTAGAGTTCTGCGGGATAGACAAAGCGACTGAGGGTGTTGACGTTGGCCTCGGTGGTAGTCTCCGTGACGGGCTCGAACTTCTCCTGCGAATAGTTCCACTTCACCACGGCAGCACCGTCGGGCAGACTAATGCTTTCGGGGTAGCCGGTAATTTTGATGTCATCCGGCAATGTCAGAGTGAGTCTTTCGGAAGTAGCCCAAGTCTTAACCCACTCTTTCATCTCCGCCACATTGGCACTGGAGGCGGCCACGGGACGACCTTCATTGACAAACTGATAGAAGAAATCTCTCTTTTCATCAGGAATAGCGTTGGCCACCCGCGTCAGATAGTCTGCAATAGCTTGTATCGACTCGCCTGCACTTACATCTTTTTGTATCTGTACTGGCGAGAAGGAGATGGCCGACGGTTGAGAGGTATTTGAAATTGTAGCCTCGACAGAGCCGTTAACAAATTTGTCTTCAGATGCCGCAGCCTTGGCATAACAGAGGAAGGAAGCCGTACCGTTGGCAATATCCACCGAACGGTTACGATAGCGATGGTAGGTGAATGTCTCCCAATTCATATCGGCCACACTACCGGAAAGCGGTACTGCACCAGACCCTATCTTTCCTTTCACATCGAAGGGGAACAAATAAAGATCCGACAGCCCACGGTTGTCGCCCTTGGTAGCATCTTCCGACATACGCGTATGTACCGGCTGGGTAGAGACATCGAAGGCCAGACTGACTCCCTCGCCGGTATTGTCGGGCAAGCGGTCTGCCTCATAGTCCTTGCAGCCCGTGAAGACTAACGACAACACGGACAACATCAACAACCTTCTGTATAGTCTTATCTCTATCACCTTTAATTCATATCTCTGGGGTATAAGTGTTGCCGGGCTTCCAGTCGAGGGCCACATTGACACCTACATCGGGCGTGTCGGGCGACAGGCCGCCATTGTCGAGCAGACGGGCCTTGATGATCCTCAGCTCACCGGCACTGAGCTGCTCACGGATGCTGAGCACGGTGCGGGTGAGGGTGCCGTCGGCATTGGGCACGATGACCGCAAACTCCCACAGCGGCTCATTGCCGGGCTTGTCCTCGAACCCCTCAGTGGTTTCTATGTAGGATCGTGTGGCCACGGCTTCCCGCGAGGGGAACGATACGGTGCAGAAAGCAATCTTACTGCCCTTGGCCGGGTCGATACGCGAGGCTCTGACCACTGGGCTGACGCTGGCGAAATGGTACAGGCTGTCGCAGATGCTGAAACCTGATGCAAAGCCACTGCCGGACACCTGAATACCACGGCTGTCGAGGCCGTTGGTATCGATGACCAGGGCTGCAGCACAGTTGACCATAAACAACCGCACCCTGAACTGCTGGTCTACGCCCTCCAATACGTCCATCGGCAGACGGGCACTGAACAGGCCCGTTGTGTGCGAGGGGATGGTATCGCCACTGACTTGCTGGAGCAGCGAGCGGTGGCACCACTCGTCGCTGGCAATGCCCACCTGACCGTTCTTCACTAGGTTGGCTGCCGCCAGGTGCATATACTGACGCTTCGGCAGGTTGAGCGTATAGCTGGCCTGACTGGCATCCATGATATGTTCATCGTGCTGCAGCCGAATGGAATCGCCCTGCGTGTCGTAGAACGACAGGTCGACATCATGGGCATAGTCGGTGAAGATGTTTTGCAGGTGGGACCGCAAGGCCTGGGCAATGTCCGTTTCGGTCAGTGCCGACAACTCCGTCTCTATCTCCGTAGAGATATTGGTGATCAGCTGCAGCTCGTAGTCGATCTTGTACTCCGGCTCCTGCTGCGCCGACTCACACTTGCTCAGGTCCTCGTCAATCATCGAACAGCCCGCGAGTGCCGTCGCTACGACAGCACTCACCAGCCATGCTCCTATATGTCTCTTCTCAATGATCAACTCTTACAAATCTACGTTGAAGGTCAAGCCCTTCTTCCACTTCAGGTCGACAGAAAGTCCCAACGACTGCTCCGAGGTACGCAGGTCAGGAATCGTCGGTGTAGCTCCGCCAAGAGCACCACCAGGCTCTGAAGCTGAGCCAGCGGTGAGGCTGATCTGGGCAGTGGTCACGAAATCCTGAATGAATACGCGCAAGGTCTTATCAGGGAAGAAGGTGCGAGCCTCGTTAAACTTCAAGTCTGCTTTTGCATCATCATCAGCTTGTGTTCCTGGCAATTCCAATGTGGCTACCAAGTAGAATTTCTGTCCATTCATGATTAAGCCATCCTTCCCATAGAAATCGGAGCCTGTATTATTAGTGAATTCCAAACAGATATTCACATTTTGCTGCTCGCCATTCCCAGGTTTCAGGTTGTCGAAGACCATGGTATAGTTGGGATCGCTGTACACAGTGCTGGTTGTATTCTTGGCATAAATCGTATTAGACATGTTCGGATCGCATACATCCTTGTTGAAACTTGCTGAGGTTGTAGGCAGGAAATCCCACCCCACCTCTGATGGCTGACCGCCTACAATCACGGCTGACAGGGGGAAGGCGGTATCGGAATAAGGGATAGGATTGTTCTCTGTGGCACCAGGAACATTTCCCTTCGCATTATCATACATCACATTCTTTGTCTGTCCTCCAATCTCTAAGGATTTTGTAGCACACCTGACCTGTGTAGCCAGCAGGGCAGTACCATACTGAATATTGTTCTCAAGTGCGATATTCTTAGTAGAAGCACTAACCGAGGTGTCCCATCCTGACCACAGTTCCTCTCTCCAATCACCAACCGTCGTCGGCCAAACGGCGGCACCAGAGGTGGCTTTCAATGGCGTATTAGTCAGATAGTAAAGCTCGTTGGGATACACATAGTTCTCAAGGTCATTAGCGGTAGAGGCATTGAGTATGGGCTCTACAAGATAAACAAAGCCATTGGTCGTACCGCCCCACTTATACTGGGCAGTTCCTTCCAGCATCCCGATGTTTGTGGGGAATGTCGGGTCAACGTTTTTCCAGGCAAACACCTTGCTTGTCCCTTCACCACTTGAAATGACATAGTCTCCATTGTCTATAGCTGTCAGAATAGCTGTAGAGATAGCACTTGTGACTGGGTCGCCGTCAGAGATGGGATAGACGGCATTGTAAAGTTCCTGTATCGTTTTCAGCACAGCATGGGCAGAACCGCCGCGGATGGCTGTACTACTTGTGAAATTATCATAGAGAGACCTCAGCTGAGAATTGGAAGCACTGCTCCATTGATGAGTAGTTCCATCGTATGTACCGGAAGCCTTGGCTATGCTGGTCAGATAAGTGGCCATCGAGGTGGTTGGACCTGTCCAGTCACTGGCAGTTTTCGATATGATACTTGAGGCACTAAAGGTAATCTCCGACGGCTTGGTGTTTGTTTTGGCCAGAGTTGTGGTAGTATAGCCATTAGCTAACTTTTCCGCACTTGTCGCACTGGCTGTTACTCCCATTGCCTTGCCATAAAAGAGGAAATGGGTGGTGCCGACTTTCACTTCCTGATTAGCATAGATTTTACTACTCTGCGTATTGGAAATCTGATCATCACTGATGGCATCGAGCTCCAGACAAGCCTCAAAGGTGGTTCCGCTAACAATAGGCGAACTGGATGTGAACAATTTCAAGTCTTGCATCCCACGGAAGATGTTCGTCTGATTCGCTTGCACAACACCCTCGCCCTGACGCGTGTTTGCTACACTGTTGTTTGGGTCAATGTTGATAGAAATAGTGGTCTTCACCGTGTTTGTCTCCGGATTGTAGTCCGGATTGTTCACGATCTCATCGCTGGAAGAGCAGGCAGTAAAATTTGCCGCGCCTACAAGTGCGATCGCACCCACCAAGGCAAAATTAAAATTCTTTTTCATACTTTCGAAAGTTTTATTTGATATATTGTTGATTTCAGATCAGTTGATGATATACACAATGTTGATACCGAGCTGCGGGAGGAGGAAGATGCGGTTGCCGTCACCCAACTGAGAGCCACAGACGGCACACTCGTACTCCTTGAACCAGGCATAGCCGACGGCGATGCCAGCCTCGGCCTCGACATACCAGTCGCGCCCCAGGATCCAGGCGTAGCCATACTTACCGCCGAGAGCCACCAGATCACCCTGCAACCGACGGTCCTTGATGGCGGTATAAAGTCCGAAGGGGATACGCGTATTGCCCACGTTGAAATGGCTGTAGATGGCATCTATCTCCAGATAGCTCACCCGGCGGCTGCGGTTAGCCGGCAGCCCCCAGATGGAGTCAGATGCCACGCGCTCTGTCTCGTGGCCGAAGTAGCGCCTGACATTGGGGGCGACAAGCAAGTGGCGCCACTTCTTGTTGCGCTTGGAGTCGATGTCCCAGGCGTTCAGCCCCACATTGGCACCCATTGTCCACGCAGAGTCTACCCGGAACTCAATACCGAGATTCGGGGTCAGGGTGGCATCGTAGGCCAGGTTGGTACGTAGCGCCACCTGGGCGCTCACTGGGAGTACCACCACCGCCAATAGGAGTGTCAAAAGTGTCTTTTTCCTGATGTTAGCCATGACTATTATTACTTTCACCTTGCAAAGGTCGGAATTTTTTATCAATTAACAAAATACAGATGCAATTATTTTGTTAAATTTCGTCAATACGGCATAAAATATTGTCCATACACGCACCAATAAGAAACAAAATCAAACATTTCGTCCGCAAAGGTCAAACATTTCGTCCAAACACCTTATTTTAAGGATGATTAAAGGTGAGCGCACTTATCGCTTTGCCTTTAATTTACCCCCCCCCATTTCGTTGCATCTCCTCCATATTCGTACGGTATTCCGACGGCGTGACACCGTAAACCTTCTTGAAGATACGGTTGAAGGTGACGGTGTTGCGCAGGCCGCACGACTCGGCAATATAAGCAATGGTATATTCCGGGTGCTGCACCATCAGCCGACAGCCGTACTCCACCCGGTGGGTGTTGAGATACACAGAACTGTTGGAGGCATCTGAATAACGACTCATCATGCGACCGAAGCGATTTTTGTCAACGCCGATCAGTCGCATCAGGTCATCGCGGCTGAGGTCGGGGTTCAGGAAGAGTTTGTCGCGGGTCACCAGTCCGTCCAATTCCACGAAGAGTCGCTCGTCGTCGTCCTGCGGCTGTGGAGAGGTGTTAGGGAGGGCCGCTTCAGCATCAGTCTCTGCCGCATCACCTGACACCAGAGTGTCTTCAGAGGCTTTTGAGCTAACGTTCCGATAGGCCGACAGCCGATTGGACGCCTTGAAGAAAGCGTCGTTGCGGACAGAAAGGGCACGGTGGTAATAGTAGCTGACGAACAGCAACATCAGCACAACAACACCCAGGGCAACGAGTCCGCTCAGCATCATGGTGCGCCTGTAGGCCTCGTCCTTCTGCTTGAGCATCTGGGCGACATAGCCCACGAGCTTATCGTCGTCCGGCCCTGGGTCGCCGCAGTCCAGCAGCCGGCCGAAAGCCGCCAGACGAATGCTGTCGCTGGCAGTCGGGTCGGCAAGCACCTGTTCATAGCAGGATATGGCATGCTCCACATGATGCGAACTCATATAGGCATCGCCATCGTCAAGACTGGCTTGTCGGGAAGGCTCTGCCTTGGCCCCGCCGAAAAACGGGACCAACAGGCAGGCCATAAACATGATCACTCTCACCATCTTCATCCACTTTCTTATCCTTACGAAACACAAAGATAAGAAAAAAGTCAGAACCTTGACCTATGGGAGAGATTTTTTTTAGATTATTTAAACGTTAGGTGTCAGAACTCGAGCACGAGCGACTGCCGGGGCTTCATCTCCAGATTCTTCGAGAGGTCGAAGTAGCGGCCCGTGAGGATATCCTTGGCACGGCTGGTGCTGCCGATGACCTCCCGGTAACGCTCCACCTCCAGGGTGGCCGGCTTCGAAGTGCCGTTGAGAACGGTCAGGGCCGTCTTGCCCTGATACTGGCGGGCGACGACATAGATACCGTTGAACGGGATAAACTGCGTCTGGCTGCCCTTGATGATGACCTCGTTGCCCTGGCGCCAGTGGAGCAGCCGGCTGGTCCATGCAAACATGGCCTGCTCGGCCTTCGAGCGTCCTTCCTTGGTGAAGGCGTTGTGCGTATCGCCGGGGAATCCGCCGGGGAAGTCCTTGCGCACATTGCCGTCGGTCACCTCCTTGGTGCCGTTCATCAGGATCTCCGTACCATAATATAATTGCGGGATGCGCTTCACGGTGAGCAACAGGGCCAGGGCCTGCTTCAGGGCCAGTGTGTCACGTCCGTTGCCCAGGAAACGGTCTGTGTCGTGGTTCTCGATAAAGGCCATCACACTCGACGGGGCGGGATAGAGGTAGTCGTAGACAAACGAGTTGTAGAGGCGGTTCAGGCCATTCCACCAGGCATCGGTCTCCTCGTTCTTGGCCTGGTTCAGCTTATCGAAGAAGCTGAAGTCCATCACGGTCTTCAGATTGGAGTCGTGGCCGGTGAGGGTGGAACCTTTCTGCCACGCGGCGGTATAGGCAGGCTCGGTGACCCACGTCTCGCCGACGGTGTTAAAATGAGGGTATTCATCGTTAATCTCCTTCATCCATTGTGCCATGGCGTCAGCATAGGCGTAGGGATAGGTATCCATCCGGATGCCGTTGATGCCCACGGTCTCGATCCACCAGATACTGTTCTGGATGAGGTAGCGCATCAGGTGGGGGTTATGCTGGTTCAGGTCGGGCATCGAGGGCACGAACCAGCCCTCTACGGTCTCCTTCAGGTCAACCTTCGACGCATAGGGGTCTACGACGGGTGTCAGCTTATAGCTGGTCTGCAGGTATTTGCTCTTCTGGGGTTCCGAACCGTCGCTATTGGCGGTGAATCCGGTCATGGGGTCACGGCCGCTGTTGTCCTCACCGAGCCAGTCGGGGGTGTTCAGCCAGTCCTTCGTCGGCATGTCGTGTGTCCAGGGGTGCTCAAAGCCGCTGTGGTTGAAGATCATGTCCATCACCACCTTCAGTCCCTTCCGGTGGGCCTCGTCGCAGAGGCGCTTGTAGTCTTCGTTGGAACCGAAGCGGGGATCCACGCGGTAGTAGTTGGTCGTGGCATAGCCGTGGTAGGTGGAGTAGCCGTTGGGCGTATCGGGCGAGTCGTTCTCCAGGACGGGAGTGAGCCAGAGGGCCGTCACGCCGAGTTCCTTGAAGTAGTCGAGATGCTCCCGGATACCGTTCAGGTCACCGCCATGGCGCAACGAGGGTTTCGAGCGGTCTTCCACATAGTTGCGCATGCCACTGATCTGCTTCGGGTGGCCGGCACCCTGGGCAAAGCGGTCGGGCATGAGCATGTAGAGCACATCGGCATTGGTGAATCCCATACGCTTGTCGCCACTCATCTCACGAGCCTTCAGCTGATACTGCACCTTTACCTTGCCAAACTTAAGAGTCATAGTGCCAGGCTGGGCATCCTTAAGGTTCATATAGATAAGAAGATAGTTTGGAGAGTCCAGACGCACAAGACTATCGATGGTGACACCAGGATAATCAGTGGTGACAGAAGCCACATCACGTACCCCCTTGCCATAAACCATCAGCTGAACCTGAGGATTCTTCAGTCCGACAAACCAATCGGTGGGGTCGATTCTATCAATTACTAACTTCTTTGCTGCACTCATTGTCAATACATTGGCCAACAGGATGGCGAATAATAATGTCCGTTTCATATTTTAATCGTGTATTATTAGAGCTGATTGTGGATCTACTACAGCCTTGTTACCCTTCAGTTTACCAAGACCTTTCTCATTAATCTGACCATCGCAGCAAACGATGGTGTAAATGCCAGAAGGGATATCTACCTCCATCTCTGTCTTTGCCGCATTCAGGATAACGATGATGTTACGCCAGTCATCACGACCTGCATAGTTCTTCAGACGGAAGGCAACGATATTCTCAGGAGCATCCAGAAACTCCAGATGCTTCCTCACCAGATTTGCATCGCCAAGACGGAAGGCAGGATGGTTCTTGCGAAGAGCTATCAGATCCTGATAATATCTGAACACCTGAGGATACTTGGTCTTATTGTCCCAGTCGAGCTGATTGATGCTGTCTGGAGACTCGAAAGAGTTGTGTACACCCTTCTTATCTCGCAACAGTTCTTCGCCAGAGAGCATAAATGGCACACCCTGAGAGGTAAACACTGCTGTCTGTGCTAACAGGTCAAGACGAATAAGTTCATCCATAGTGATACCTGGAATACTTGTCTTAAAACGATCTACAAGACACATATCATCATGACACGAAACATACGACATCATCTGCGTAGGCTCGTTTGCCCAAGGTTCTTTGCTGTAGTTAACCTTCTTCATGTCAACCTGAGGATGAGCGATAGCACCCACGATGCCAAACTTTATCGACTCCTTCTCAGCCTTTCCTCCCAGCCATCCACACTCCTTATCATCAGAGAAAGGACCACGAAGGGCATCACGTATCTCGTCTGAGAAAGCAGCAATGCCAGGCATGCAGTTGATATTAGCCTTCATACCCAACTGGTCATTAGGCAGGCCACACGCTCCTGCGCTCCAACCCTCGCCATAGATAAATATGGTGGGATCGATAGCATCTACCGCCTTACGAATCTCATTCATCGTCTCGATATCGTGGCATCCCATAAGATCGAAACGCAGTCCGTCGATATGATACTCGTTAATCCAGTATTTCACAGATTCTATCATGAATCTGCGCATCATTGGCTGATCCGAGGCTGTCTCATTACCACATCCTGAGCCATTACTATACTTACCGTCAGAGGTCTTGCGATAATAGTAGTCAGGATATGTGCGCTGGAAATTAGAATGGTCGATATCGTAGGTATGATTATACACCACATCGAGAATCACACGTATGCCAGCCTTATGAAGAGCCTGCACCATCTGCTTAAACTCACGGATACGTACCTCAGGGCTATAAGGATCAGTAGAGTATCCACCCTCAGGAACATTATAGTTCACTGGATCATACCCCCAATTGTATTGAGGAGCTCCAGTATTGAGACGTGTCTCATCCACAGAACCGTAATCATAACTTGGGAGGATATGGATGGCATTAACACCCAACTGCTTAAGATGTTCGATAGCCCAAGGTTCTGTGAGCGCAAGGAACTTACCAGGATACTTGGCATCTTTCCTGTTTACAGAGAAGTCGCGATGATGCATCTCATAAACCACCAAGTCTGCAGGCGACTTAGTAACTGGGCCCTTGTCGCAGCACCAATGTTCTGGAGAGGTCTTGCTGAGGTCAATGATAGCAGCTCGTTTGCCATTTACACCCACAGCTTTAGCAAATACACCTGGTGTCTCACCCTTACCCATATCGAAGGTGTAGTACTTGCCCATAAGGTCACCCTT
>DFGG01000128.1:48597-49064 GCA_002371695.1 bacterium UBA3756
ACAGATACACTCCACATATCAGGCTCACCAGTACGTTTCATAGCTACGGTCTTGATGGCCTTGCCACCTATACCTTCTTTATATATACGTACCTTTATACCCTTGGCCTTGCTTGGAGCAAAGAGGCGGAATGTGGTCTGCTGAGGCGTATACTCCATCTCATTGAATCTGAAATCGGGTATTTGCGCCTGAAGGGTCGTCACTGCCATAACCAGAAACAGGATTAATGCCTTTCTCATATTCGTTTGCCTAAAAAATTACTTTGCGATAAGACTGATGGCGAAGCCACCACCTGGGGCTTCTTTGATCTTAAGAGTCTGACCAGCCTTAACCACCTTCTTTGTGATGGTATAAGCCTGAGGATTGGTATCGTAGTGAGCATCCTTTGCATCGGCATATATGGTACAGTCATACTTACGACCCTTCTCAAGGAAGTCGAGCTTCACGACTGCAGTATGTCCGTTCTC
>DFGG01000165.1 GCA_002371695.1 bacterium UBA3756
GCGGTTCAGGTACATGCCGGCAATCATGGGCTTCTCCTCATTGTTGGCTGTCTCTTCGTCGATGATACTGGCGATGGTGCATACCTGGTTGGGCGTCAGTCCCAATCCGTCGGCCTTGGCCATGCGTTCCTTGTTCCAGAAGTGGCTGTATTCTTTCTGCATCCGCTCCATCAGGGCGTCAAGACTGATATTCCAGTATACCTCGTAAGTGTTGGGAACAAACAGACTGGCAATAGTGGCAGTGTCGTATCCCCATCGCCCGCAGAAGTCGTTGTCGGTCAAGGAGGATGCCAGCGTCAGACTGTCGAGCATCAGTTTCCGCGAGAGTACTCCTGCCAGTCGGTCCATTGTTCTCGACTCGGGTATCGTCAGCATCTCTGCTTCTTGGTGACCATTCTTCAGGTTGCGGAAGACTGTGATGACATTCTCATCAGGCTGAATGGCATAGCGACCGGTACGAATCTTGTCCTCATAGCCCCACCAGCGCGATAGGGTTTTCAGACCGGTGAGTCCGTTGCTGGTTGCTATCGGCTCCAGCTTCACGTAGACTGAGTCGGCCGTATCGTCACCGTCTATATATAAATAGGTGGTGGCCTCTTCCTTCGAAAGGTCTTGGAAGAAGTAATAATATACCAGCCCTGCCAGCCCCAGTATACAGATGGCAATTGGAACGATATAATATGGCGCTTTGATAGTCTTCATCGCTCTTATTCTTTAAAAATCGCTGCAAAGTTACTAAAAAACGGGGGAAAACCAATCGTTAATCACAATTTTATTGTAACTTTGCAGGAAAAACTTGCAAATATGAAACTGAAGTTCTCCATAAACTATGCTACGCAATGGGGTGAAAGTCTCCACGTAGTCATCTCATATCTCAGTCACGACGGTACGGTGCGTACCGTCAATCAGCTGATGCAGACCGACGATGGTGTGCTCTGGACGGTGGAAACGGCGGTCATCGCCTCTCGTCAGCATCCGGTATCTTCTTTTTCCTATTTCTATCAGGTGGAGGATGCCGAAGGACAGGTGCTGCGGAAGGAGTGGACGGGCGTGCCGCGCTCCTATTATTTCGATTCCTCCAAGAATTATGTGCTCCCAGATCTCTGGCGAGATATTCCCCTTCAGTATCACCTTTACAGCAGTGCCTACGCCACTACGGCAGGACTGCCTCGGATGGAGAAGGCCCGGACATGCCGGGTGCCCCTCTATCGGAAGACCATCCTTTTCCGCGTCTCGGCTCCGCAGTTGCAGAAGGGGCAGTCCTTGGCTCTCCTGGGCAGTCATCCGGCTCTGGGCAACTGGAATTCTGCCCGGTTCATGAGAATGGAGAGCATTGGGCAGTTCGACTGGATGCTCTCTGTCAATATCGACGCCGTATTACTGCCTATCGAGTATAAATACGTGATTGTCGATGATGCTACCAACTCGCTTGTGGCTTGGGAGGAAGGGGATAATCGCACGACTGCCGGATTCTTGCCTCCTGACCATACCACGGTGCCGGATGGCACTGTACTCGTGGTTTATGGTGAAGGCCTTCGCGTCAAGGAACATACGTGGAGGGCTGCGGGCGTCGTCGTTCCCGTGTTTTCGCTCCGGAGTGAGTCCTCATACGGCGTTGGCGACTTTGGGGATCTGCGGAGAATGGTCGACTGGGCAGTAGCCACAGGCATGAAGGTCATCCAGCTGCTGCCAGTCAATGATACCACTACCGATGGTCATTGGCATGATTCCCATCCGTACAATATCGTATCGGCCTTTGCCCTTCATCCGCATTATCTCGACTTGGAGGCTCTCGGATCATTGAAGGATAAGTCACGCATGACGGCATTCCACCGTCAGCGGCGGGAACTGAATGCCTTGGCATATAGCGATTATGAAGCTGTTGACCGGGTGAAGATGGAATATGCTGCCGAGGTGTTCATCGAGCGTGGCCAGCAGACGCTCGAATCGGAGGACTTTAAGGAGTGGTTCGCCGGCAATAAAGACTGGTTGGAGCCGTATGCCAAGTGGATGGCCGACCAGCGTGCTGCCAGACAGTCGTGTCCTATCGACAACTATCTGCAGTTTGTCTGTTTCCTACAGTATCATCTGCATCTCCAACTTCTGGCGGCAGCCGATTATGCCCGTTCCAAAGGTGTTGTCCTCAAGGGCGATATCCCCATTGGGGTCTACCGCGACAGTGTGGAGACTGCCACTCATCCGGAGCTTTTCAATCTCGACTGCTTCACTGGGGCTCCCCCCGATACCAATTCACCGAACGGCTATAACTGGGGGCTTCCCACCTATAACTGGAAACCTGTATCGCGTAGCAGTCGTAGCATGTCGCTTCAGACTTGGTTCCACAAGCGGCTGAAGTGGATGTCGCAGTACTTCGATGCCACCCGTATCGACCATGTGCTGGGCTTCTTCCGCATCTGGGAGATTCCGTCTGATGCCGTGTTTGGCGTCCTCGGCCATTTCTCGCCCGCCTTGCCCTTTACCGTTGGTGAGATAGAATACTTCGGACTGCCCTTCCGGAAAGACCTGATGACTCGGCCCTTCATCAACGACCGGGTGATCAACCGGCTGTTTGGCATCCACGCTCAGTTCGTCAGAGATAATTATCTGATTCCCCGCAGTTATGGCCTCTATGACCTGAAGTCGGAGTTTGATACGCAGAAGAAGATTCGGGAGGCGTTCGATGGGCGTGGTGATGAGAACAGCATCTGGATACGTGACGGGCTCTACCGTCTGGTGAGTGATGTGCTCTTCCTTGAAGATCCCCATCAGTCAGATATGTACCACCCGCGCATCGGAGCCTGCAATGAGCCTGTCTATGACGCCCTTAGCACTGAGGAAAAGGATGCGTTCATGCGCTTGTACAATAATTACTACTTCCAGCGCCACAACTTCTTCTGGGGCGACGGAGCCACCCGTCGGCTGTCAGACATCTTCGGTGAGACCCGCATGCTTTGTTGTGCCGAAGACCTCGGCATGTTGCCCGACTGCGTGGCACCAGTGCTCGACGCACAGCGCATCCTGACTCTCGAGGTACAGTCGCTCCCCAAGCAGAACGGCTTTGAGTTCTCTCACCTTGATGGCAATCCCTATCGTTCTGTTGCCACCTTCTCCACCCACGATATGCCGCCCATGCGACTGTGGTGGGAGGAGAGCCCTGAGCGTACACAGCGCTACTACGTCACAATGCTTCAGAAACAAGGTCGTGCCCCCGAGCATCTGCCAGCGCATCTGGCAGAGGAGATGATAGCCCGTCACCTTTATTGTCCCTCCATGCTGTGTCTGTTCTCCATTCAGGACTGGCTGGCGATGGATGGTGAACTCCGTTCGAAGCATCCCCGTGAGGAGCGCATCAATGTGCCCAGCGATCCCTACAATCGCTGGTGCTACAGGATGCATCTTACCATCGAGGATCTGCTTCGGGCTGATAAGTATAATAATAAGGTACGCACGATGATTACCCGTTCTAAGCGCTAATGTTCAATCTTCAATGTTCAATGTTCAATCTTCAATGTTCAATGTATAAAGAATACGTTTTCGACCTCGACGGTACGCTGCTCGACACGCTCCAGGACCTGGCGGCCTCTGCCAATTATGCGTTGCGTGTTCATGGTATGCCCGAACACTCCATCGACGATATCCGCCGCTTCGTGGGCAATGGTGTACGCCTGCTGATGGAGCGGGCTGTGCCTGACGGTGCTGACAATCCTCTGTTCGATGAGGCCTTTGCCACATTCCGCCAGCACTATATGCAGCATGCACTCGACACGACCCGTCCTTATGATGGTATTCCCGAAACTTTGGCTGCTCTTAGAAGCCGGGGGTGTCGTATCGCCGTGGTCAGCAACAAGATGATGGCCGCTACCCAAGAACTCTGTCGTCATTTCTTCCCCGATACAGTCGAGGTGGCCATTGGGGAGAATGAGGCAGCAGGCATCCGCAAGAAACCAGCACCCGATACCGTGTTCGCAGCTCTGCGTGAACTGAAGAGTGGGGGAGAGTCCGCCGTTTACGTCGGCGATAGCGATGTTGACATTGAGACCGCCCGCAATGCCGGTATCCCCTGCATCTCAGTCCTTTGGGGATTCCGCGATCGTGATTTCCTGCTTCGTCACGGTGCGACAACCTTTATTTCCCGTCCCTCGGAATTGCTTACAGGTCCCTATAACGGAAATCTCGTTCCATAGCTTCTTCAATATCCAAACTTTTCAAAGAAAAATGATCAGAGGAACCGTCCCGGTGATCCATTCTTAATAGTTCTCAGCCTTCACCTGGAAGTAGGCCTGGGGATGGTTGCAGACGGGGCACTCCTCAGGGGCCTTCTTGCCAATCACGATATGGCCGCAGTTGGAGCACTGCCAGATGACATCGTTGTCCTTTGAGAACACGCGTTCCTTATTGATGTTGTCGAGCAGTTTGCGATAGCGGGCCTCGTGCTCCTTCTCGATCTTGCCTACAGCCTCAAACTTCTCGGCAATCTCGTTGAAACCCTCCTCGCGGGCCTCCTGAGCCATGCGGGCGTACATGTCCGTCCACTCGAAGTTCTCACCATTGGCTGCGGCCTCCAAGTTCTCTGGCGTACTCTTGATGGCTCCGCCCTCCAGAAG
>DFGG01000139.1:0-468 GCA_002371695.1 bacterium UBA3756
TAGGAATAGATTCCGTAATGCCGATCCCCATGCCTGGATTGGTGCCGTAGGTGATACGGGGCTCAATGTCTTCTGCACTGAATGTCAGTTCCTTATCAAACACGGCATCGTCGCCGCTCTTCAATGTCTGCCAGTAGGCCACTGCCTGGTCCCATGCTGCTCCCTTAGGAGCGAACTCACGCCCTTTGATATACTCAAACGTGGTCTCGTCAGGAGCCACAAAGCCGCCACGGGCGCCCATCTCTATCGAGAGGTTGCAGAGGGTCAGGCGTCCTTCCATCGACATGTCGCGAACCACATCTCCCCCGTACTCCACGAAGTAGCCTGTGGCACCAGATGTCGTCAGCTGACTCATCAGATACAGAGCCACGTCCTTGGCTGTCACCCCCTCCTTCAGCCTCCCATTGATACTGATACGCATCGACTTGGGCTTCTGCTGGAGAATGCACTGCGAGGCCATCACCATCT
>DFGG01000139.1:558-8771 GCA_002371695.1 bacterium UBA3756
CCACTGCTCCCATGGCACCGTGGGTTGAGGTGTGGGAGTCGCCGCATACGATAGTCATGCCTGGCAGTGAGAGCCCCTTCTCCGGGCCTACCACATGGATGATGCCATTGTCTTTCGACATCATGCCGTAGTGTGTCAGTCCGAATTCGGCAGCATTTTTGGCCAGCGTGTCTACTTGTTTCTTCGACGTGGGGTCTGCGATAGGCTTGTCCTGGTCATGTGTCGGGGTGTTATGGTCTGGCATGCAGAAAATCTGCTGCGGACGGAAGCACTTCAGTCCACGCGCCCTCATGCCGTCGAAGGCCTGTGGTGAGGTTACCTCGTGACAATACAGCCTGTCGATATACAACTGCGAGGGGCCATCCTCCACCTGTTGCACCACGTGCTTGTCCCAGATCTTGTCAAATAATGTATTCATTCGTCGTTCTTCTTAAACTTGTTAATACAGTCGATATAGGCTTCTACCGAAGCAGTCACAATGTCGGTATTGGCACCGAAACCGTAGTACAGGCTCCCGTCGTACTCCACCTGCATATGCACCTTACCCACATCATCTGAACCCTTTGAGATGGCCTGAATGGTAAACTCCTTCAGCGTCATCTGCTTCATGATAATCTTCTTCAGCGCCTTGATGGCTGCGTCCACCGGTCCGTTGCCTGAGGCGGCAGCTTCAAACTTCTGCCCGGAGATGTCAAGGCCTATAGAGGCCACCGACCTCACGCCCTTGCCCGTGGTGACCTGCAGGAAGTCGAGGCGCACGGCGTGAGCCTCGGCCGTATCGGCACCTGCCAGCATCAGCACGTCGGCATCTGTCACCTCTTTCTTCTGGTCTGCCAGCGCGAGGAACTTCTCATAGACCTTGTCGAGTTTCTCTTCTTCGAGGTCCACGCCGTTCACATGCAGACGATGCTTCAGCGCCGCGCGTCCTGAACGGGCTGTCAGCACGATGGAGCTGTCGTCGATCCCCACGTCCTTCGGGTCCATAATCTCATAGGTATGCACATTCTTCAGCACACCGTCCTGATGGATACCGCTCGAATGGGCAAAGGCATTGCGACCCACAATGGCCTTGTTGGGCTGCACCGGCATGTTCATCAAACTTGACACCATACGACTCGTGGGATAGATTTTCGTCGTATTGATATTGGTGTCGATACCCAATGCTTTGTGACACTTCAGGATCATCGCAATCTCTTCGAGCGACGTATTACCTGCACGCTCGCCGATGCCATTGATGGTTACCTCCACCTGTCGGGCTCCGGCCATCACGCCGTTGAAGGTGTTAGCCGTTGCCATACCCAGGTCGTTGTGGCAATGGGTAGAGATGATGGCCCTGTCGATGCCGTCGACATGCTCCTTCAGATATTTGATCTTCTCGTAGTACTCCTGCGGCAGACAGTAGCCCGTGGTGTCTGGGATGTTCACAACCGTGGCACCAGCCTTGATGACTGCCTCGACGACACGTGCCAGATACTCGTTGTCGGTACGTCCCGCATCCTCGCAGTAGAACTCCACGTCGTCAACGAAACGCTTGGCGTATTTCGTTGCGGCCACGGCTCGCTCGAGAATCTCCTCACGGGTAGAGTTAAACTTAAACCTGATATGCTCATCACTCGTGCCGATACCGGTGTGGATACGCTTGTGCTTGGCATACTTCAATGCATCGAAGGCCACGTCGATATCCTTCTCCACAGCACGCGTCAGCGCACAAATCACGGGCCAGGTGACAGCCTTGGAGATTTCTATCACACTGTTGAAATCACCCGGGCTGGAAATAGGGAATCCTGCCTCAATCACATCGACGCCCAGCTGCTCCAGTGCCTTGGCCACCTGAATCTTTTC
Source organism: bacterium UBA3756 (assembly GCA_002371695.1). The sequence continues at coordinate 2,401 of DFGG01000139.1, forward strand.
TACGGTGTTCAACTGACAGCCGGGCACTTGTTCCCCATCGCGGAGCGTCGTGTCGAAAATGTACAATCTTTCGTTCATCTTTGTTCAATCTTTATGTCTATTTCAATGTTCAATGTTCAATCTTCAATGTTCAATCTTCAATCTTCAATGTTCAATGTTCAATGTTCAATGTTCAATATTCAATGTTCAATGTTCAATGTTCAATGTTCAATGTTCAATGTTCAATAAAAAAACCCTTCACACTCGGAAGTGAGAAGGGCTCTGTCGTATGCACTATGTCATGACCTATATATACACCTTATCACTTCCGGCTGCGCCCTGCAGTCGAATAATAATAATGGTGCTAAGTAGGTTCTGATACATCATCGTTTCTTTGCTTTTTGTTCAAATCGGTTGCAAAATTAATACTTTTCATTGAAACAAACAAATAAATTGTAAGATTTTTGCTCAAAAAAGTGATAATTGCACATTTCCGGGTATCAATTCATACACTTCACTGGGTATTTTCCGTTTCAGCACTTCCAGTTGGATATCCTTGCCCGGAATGATGCCGTACGAACGGAGGATGGTCTCCACCGTCTTCCGGGCCAGTTCCGGATGATTGTTCTCCTCACTCAGATGGCACAGCCACACGTGGCGCAGCTTCTCTGTCATATTCTCTGCGATGGCCTGTCCGCACTCGGCATTCGACAGATGGCCCGTCTGACTGAGTATCCGCTGCTTCAGATAGGCCGGATAGGGGCCGTTGGTCAGCATCTCCACGTCGTGGTTGGCCTCGATGATCAGATAGTGGGCATTGCCGATGCGCTGTTTCACTTCATCCGTGACGCTGCCCACATCGGTAATAATGACGAAGCTCACCCCCTCCACATCTATCTGATAACCTACGTTCTCGCTCGCATCATGCGGCACGAGGAAAGGTGTCACCGAGAACTGACCTATCTGATACGTCTCACCGGGCGTCACGATGTGCTTCATGTCGGAAGCCACCTTGCGCTGCACGCAGTAGTTGCGCTCGATACCCTCATGCACCTTGGCCGTAGCATAGACGGGCACATGGAAATCGAAGCTGAAGGCACCCACCGACTTGATATGGTCTGCATGGTCATGGGTAACGAGGATGTGCTTCACCGTGTTCAGATGAATGCCGTAATCCCTTGAGTTCTTCCTAAGCCCTCTGATTCCTACTCCTATATCAACCAACAGTCCGTCCGTCGCAGTGCCCAGATAATAGCAATTACCGCTGCTTCCGCTTCCAAACGATACAAATTTCAGCATTTTAAAGTTATTATTTTGTGCAAAGGTACGCAAAAGAAGTGAAAAGACATCTTACCGTGTCTTTTTTTAACAAATATTGGTATTCTTCAGAATGGCAGACCCACCGCGAAATGGAAGGCCAGGTCGCGTCCCAGACGGGGATGGATGATGGCATAGTGCTCCTCGTCCTCAGTCTCATAAGCTGGATTGATGGCCTTCATGCCCAGGTCGAAACGGATGATGAAATAGTCGAAATTCAGTCGCAGACCTAAGCCGTAGCTCACGGCCAGGTCGCTCAGCAGGTTCTTCAGTTTGAACTGCCCGCCCGGCTGTTCATCGTAGGCTCTGAGGGTCCAGATGTTGCCCGCATCCAGGAACAGGGCTCCGCCGAACTTCCAGAACAGGTGGGTACGATACTCCAGATTCAGGTCCAGTTTCATGTCGCCCGTCTGGGTGATGAAGTTGATGTTGCCGTCGCGGCCCTTGTATCTTCCCGGCCCCAGACTTCTTACGCTCCAGCCGCGCACGCTGTTGGCGCCTCCCGAGAAATAGCGCTTCTCGAAAGGCAGCACCCGACTGTTGCCGTATGGATAGGCCAGGCCGAGACCGAAATGGAATACCAGCTGGTCTTGATAGCCCGGCAGCAGATTCTGCGTGAAGTCTATGTCGGCCTTGACGTATTGGGCGTAGGCGATGTTGAACACGCGGTACTGCCCCTCGTCATACTGCCTGGCATGAAACAGACGGCTGCCCGCATGGAGCAGGTTGCCCGCCGTCTCCAGATTGGTCTTCACGGCGATACGCCCGTTGTTGTAGCTGTAGCCGAAGCCTATCTTCATGATGAACAGGTCTTCGTAGTTGTAGCGCAGGATGGCGTTGTAGCTCGTGGTGTTCTCCAGATACTCCTGTCTGAAGGTGTCGCTGATCCAGGGCATGAACACGTAGTTCAGGTCTATCAGGTCCAACTGGTACTTGTCGTGGTGGTTCTGCGGATTCCACCTGTAGTGCCACCCTGCCGACACCACCCGCCGGTGGAACTCCGGACGGTTCTGGGTGTCGTAGAGCAGCGACAGCTCGCTGGTGGCTATCGTCCCACGGCGTATCTCCCTGCTCAGGAAGGGCATGATGAATCGCGGGAAGCTCAGCCTGCTCTCCAGACTGTACTCTATGAAGTCCTGGTTGCGGTAGCCCTCCAGCCCTCTGATGGCCTCATAGGCTCCGCGCAGCCGGATGCTCAGCGCCTCCGATCCCCTGAACAGGTTGCGGTTCTGATAGGTCAGCGAGGCGGCGGCTCCCAGGTCGCCCGCCGTGTTGGTGCCCTCCGGCTGGAAGCTGATGGTCGACGGCTTGTTGGTCTGCAGGTTCACCTGTGCGTCGAGCGTAGCCGTATCAGCCGCCGTCTGGAAACTGATGTTCGTATAGCGCACGGCTCCCAGGCGCCCGAAGTGGTTATAGGTGTTCTGCAGATCATCCTCCGAGAAGTGTGCCCCCGTCTCCAGGAAGGTATTCTCACGGAGCACAGCGCTGCGCAGATGTATCACCGAGTCATCGGGAGCCCCGCTGGCGTAGGTGATATCGCCTATCTTGTAGCGCGTGTGGGCCGTCGTCAGTCCCTCGCCCGTGCGATAGGGCTTCAGTACCAGTGTCAGGTCCACCTGCCGGTCCTCTCGCAGCGAGTCGGCCCTGAAGGTGATATACTCCTTGTGGAACCTGTAGTAGCCGTTGTTGCGCAGGAGCGACGTCAGCCGCGAGCGCTCATCGTTCAGCGCATTCACGTCGAACCTCATGCCCTGCCTCAGCCTGCCGTTGTCAGTCGTCAGCAGCCTCGCGATGGCCGTGTCCTGGATGTCGTAGCCCATCGTCCTCACATAGTAGGGCTTGCCTGGGTGCAGCACGTAGACGGCGTCCAGTTTCTTCCCTTTCCGCTCGGCATAGAACTCCACCTGCGCATCCAGGTAGCCCAGGTTCTGCAGTGCCAGTTGCAGGTTGTCGCACGACAGCTTCGCCTGCACCGAGTCGAAGATCACCGGGGCCTCACCCAGGCTTTGCAACGTGCGATTGATCCATTTGGCCGAATCGCTGCCCGCCAGCGAATAGACGCCCAGGGGTATCTTCAGCGCCGAGAACCAGCGCGAGTTGCTCTTCTGCCTCACATATTTCTTCAGCTGCGAGGTATTGATGTCACGATACTTGCCGTCGGCCACCACCTCCACCCTGTTGAGCAGCATCTCGCCGTCGGGGATGTCACGCGTGGCCGAGCACGAGCCCAGCAGGAGCACGCACAACGACAGTAGCGCAGGGAGCAAGAAATCTCGTCTCTTCAATTCTTTTTCGATTCTTTTTCGATTTTGTTTGCAAAGATAGAAATAAATCTTTATCTTTGCAAACAAAAAGCAAAATGATTAGCAAAAACCAGATAAAATTTATCCGTCAGCTGGAATCCAAGAAGTTCCGCCGGCGCGAAGGCCTCTTTGTGGCCGAGGGTCCCAAGGTGGTAGGCGACCTGATGAAGCACACCCGCCCACAGGCCATCTTCGCCACCAAGGAATGGGCAATGTCAAATGTTCAATCTCTCAATTTCTCAATTTCTCAATCTCTAAATGTTCAATGTTCCGAAGTCTCCGACGAGGAACTGCGCCGCATCTCCTTCCTACAGCACCCCCAGCAGGTGCTCGCACTCTTCCCCCTGCCCGATGCCGATGCAGCCGTCGCCATGCCGCAGCTCGACACCCTCAGTCTGGCTCTCGACGGCATACAGGATCCCGGCAACCTCGGCACCATCATCCGCATAGCCGACTGGTTCGGCATCGACACCATCTTCTGCAGCCCCGACACCGCCGATGCCTACAGTCCCAAGGTGGTGCAGGCCACCATGGGAAGCATCGCACGCATACATATCATTTATGGCGACCTCATCGAGCTCCTCGATGCCCTGCCTCCCTCCTACCCCGTCTACGGCACGCTGCTCGACGGCGACGACATCTACCGCCAGCAGCTCTCCGCCGAGGGGCTCATCGTCATGGGCAACGAGGGCAACGGCATCTCTCCTGCCGTGCGCCAGCGCATCAACCGCCGCCTGCTCATACCCTCCTTCCGTCAGGGCGACACCGCCGAGAGTCTCAACGTGGCCATCGCCACCGCCATCACCTGCTCCGAATTCCGGCGGAAGAGCTAATCTCTGGGGCCAGGTCGGACCTGGCCAAAAATAACGAGATAAGCCACAATTATCGCGGAAATTTGCCTAATAATATATAAAAGGTAAAGTGGAATATGGGTAATTTCGGGATAATTTCGTAAATTTGCAGCGTTGAACAATAAAAACGTAGAAATATGAGCGAGAAACAGAAACAAGTGACGGAGCAGCGAGAGCAGATGCGAACTCGTTCGCAATCTGCCGAGTCGCGACGGAACTCGACCAAGGGTCAAGTAGAGAAAGAACGCAAGGCCGTTCTGCAGTTGCTTCTTGAGAAAACTGGGCTCAAGTACAAGGAACTCGTGGATGCACAGGTTGGCATGTGGATGGCTGGCAATCTCGACCTGCTCACTGCTGAGGAAAAGAAGCAGTTCCCGCATCTTGTTTTCTAAGCGGCGGCTATGACACGACAGGTTAAGACATACAATCCCAACCATATTTTCGTGGACACCAACGTGCTAATTGGTGCCTATAGTGGTGATGCCCGCTTCCAGACGGACAGTGATTGCCTGCATTATCTTTATTCCATAGTGGGCAAACGGCTCTATATCTCAACGCTCAGTGTGGCGCAACTTATCTCCGTCTATCAGAAGCGTAAGACGAACGATGAGATACGCAATGTTATTCGTGAGCTCCAACACCGTTTCACCATCATCAATTTTACGGTGAAGGACATAGATGCGGCACTCAACGAAACAGGTGCCGATATTGAGGATAATGTGCAGTTCGTGTTGGCAAGGAAACAAAAGTGTCGTGTCATCATCACTAACAACTATAAGGACTATCGTCTTCTGTTGGGTGCTCAGATTATCAAGCCCTCAAAGGTTAGGACGATTGCTCGATAAACATTTAGAAAGGAGGTAATAGTGGGTCAGGGGACGGTTCTGACCCACTCGGAATGGGCCGGTCGGTTTCACAGTGAACTTTGCCATAGTCTCAGAGCGATTCACACCAAGCCTTGAATTCGTCCATCGACTTCATCTCGTACACTGGTTCCTTGCCGCTGCGTACGTCCTCGATGGCCTTCATCGTCTTGTCGTTCAGGTACTCGCCGGTCTCGGGGTCGTAGAGGTGGGCCTTGGCCTTTGGCTGAGCCTTCTCCTCCTTCACTTCATAAGTCCAGCCCATCTCTGCTATCAATTTCTTGAAGAAACTGACTTTGCGGTCGGGGATGTTGATAGTAATTGCCGTCATGATGCTGTTCGTCTTTTTGGATTACGGCTACAAAGGTAATCAAAAATCTGCAAACCGCTCGCAGTTTCGGCATATTTTTTTCGTCTCCGGCTATGGAATGAGCCTTCAGAGCCTGATACTCGGCATCGGTTATCGGCAGCACGGAGCCGTGACGCGGGGTGAAGCGGCCCGTCATCGGTGTCTCGCGCACCAGTTCGAAACGTGATCAGCGGAACCGAAATCCCTGATCACCTGTTTTTTGCTTCTCGCGCACGCGCGCACATAGTAGTGGGAAAACAAAGAAATAACCCGCACCTCTTACACCTCCCGCACCTAAGGTTTATCGTTCCAGGTGTAGGAGGTGTAAGAGGTGCGGGTTAAAAAAACGTTTAACTACTATATATAAAGGAGTCATGAGGTGCAATAACAAAGCTAATTGGCGAACCATCTTGAGAGGTTGTTTATACGGAGGCTTCCTGCAATTCCAGGAAGGCGCTATGGGAAAAAATAAAAGTTCCGTAGAATCGCAGGGAACTTCCGTAGAATTACAGGAAGCACTCATACAGTATACAGGCGAACCCGCCGGCAGTTCTGATGGTATGCGCAGCGGGTACTGTTATCATAAGACGGGCTGTAGCAGGCCTGACCGGATATATGGACGGGGCCTGCGCTTTCTTTATGCCCATACTGACAGTGCATCCCCACTGATGAGAGTAAAAGCAATAAAGAGTCAACACATGAGCGAATA
>DFGG01000047.1 GCA_002371695.1 bacterium UBA3756
CACGGCCACGCCACCAGCCAACTTAGCCAGGCTCTCCTGCAGCTTCTCCTTGTCGTATGAAGAGGTGGTCACCTCAATCTCCTTCTTGATCTGGGCGATACGATCCTGGATGGCCTGCTTGTCGCCAGCACCATTGACGATGGTGGTGTTGTCCTTCGACACTGTCACCTTGTCACAGGTACCGAGCATCTCGAGCGTAGCCTGCTCCAGCTTCAGACCCTTCTCCTCGCTGATAACCACACCGCCAGTCAGCGTTGCGATATCCTCGAGCATGGCCTTACGACGGTCGCCAAAGCCAGGAGCCTTCACGGCGCAGATCTTCAGACCACCGCGCAGACGGTTCACCACCAGTGTGGTCAGAGCCTCAGAGTCTACATCCTCGGCTATCACCAGCAAGGGGCGTCCGCTCTCAGCAGCAGGCTGCAGGATGGGCAGGAAGTCTTTGATGTTAGAGATCTTCTTGTCGTAGATCAGGATATAAGGATTCTCCATCACGCACTCCATCTTCTCCGAATCGGTGATGAAGTAAGCCGACAGATAACCACGGTCGAACTGCATACCCTCGACGACACCGATGTGGGTGTCACGGCTCTTCGACTCCTCGATGGTAATCACACCGTCCTTCGACACCTTGCGCATAGCCTCGGCCAGCAGCTCACCAATCTCCTTGTCGTTGTTGGCACTCACGGTAGCCACCTGCTCAATCTTGTCGTAGTTGTCACCCACCAGCTCAGCGCTCTTGGCGATGTGGTCGGTCACAGCCTTCACGGCCTTGTCGATACCGCGCTTCAGGTCCATAGGATTGGCACCAGCAGTCACGTTCTTCAGACCCTCGCTGACGATGGCCTGAGCCAGGATAGTGGCTGTCGTCGTTCCGTCACCGGCATCGTCACCAGTCTTCGAAGCCACGCTCTTGACGAGCTGGGCACCCGTATTCTCAAACTTGTCCTCCAACTCAATCTCCTTGGCCACGGTCACACCGTCCTTGGTGATCTGGGGGGCACCAAACTTCTTCTCGATGACTACGTTACGGCCCTTCGGACCCAGGGTCACCTTTACTGCGTTAGCCAACTGGTCTACGCCCTGCTTCATAGCATCGCGGGCGTCAATATTGAATTTGATATCTTTTGCCATAATTTCAATTCTTCAATTTTTCAATTCTTCAATTCTTCAATTATTTCTCAATGACTGCAAGCACGTCGCTCTGACGCATCATCAGATACTTCACGCCCTCGAACTCCAGCTCAGTGCCACTGTATTTTCCATAGAGCACTTCGTCGCCCTCTTTCAGGATCATCTGCTCGTCCTTCGTACCCTGGCCTACAGCCTTGATGGTACCGTGAAGGGGTTTCTCCTTGGCAGTGTCAGGAATGATGATACCACCGATCTTTTCTTCTGCAGGTGCTGGCAATACCAGCACACGGTCTGCTAATGGTTTGATGTTCATAATTACTATATTTTTAAGTTATACCTTATTTATAATATATTGGCGGAACGGTCTCTCAACCATTCCGCCAATGTCTATGCCAAAAGTATGCCAAAGCGGCCACCTATTCACTATTCACTATTCACTATTCACTTTTTCTGCCAACTTGTCAGCGTTGTGTGCCATTTATGGTCACATTCCTGACAGTCGTACCCTCGATCATCCCTTTGTCGAAGGCATCCTTCTCGTCCTTCACATTGATGTTCTCGAAGGTGAAGTCCACCAGCCGGTACTTGTCCGAAGTACCCACTTCGAAGAAGTTCTTGCAGTCCATCGTGATGTTCTTGATCGTGATATTGTTGCACTGCGACAGGGGCATGTCCTCACGGTCCTCAGGCTTGAAGAACTGCGTCCAGGGTCTCACCACGAGGAACGAGCCGCACTGGCCCGTGATATCCTCCACTGTCACGTACTCATAGTGCTGTGGCGTGTCGGGACGCATCTTCAGCCAGAGCACACGGGTGGCACTCTTCACGTCGATGCGGCGCAGGATGATGTTGTGGTCGTCGAGACTCTCCGAGCCGAGTGTCAGACAGCCATGCACCTTGCCATAGGTACAGTCTTCGATGAGGATATTGCGACAGGGGCCGTTATCAGGATTCTTGTCTGCCCAGGTGCCCTTGCCACCCTTGATCACCACGGCATCGTCGTTCACATGCATGAAGCAGCCGTGAATCAAGACATTCTGGCAGACGTCGAGGTCGATGGCATCCGTACTGGGACCACCGCGCTTGGGGTCGATGGGCGTCACGTTTTCCGTCGGGGCAAAGATGAAGCAGCCCAGATAGCGCACGTTCTCGCAGCGGTAGAGATGATTCGACCAGAAGGGTGAGTTGATGATCTTCACGTCCTGCACCGTCACGTTCTTCGAGTTGGAGATATAGACATTCCTGGGGCGCATGGCCTCCAGGTTAGTGCACTGCGGATTGTACTTCCTTCGGATCCAGAACTCCTCCCAGTATTTCTGTCCGTTGCCGTTGATGGTGCCGGGGCCGGTAATCGTAAAGCCATCCACGCCGTCGGCATTCACCAGGGCAGCGAAGTAGTTGAGCGTCTGGCCCTCCATACGGGTCTTCACAATCTGGAAGTCGCGGATGCGGTCACTTCCCTTCAGTTCTCCCCCCTCCTCTATCAGCAGGTGGGTCTTGGGCTTGAAGAACAGTGAGCCGCTGAGGAAGGTTCCCCTTGGGATGACCACGACACCGCCACCCTCGGCAGCACACTTGTCAATCACAGCCTGCAGTTCCTTCGTCTGCACCCCGTCAGCCCAGCGGTCCACACCATACTCCGTCACGTCGTAACGTTTCAGTCCGCTCAGGTCCACTCGCGTCGTGTCCTTAAACCATGCCGGTATCTCCGTGCCGTCAGGCCACAGCTCCACCGTCTTCACTTTCTTTTTTGCTTCTGCCGTCGTGCAGGCCATTGCCAGCACCAGGGCCATTGTCAGTAGTCTTGTTTTCATCTGTTTTGTTAGTATGTCTGTTAAAGTATTCCTCTTTTTGCCGCAAAGATACGACATTTCTCCGAAACTGCCAAGCAAAAGCGGCAGAATCTTCCGATGCCGCCGCTTCTTCAATCCTTCAATTCTTCAATCCTTCAATCCTTCCGCCGCCTTTGCCACATTAGAGCGTGGATATCTCCTCCAGTGTCAGTCCCGTCATGCTGGCAATGACCTCAGCAGAGAAGCCCCTATCCTTCATTTTGCGCGCTATCTCAAAGCTTTTCATTTTCTCGCCCTCGACAAGACCTTTCTCAAGGCCTTCGGCAACACCTTCCGCACGACCTTTCTCAAGGCCTTCAGCAACACCTTCCGCACGACCTTTCTCAAGGCCTTCGGCAAGCCCTTTCTCATGGCCCTTAAGCTCTGCAGTCTTCATCGTACTGAAGTAGTCCCAGTATTCCTTCTGACTCTCATAGTACTGACGACGCTCGCTCTCACTGTAACTGGCTATCTCAGCCTGCTCGAACAACTTTTTGAAGACACGGTCCTGCAAAGCTTTCGGACGATTCAGCAGACGACCCAGATTGTGAAGCACGAACATCCACTTGTCGAACATCGTCTCCAGCTCGTCCTCCGTCTTCGTGAACTTGGGCATCTCCAGATAGACAAACGTCAGCTTGTCGTAGAACACATGGTTGTCCTCCACGTCCTTCAACTTGATCTCATGACGGAAGCTGTCGGCAGGATACTCGCCATTGGCAAATTCAAAGTTCAGTACGCCCACCGTATAGACATCGTCCAGATGATAGTCCCACTGCTGCCCCTTCACCGCCTGCTCACGAATAGCGAAGGTCGAGTAATAGATGCTACGGTCCTTGAAGTACTGCTGCTCTGCCTTCTGCATCTCCACGATGAAACGGCTACCATCGGCTGTCTCGCAGTAAACGTCGAACACGGCACGACGGTCGCCATAGCCTTCACCAAGCTGCTCAGCATTCAGGTACTTTACATCCGTTA
>DFGG01000070.1:0-5336 GCA_002371695.1 bacterium UBA3756
CCACAGTTGTCCAGACGCTTCATCAATGCTGCTGCCTGCTGCTGTTGCGCCTCACTTCCAGAACGGCGAGGGTTGTAGTTCACATGTATATACTCAAAGTTCTCGCTGATGACTTTGCTGATGGTGGTGTCATTCGCGATGAAGTCGGCAAAGCGCAAGCACCAGGGACACCAGTTGCCGCCCACCTGACAGATGACGAACTTGCCTTCAGACTTGGCTTCCGCTACTGCCTGGTCTATCTGTTCGATGGGATTAATGGTCTCATTATATACCTTTTTCAAGCCCTGCGCATCTGCTGGCATACTCAGCAGCATGGCTGCCATCATTGCAATAAAATACTTTTTCATCGTTTAGTCTTATGGATTAATAATAACTCTGTTTTCTATCCCTTGTAATCTTTCGCTTTCCTGCCAAGTTCTGACAGGCGTTCAAGGGCTGCTGTCAGCGTCTCGTCACGCTTGGCAAAGTGGAAGCGTATCAGGTGGCGAACATCCTCCTTGAAAAAGCAACTGCCCGGCACTGCTCCCACACCGACATGCTCAGCCAGCCATTCGCAGAAATGCAGGTCGTCCTTTACGCCATACTTCGACACATCAAGCATCACGTAGTAGGCTCCTTGCGGCTCAGTGAACTCCAGTCCGAACTGGCGAAGACCGTCACAGAACAGTTGCCTCATGTGGGTATAGTGCGCCTGCAGTCCTTCATAATAGCTGTCAGGGAAACACAGCCCGACGGTTGCAGCCTCCATCAAAGGGGCGGCGGCTCCAACGGTCAGGAAGTCGTGTACCTTCTTCACGCGGTCGATGATATGCTCAGGTGCAATGACATACCCCAGCCGCCAGCCGGTGATGCTGTAGGTCTTGGACAGCGAACTGCACGAGACGGTGCGCTCCCACATGCCTGGCAGCGTGGAGATATAAACGTGGCGGTGAGGCGCATAGACGATATGCTCATATACCTCGTCGGTAATCACGTAGCCGTCGTACCTTATTACTATATCCGCTATCGTCTGAAGTTCCTCACGGGTGAATACCTTGCCGCAAGGGTTCGAGGGATTGCAGAGCACCAGGGCCTTGGCACCCTCACGGAAGGCATCCTCCAGCAGATTGGCATCGAACCCGTAAGTAGGAGGAACCAGCGGTATGTATATCGGCTCTGCCCCTGTCAGGATAGTGTCTGCCGTATAGTTCTCGTAGAACGGCGAGAAGATGGCCACTTTGTCGCCAGGATTCACGACGGTCATCATCGCTGCCATCATGGCTTCCGTAGAACCGCAGGTCACGACGATGTTCTTGTCGGCATCGATGTTCAGGCCTGTGAATCGGCTCTGTTTTCTGGCCAGCGCCTCACGGAAGTTCTGTGCACCCCAAGTGACGGCATACTGATGCGGGCCGCTTGGAGCAATCTCTGCCAAGCGGTCGGTTATCTCACGTGGAGGGTCGAAGTCTGGGAATCCCTGTGAGAGATTGATGGCTCCGTACTTGTTGGATATGCGGGTCATCCGACGGATCACTGAGTCCGTGAAGCCCGAAGTTCTTGTAGATAGTGGTCTCATATATCATCACATACTTTCTGGATTATATTTGAGCGCATCAGACGGCCAGCCATCTTTACTCAATTACAGTAATCCTCATTTCGATGTCATCCACAGGTCTGTCACCACGTCCTGTAGCGGAGCCTTGAATCATCTCTACCACGTCGAGACCTTCCTCGACCTCGCCAAAGACGGTATATTGACCGTCAAGATGGGGTGTACCTCCGATGGTAGAGTATATCTTCTGCTGTTCCTCTGTCAGACCGGCATAGTCCTTGGCTTGCTGCTCTGCCTCCGTTGCCAGACGGTCTTGCAACTCCTGCAGTCCTGCACGATTACGCTCACGCCGCATCTGCATAATCTCGTCACGATGCTCAGATGCAAGTTGGTTGAAGACAGCCTGAATCTTCTGCATCTTCAGCTGCTTGGAGAACTGGCGAAGCTGTCCTTCGTTGTACTTCTGTCCCCAGACGATGTAGAACTGCGAACCGCTGCTTCTGCGCTCAGGATTCACCTCGTCACCCTGACGGGCTGCTGCCAAGGCTCCGCGCCTATGAAACAGGCCGTCCTTTATCTCTGCTTCCAGTGTGTAGTCAGGGCCACCCACTCCCAGCATCTTGCCTGCTGGTGCTCCCTTGGAGTCTGGATCGCCACCCTGAATCATGAAGTCCTTAATCACCCGATGGAACAGCGTGCCATCATAATAGCCCTCCTTCACCAGTTTCACGAAGTTGTCACGGTGAATGGGAGTCTCGTCATACAGGCGAACCACGATTTCGCCAAGCATTGTCTGTATCTTTACCTTCATATATCTTTCAATCGTTTATGTAGTTCTTTGTACTCATGTCATAGTATAGAGCCTCCAACTCTTGTAAAGTCAGGTTCTCCACGGAATGCTCGATAATGCGTATCAGCTCTTCACGCCGATAGTCATCCGTCTGTCCGAATCGTCCTGTGTATGCCATATCACCTTATAATATCTTCTATAGGTTTACGCTTCTTCTCCTTTGGCTCGTCGTCAGCATAGCCCAGAGGGATGACCACGGCAGGCTCTTCATTGGCAGGAAGGCCGAAAAGTTGCTTGCACAGCGCGGCATCGAAGTTGCACACCCAGCAGGTGGCCAGTCCTTGCTCGGTTGCTGCCAGACAAAGATGCTCAACGGCAATGGCAATATCAATGTCGCCATGATGCTTGCCGTCTGCCCTCACCCATTCTTCATCATGCAGGATGGAGGCAATGACGTACATCGGTGCCGTCTTGAACCAGTCGCGGTTATAGCACTGCTGCAGCCGTGCCTTGTCCTCTTCCTTGCTGACGATGTGGAAACGCCAAGGCTGTTTGTTCACTGCCGAAGGTGCAAAGCGTACACACTCCAGGATATAGTCAAGTTTCTCTTTTTCCACGCCGAGGGACTTATATGCCCTGCAACTGTATCTGTTTTTTACGAGTTCTAAGAAATTCATATTGCCTTATTTTGTTAAACGTTCCTAATAATCGATGCAAAAATACTCAAAAACGAGCAAAAAACCGTATCTTTGCTCATAATTACAACAAAGTTTAAGAGAAACGACGAACAAAAAGGGGACCTGAAGCCGCCGGAGCAGACTATCTCATAGACAGCGTTGACGAACTAATCATACATTACAGGAACGAACGTAGCCCATCGTCATAACAGGATTCTCTAACATATCCAATAATAGCACATGGCTTGGAAACTGAAATATCGCTGCAACACCTGCGGCTACGAGGCCGAGGTGTATGAGGGGCGCGGCTTGTTCCGTCAGCAGATTACGGCGGTGTCATGTCCTGACTGCAAGACGATTCAGAACATCGTTGTGGGTGGCATCATCGCCGATGTCGCTCCATCCTACAGGAGCGAGGTCGGACGGTTGTGCCTGCAATGCGGCAGCGATAACATCCGTATCTGGGATAAGAAGACGTGCCCCCGATGCCAGGGACTGATGAAGGAAACGGGCGAGAAGGAGTTCTGGACGTAATGCGATAAAGACTCAAATACTAAGAAATATAGCGATGACAACAAAAGACATTTACCTCGCAGGAGGCTGTTTCTGGGGGACTGAGCATTACTTCAAACAGATAGAAGGCGTGGTGGAGACCGCAGTCGCTCTTTGAGTTCGCACGACAGGCAAAGGACAGGAAATGACAGAAATATGATAAAACTGATAATCTTCGATTTTGACGGAACACTGGGTGATACCCGACGGAACATCGTTACGACGATGCAGATGACCATCCGAGAGTTAGGGTTAGCAGCTCGCACTGACAACGAGTGTGCTTCCAAGATAGGACTACCTCTTGACGGCTGCTTCGAGGCACTCTATCCAGATGAGAGCAAGGATACCATCCAGCTTTGCACCGATACCTACAGGAGAATCTTCCAGGAGAACCTGCAGACGATGAAGCCACAGCTGTTTCCTAAAGTAAAAGAAACGCTACAGGCTCTGAAGAAACAAGGACTGACACTCACGATAGCATCGTCACGCTGGCACAAGTCATTGGCTGAGTTGACCCACGACCTGCAGATAGCGGAATACATCTCTATGCTGGTAGGAGCAGATGACGTAGTGAAAGCCAAGCCTAATCCAGAGCCTGTTCTGAATACGCTTTCCGCCATGGGTTTCAAGGCAAATGAAACTCTTGTTGTAGGTGATATGAATGTAGACATTCTGATGGGCAAGAACGCTGGAGCAAAAGCTTGCGGCGTAACGTACGGGAACGGAACAAAAGAGGAACTTGAAGCTGCCGGAACAGACTATATCATTGACAGCTTTGACGAACTAATAGAGACATTACGTTTCAGCTGATTACACGTTTTTCCAAGTATCCAGGGAAGATAAGATTTATGAATAAATTAACAGGTTTGAATGACTATGGAGGAGATTAAAGGCCGAAAAGTGGCCATTGACATTGTAAAGGCGAATGTATTTGCCGTAGTGATTATGGTGGTAGCAGCCGTTGTGTTCCTAGTACCATTCTTCCTGATATGGAAGGACAGAAAGCCGATAAGCGAACTGCTTGGAGGTTTTGGCGACTGGAGCATAGCACTGGTATTGATGTTTGTAGGCATTGCCGTTCATGAACTGATTCATGGCGCAACTTGGGCCTGCTTTGCAAAGAACGGATGGAAGAGCATCAGTTTCGGCATCATGTGGAAACTGCTTACTCCCTATTGCCATTGCGATGAGCCAATGCACACCCCCGGCTATATCTGCGGAGCCATGATGCCCTGTATCATTCTGGGAATAATTCCTGCCATTGTCGCCCTGTTCATCGGCAGTATGCCATTACTTGTCTGGGGCATCTTCTTCATTGCCGCAGCCGCTGGCGACATCTGGATGACATGGCTGTTGACCAAGGAGAATCCCAAGAGCATGGTACTTGACCATCCCTCCGAGGCAGGTTTCTATATCATTGATGAAGATACTGATGACAAACGATAGATTGGCATCATGGCCTTCTCACTCTCCAACGAGGAAATGTCTACCGTACTGACAATATTAACGACTATCATGATGATGAATATGTGTAACGGACAGACGAACAGAGAGCCAGTGGTGAGACCTGCGACGCAGGCGAACCGGTTCTATACGGGCGATGCTAAGGAACTGAGCGAGGAGGTAGACAGTCTGCTGGCGCTGCATCGCGGCGAGACCATATTTAATAATGTGGCGGCACTGATAGTGCCCCATGCGGGCTATTATTTCTCGGGCAATGTGGCGGCAGCGGCGTATATGGCGATACCGAGGGATAAGCAATATAAGCGGATATTCCTCTTGGGGC
>DFGG01000070.1:5427-5559 GCA_002371695.1 bacterium UBA3756
ACGGGGCTTCGGTGAATACGGAGGCAGACTATTATGCCACACCGTTGGGGCAGGTGAAGGTGGATCGTGAGACGGCTCTGGCTCTGACGGCTGCTGACAGTGTGTTTCGATATGAACCCAGAGCGCACGACA
>DFGG01000070.1:5639-5759 GCA_002371695.1 bacterium UBA3756
TGCAACTGCCATTCCTGCAAAGGAGGTTCGGAGATGGCAAATCCACTCAGACAAACGGGGATTTCAAATCCCCTCAAACAGATTCCGTGCCGCCTATCGTGCCGATTATCATTTCCACGA
>DFGG01000133.1:0-10497 GCA_002371695.1 bacterium UBA3756
TATTTCCAGTGTAGACTGAAAAACCTTTGCTCTTACAGGGCGTGTACCACCCTGAACTTGTTTGGATGCTTCAAACTCTTCAAGCCATGACTTGGCATCCCATGATGGATAATTAACTTTAGTCATTGTATATTATTTCTTGCAAAATTAAACAATTTCTGTGATATAACCAAATGATACCATATAAAGATGGCTCATTATTCTAAATTTCTTATAATAGTAGGCCCATTATAAGTATAGGTGACTCTGAAACCAATATATGTGCGTCTGTCTGTTTGTTTCTCTTCAACAGATTCCGACAGCTCACATTGTTTGGTGTTGACAAGCCATTCAACATTGATGCCCTTTCGCCATAATGGGCGTAAGTTCCCATGAAATAGTTTCCACATGTCAATGGCATACCATGTCAGTAAAAACCCCAACAAGAAGTCTTTTATGAAATTAATAATGTTCTTCATATGATGTTATTTCTGTTACTGGACTAATCTTTCCTTTCTTGTCAAGTAAGAATGCTGCCCGACAGTCAAGACAAGCAAATTTATCTGTGATAATAGGCCCGTCAAATTGCATCGAATGGCCGACTATCTGATAGATGTCTGGTATGGGGTTCGAAACAAGCATTTCTTCAACATCTGCCCAGACCATACTACCACTGGGATAATCACCCCAACGCATTTCACCTACCTGTGCTAAGGCCTCTAAACCTTCATTGGAATGGATCAATCGGTTCAAATGGCGGGCGTCAGGTTTCCTTATCAAATCAATATTCCTTTTAAGCCAGCACTGAGTTATGCCTGCATGGGAAAACAGATAGTGTTTACCACCCCATTCTGTCTCATATGCGAGCTGGAACAGTTGAAGGTTTTCCAGGAATAGACGCTGAAGCGAAATGGCTGCAAGAGGGTCATATCTGACACCTCCTGCTAATTCATAGTAATACTCCGAATAGTAATGAAGGTCATGATTACCCAATAATAGAACAACTTTGTCTTGATTCTGTTGTTTGTAATCAATAATGGATTTAAAGTTGTCTATAGCAACATCATCAGTGATCCCTTCTATATCATATGGATCCGAGTAATCCCCGAGAAAGACGACTTTCTCATAGTCCTGGCTTACTACCGCTTCCTTCCAGAAGTCACGACCATGGACATCTGGTATGATGAGTATTTCCTTTTTCATTTCTTTGGCTTTTTAAGTTTGGCTTTCAAATCCCTGATTCTTGAATAAAACCCCTTGCTGTGAACTGATTCACTCAAATTTAAGTAATAATAATCATAATGGTGCATAAACTCGTGAAGAAGCACATCTGCGAATGACCTATTAGTACACGGGGTCATAAAGTCCATATTGTTATAAATGGTTATTACCTTATGCCACCACCAATATAATCCCATATAGGTGTGTCCATAACGGGTCGGATACATACGGTCAGCAACCCATACTTTACAATGGGTAATCTGGAATTTATCACAGAGATAGTCGCAAAGTGCCTGAGCTGCCTTTTTCCTGTTTTCAGCCTTTTTCCCACAGTGAGTAAGAGTATAATACTCCTTATAGGACAGTTCATCTGTATCGACGGTAAGGTGACTGTCGCTTTTTGAATAATAATAGTTCTTCGTTTTTTTCTTTGTCATGTGATAGGCTGTTCTGTATTATGATCCAAGATGTTTCAGCAGCAGTCTTGACTTTGGACTCTTTCTGACCTTGTCAAGTCCACGCTCCCTAATCTGGCGGACACGTTCACGAGTAAGGCCCAAATCGTTGCCGATTGCATTCAGGCCTCTTTCCGGGCATCCTATGCCAAAACTCTGGATGACTATGATTCTTTCCCTTTCGTTAAGAATCGAAGTAAGAACCTGCATCAAGTCATTACACATGGAATCGTAGTCAACCTTGCGGTCCGAGGCATACTCAGATGATGATGAAATCATGTCGGCCATAGTGGTTCCTTCATCCTCAGTGATAGGAGCGTCAATGCTGGCTACATGGGCCTCTGCCTGAATTGCTTTTTCAATCTTGTCAATCTCCAGGGATATAATATCACTCAGCTCCTCCGCAGACGGATAGCGCTGGTATTTCTGAATAAATTCATTCGTGGCATTCTTAATCTTGTTGCTGATGGCAATCTGGCTCTGAGGCCTGCGTACAATACTGCTATATTCGGCTATAGACTGAAGAATGCTTTGACGAATCCACCAGATAGCGTAAGAGATAAACTTGAATCCGCGTGTCTCATCAAACTTGTCGGCTGCAGTCATAAGGCCAAGATTACCTTCATTAATGAGGTCGGAGAGGGGAACGCCTTGATGCTGATACTGCTTGGCAACGGATACAACGAAACGAAGATTCGCAGTCACCAGTTTCTCCTTTGCTTCTTCTCCTTTCTTTCCTCCCTTCCTGATTATTTGGGCAAGTTCGACCTCCTGATCTGGAGTGATCATAGGCATACGGCTTATCTCTACAAGGTATCTGTCGAGTGACTCTTCAGAGCGATTGGTATAGTTTTTACTGATCTTAAACTGTTTCATTTCTGTTTAACTTATTATTCTGAACAACAATCTTTTAAGGTATGGCGCATCAGGTCTTGGTTTCATCCTCGTCAGGTCTATTGTTGGTGTGACATGCAGGCCATAGGACTGATTTAACTGTCTGGCCATTCTCATGAACGACTTTCCATGTTTTAATCTAACATCCTCCCCTATATAATATAGATAATAATGTATCATCTCATGAACAACAATATCACGCAGCTGGTTTGATGTGTATTCGTAAAAGTCGGAGATTTCAAGGGCCTTTGTCGTGCCAAACATTTCATTCTGCATGTAGGAAAAGTACCCCAGCGTGTTGACACTGTGCCTGATCTTAATGTGTGGCATTGGCAGTATGTTGCCAAAGTAATCTTTGTTGAATTGCCTGAATAGGCACCTTATTTGTGATTCACAGATCCTCATAATCAACTACACTTGCATAATAAATACAGTCCACCGAAGAAAATTATAGCTCCCAAGACTCTTCCGAGCGTAAAAGAGATAAACTCACCAATGGAATTAAACTCCCAGATGATACCCCAAACTTCTTTGTAAAATCTCATTTGTCTATCAATAATTATGTTTTTTTGTCATAAATATATGATTTTGATAAATTCAATAGGATTATACTTATATGTATGATTTTGATATTCTATTTATTTGTAAAGTGTATTATTATGTTCAGAAACAGTGAATTGATAAGAATAAATACATATTATTATGATTAGAGGAAAGAAAGTGATGAGACCAATTCGTAAACTGAAGATCCAGGATAAGGCTGATATGAATGAAGACTTGATTAAAGACTTCATTGATGAGAATGAGGAACTGACATTATTAATGGCGGTAAACTGTATTGTCACCCTTGCCGAGGACTCAGAGTTGAGCTCATCGTTTTTTGAGAAAGCTGACCGATTCATCACATACTTTTCAGAACGTCAGGGTATTACTAAAATCCAAGCTGTGCTGCTGGCACTCTTTATCGAGTCGAGCGCAGCAGGCAATAAGTCTGACTTCTCGGATGTGGCAAACTATCTGAACTGTAATAACGTACAGGTGTTACAGTACAGGGGGGAGGTTGATGAACTGGTTAGAAAAGGTATGCTGCGTATGATTAAGAACAATATGAATCGCAGTTATGACTATACAGTAACTCAAGGGTTTCTTGAGAATCTTGCAAAAAACGAGCCTTATCAGCGTAAATCATACAAGAATGCTACTGGAATTCAATTCTTTCAGTATTTCTATGATATTACCCATCTGCGCCATGAGGATGAGCTCTCCTCTGAACTTATGCTTGAAGAGATAGAACGACTTATGGATGATAATCCGGATCTTTCGTATGTGAAAGCCCTTCGTGGTACAGGTATGTCAGCTGCGAGTAAGGCTGTTGTAACCCACATGTGCCGTCATTTGGTGCTTGGTGGAACCGTAAATATCCCAATGAGTCATTTGGTGTTCTTGTTTGATGAACAGCATCAGAAATATGATTTTGACCGTGCTATGTCAGATGGAAGACACTATCTGGTTCGGGAAGGCTGGGTTGAAAATGCCTTCTCAGAGGGCTTTAGGGAAAAGGATGAGTACCAGCTAACAGCCAAGGCAAAAGAGGTGCTGCTTCAGGATTATGATATCAAACTGCAAGATAATAATAAAGGGTGTGACGTCATACAGAACGATGGCATCACTGAAAAGGAACTGTTCTTTAACGACGAGGTGAAACACCAACTGGAGGGTTTGGCCGAGTTGCTTGACGAAAGCCATTATTTGAGCATCTGTGATCGTTTGAAAGAAAAAGGGCACCGTCAGGGATTTGCTTGTCTGTTCTATGGCGCACCAGGTACTGGTAAAACTGAAAGTGTACTCCAGTTGGCCAAGAAAACTGGTCGTGACATCATGCAGGTGAATATCTCGCAGGTTAAGAGTATGTGGGTAGGGGAGAGCGAGAAGAATATCAAGGCCATTTTTGACCGATATCGCGCTGTGGCCAAGAACTCCAAGCGGATTCCTATCCTGCTTTTCAATGAGGCTGATGCAGTTATAGGCAAGCGTAAGGAGGGTGCTGAGCGCTCAGTGGATAAGATGGAAAACTCAATCCAGAATATCATCCTGCAGGAGATGGAGTCGTTGGATGGTATCATGATTGCAACGACTAACCTGGTACAGAATATGGATGCCGCTTTTGAGCGCCGTTTCCTCTATAAGGTGAAGTTTGAAAAGCCGGAACTGGCCCAACGTACCAAGATCTGGCAGTCAATGATGCCTGAACTCTCTGAGAAAACGGCTGAACGTCTTGCATCTTCCTTTGACTTCAGTGGTGGCCAGATTGAAAATATCACCCGCAAATGTGATATCGAGAGCATCCTCTACGGTGATGACTACGTTACAGACGAGAAGATTGAGCAGTACTGCCGTGAGGAGAAAATTGTGAAGAAAGGCAGTGCCCGTATTGGTTTTGTATAAAAGAACGTGAGATATGATTACTTTTAAGAAAGTCACGGAAGCGGATGAACAGCTAAACTCCCAAATTGAGGAGTTGAACAGAAAGGTGTTTCCATCGGCAGAAACAACTGCGAATCTTCATTTCCTTGCAGGACTATATAAGGGTGCATCAGTGGACTTTATTGCAGTTGAGGATAATAGTGTGTTTGTAGGCTATACTTATGTGATAAACTTCTTTCAAGGTTCTTTCATTTATTACCTAGCCATTGAACCGGAGTATCAGAGTAAAGGCTATGGAACAGCATTACTTAAGCATCTACGGGAGATTCAAGGCAATCGCCCCATAGCTCTAACCATCTTTACACCTGACCCGGACAATGATGACTATGAGGAATGTCTCAGAAGAAAATGGTTCTATGTAAAAAACGGCTATGTCGATCAAAAGATACCATACCCAGATGAAGATAACCATCGTTTCGATATTCATATGAACGGTTTTGGAATCGGTTATATCGAACTGATGGCCATGCTTAATAAGGTCAATATGTTTATTAATTCACTTATTTGCAATGGAAGGTATAATTTATAGAAACCTATATGATGAGGATGGAGCTATCATATCCCTTGACGGAAAGACTCTTTTAAAAGTTCCTGATGTCCCACGATATCGAATCCCTGAAGGTATTGAAGAAATCGACATAAAGGCTTTTAAGAATCGACCCCATCTTAAAGAGATTGACATCCCCTATACTGTAGAATGGTATACGGATTATCCTATGAGCAATGATGCCATGCGTTATGCCCCAAAGGGTTTGAAGGTGAATTACTGGAATTGGCCTTATCCGGAGAACTGTGTTCGTAGTGATGAACTGGAGGAGGAAATTGCCAATGGCTTTGTTGATGAGTTCGGGGCAGTGTATAGTAAAGACGGGAAATGTCTGCTAAAATGTGCAGATGTTAAGAACTACAAGATTAGGGAGGGTACAGAAACAGTTGAGAAACTGGCTTTTGTCGGTTGTGACAAACTTGAATGCCTTTACATACCATATACCTGCCCGGAGGAGTCATTTGATGCTATTCTAGGTGGTTCAGACACGGTAGGGGCAATCTGTTTCTGGGACAAACCGTATGTCCCAGAGGAATTGGATCCCAATGAATCATGGTCTGATGACGAGGTGTTCATTGATGATAAAGACGTGGTCTATACAATTGACAGAAAGCGTCTGCTTTATGCCCGTAAAGGTTTTACAGATAATGAATATTTCGTTCCAGAAGGGACATTGACCATCTGTGACCAGGCATTTTTGTTTCATGAGGGTTACTTGGTTTTGTCTGTCCCTGCTTCTATAAAGGTAATCGGTGACGATATATTTGGGAAAGATGGTGGTAAGATCATTATTCGGGATGAATAGAGTATTGTATTATTGTAATAAATTGAATTTAGGTATTGACTGTAACCTCGAACAAATAGATGTCAAGAAATATATTCTCGACATCTATTCCGATAGATACATGCTTAACGATGTAATCCTTTCTTCCGATTTCTGGCCACCTGCAGAGATGCATAAAGCAGACAACGGCGGGCAAAAGAGTCCTCATCTTCACCTGGCTTACGGCCATCCCATCGCAAGTCTGAAGAATCTCCACCACCACCTGAAGAGTAATTCGGATCATTAATAATGTTATTGGCAAGTGCAAGAACAGCACTACGAAGATTTGGCGTACTAAACTGATCAAGAAGCGTGTAAAGTTGAGAATTCAATTCTTCATTTTCTGCAGACAAGTGCTGGTTGTCGGCACGAAGATGGTGTAGCTCACTATAGTCATAAATGACGCTTTTTTGAGCTTTGAAAAGTCCTTGCGCCATATATCTATAAATAGTAGGTAGGCTTACTCCTAGTAAACATGCTGCTTCTTGGGGTGAAAGGAATGGCTTTTGGCCAATACTACCAACAATGGGCAACTTTGATTGTTGCTCTTCTTCGACTTGTTCTTTGATTTGCTGTTTCTTTTTTGCCTTGTATGCCTTGTCAATACAGCTTGAAGAACAATAGAGAGTCGTCATTTTGTGCGCAATAAAGTACTTACCGCACCACTGGCATCGCTTCTTTAAATCCATAAATGTCTGTCACTAAAATGATTATACTCTGCGGGAAAACCGCCTTTATCTTATCACTCTTTCTCGCAATTTCTCACTGTGTATCACGTTGTCCCATCAATAGCGTTTTGGACTTTTCTCATCGTGTATCAAGTTTGTCCCAAATATTGCTTTGCAGATAGGTGTTAGAACATCAGTTTTACACCCACGGTAGAAATGCGGTACAAAAATAGGTCGAAAAACTGGGATAAACAAAAAGGTGACTTAAAGTGTTAAAATAACGAAAGTCCCTCAAAATGAGAGACTTTCTAATAGTTGTTCTAAATTGTTCAGAGTTGTTTTAGTCATTCTACTTTCCCACGCAGAAGTGCTTGAAGATATTCCCTAATACTTCGTTGGGAGTGATCTGGGTGCCGGTGATTTCGGCAAGGATGTCGAGAACGAGGCGGAGATCTTCACTGAGGAGGTCTCCGCTCATTTGCATCTCAAGGCCGTCGATGACGCGCAGGATAGCTTCGTGGGCACGCATGAGGGCATCGTAGTGGCGGGCATTGGTGATGATGATGTCGGAATCGGAGGTCTTGGGGGCGGCAGCGATGAGTTGCTGTTTAAGGGCTTCGATGCCTATGCCATATTTGGCTTGGAAGGCCAGGGTCTTGTTCTCGATGCGGATGACGGTCTGGTCGTCGTTGGTGGGGATGTCGGGGTAGGGCACGCCCGGCTCTGTCATCATCAGGATGATGCGGGCACGCCGGGCAGCGGCTATGGAGCGCTTGATGCCGAGGTTCTCTATCTGGTCGTCGGTATGACGGATGCCTGCTGTGTCGATAAATCGGAAGGTGATGCCGCCGAGCAGGATGGTGTCTTCGATGGCATCGCGGGTGGTGCCTTGTATGTCGGAGACGATGGCCCGTTCTTCGCCGAGCAGGGCGTTGAGCAGGGTGCTCTTGCCTACGTTTGGTGCTCCGACGATGGCTACGGGGATACCGTTCTTAAGGGCATTGCCTGTCTGGAAGGTGTTGGCGAGATGGGTGATATGATTGTCAATAGTTTTGGCAAGTTCCAGCAGTTCGCTGCGGTCGGCAAATTCGAGGTCTTCATGGTCGGAGAAATCGAGTTCGAGTTCGAGCAGTGAGGTGAGCCTGAGCAGTTGTTCACGCATGGCGGCCAACTCCGAGGAGATGCCGCCACGCAGCTGGCTCATGGCGAGGTGGTGGGTGGCGCGATTCGTAGAGGCGATGAGGTCGGCAACAGCCTCTGCCTGCGAGAGGTCCATCTTGCCGTTGAGATAGGCGCGCTGGGTGTATTCACCAGGGCCAGCCATCCGACAGCCATGCTGCACCAAAAGTTCCAGTACCTTGTTTAATATATAGCGTGAGCCGTGACAGGAGATTTCCACGCTGTCCTCACCAGTATAGGAGTGGGGGGCTCGGAAGATGGAGACCATGACTTCATCGATGATTTCCGAGCCGTCGGTGATATGGGTATAGTGGACAGTGTTGGCTGCGACGGTGTCGCAGCGTACTGAACAGAGGGAACTGACGATAGAGAGGGCGTCGGGGCCGCTGACGCGGATGATGCCGAGGGCTCCGCCTGAGGCGGTGGCGAGGGCGCAGATAGTATCATTCATCTTATAGGACTGCGGTACTACCGCAGTATACTTGACAGATTAGATGCGATCGAGGACTTTCTGGATGAGGGTGTCGATGGAGTTCTTATATTCTGTGTTCATCTTCTGAGCGTAGCGGTTGGCGATGACCATACAGCAGGTCATGGCACGATGGCCAAGTATTGACGCAAGACCTGCGAGAGCCGACGACTCCATCTCGTAGTTGCATATTTTCATGCCGTCATACTCGAATGTCTCAATCTTGTTGTTTTGGTCGGGATCGACTACATCGGCTCGGAGAATACGCCCCTGAGGACCATAGAAACCACCGCAGGCTACGGTGTAGCCGCGTATCAAATCGTCTTGGGCAATCTGGTTGACAAGGTTCTCGTCGGCAACGGCTACGTATGGATTACCCATGATGGGATTCCAGTGCATGTGCTGTTTGAATGACGCTTCCATCTGGAGGTCGCACACCTTGTTGCGATCAGCATAGTAGTTCAACAGGCCATCGATGCCGATGCTCTTTACGCTGGCGATGAATGAACCCGTGGGTGTGAAAGGCTGCAAGCCGCCACAGGTGCCGATACGTACCATCGTCAGCGTGCGATGTTCGTCTTTCTCTTCTCTCGTGTTGTAATCGATGTTTGCGAGCGTGTCGAGTTCGTTGACCACGATATCGATGTTGTCGCAGCCGATACCATGACTCTGACAGGTGATGCGCTTGCCTTTATAGGTGCCGGTGATGGTGTGGAATTCACGGCTTTGTACCTCACACTCGCGGGAGTCAAAGTGTTCTGCTACGGTATTCACGCGGCCAGGGTCGCCTACGAGTATCACCTTGTCGGCCAACTGCTCTGGCTTCAGATGAAGGTGGAAACAAGAGCCGTCGGCATTGATAATCAGTTCGGATTCGGGGAATCGTCTTTTGTTCATAGGATTTTTTATTGATTGTTGAGCGTTTCGTTTTCTGCATTTCGTATGCGCTTCTCCAAGCTTTTCATCTCCTTGAGATAGTGCTCGTACTGGCGCTCGCTGTCAAGTATCTCCTTGCGCAGGATGTCACGGTCGCTCTTGCGGGCCTTGGCGTAGAAATTGCGTGACTTATCGAGATTCTCCTTCAGTTCCTTCTGTTGTTTCTGCATCGAGAGATACTCCTTGAATAGAACATCGTTGTCGGGAGCCTTGAATTGACTGGGCGATGTGTACGTCACTCGGTCGTTGATCACAAAGGCTATCTGATTGCTGTTGCTGCTGGCAGTAAGCTTGCGCTTGCCTTGGGCTCTCAGATTCTGCAGACGGGCGAGGGCTGCCTTGCGATCCTTACCGTTCCCCCAAGTGTCGGCGATACGTCGTATCTCGGCCCTTGAGCGTAACTGCTCGTTGGTATAAGTGTCAGGATTGTAGGTGCGGCGCGTGGTGGGCGGTATGAAGGTGTAAACGCATACCTTGCCTGCTGGCTGACGGCGATCGGTAACAAAATAGCCGATATTGGCCATCTCGTCAACGGCGAACATATAGTCGTTGGCTTCCGAGTTGAAGGGCATCCCCAGGTTCTCTGGCTTGAAGAAGTTGGCATTTTCCGTATCGCTACGGGTGATGAAAATGTCGTACCCTCCGATACTCTCCGAGCCCTTGGCCGCAAAATAGAGGGTGATGCCGTCTGCCATCACGAAGGGGTAGTTGACTTCGGTGATGCCTTCCTCGATACCAGTCACAGGAATCGGTGCCGCCCATTCCTGTCCCAGTTTGTCAGCTGTGTAGAGCCAGATGCGTCCATCTTCGTTTTCGTTGGAGAAATAGCACTTGTTGCCCAT
>DFGG01000133.1:10615-14848 GCA_002371695.1 bacterium UBA3756
GACAATTCTCCCGATTCTGGGTTGAGGCTGATGGCGTCGAGGAAATGTTTCTTGTCTATCACCGTGCTGTCGATGAACACAATCTGCTGTGTCAGCTCGCGCATCTCGGTGATGCGTGGGTCTTCCTCTGGCTCGGCAGGAACGGTTACAACAGGCTTCTTCACAACAGTCTTCTTTTTCTTTTGAGCCTGCAGGGAGAAGGGTAGGATTAGCGCGATGACGATGATGGATAATTTGCTTATTCTCATTTTGTTACCTATTTATTCTTCAATCAGTTTGTTGGATGTTTCCAATGCTCTCCAGATGCTGTATCTGGCTTCGGGATTCATGCGCTCGATATTGGCGTAGAGCTGCTTGATGTCTGAGCGAGAAGAGCTTGTCTCGTAAGGGCAGGACTTCTTCTGCTTCTGATACCCTTGATACTCGGCATAGGCCTTGATGTCGGCTTCCTGTATCAGACAGAGTGGACGGATGATGGTCAGTGGCATCTTCTTCATCTTGAGCCGGGCGGGCATTGTGCCGAAACGGCCTTGGAAGGTGAGGTTCATCAGGGCTGTGTGGATCAGGTCATCCTGATGGTGGCCGAGGGCAATCTTGTTGCAGCCGAGAGCCTGGGCGAGGTTGAAGAGCTGCTTGCGACGGTTCCAAGAACACAGGAAGCAGGGCTGCTTCTGGCGATGGAGGTCGGCAGTGGAAGACTGCGGCAATGCTGTAGTATCCGTGACGGCGAGGGCAGGGGCAGCGGAGGTGACATCGAAACGGGTGGTGACGATGTGTAGCCTGATGCCGAGATTCTCGCAGAAATGCTCCAGATAGCCGGTATCGCTCTCGTAGTGGATATTCTCCATGCGAACGTGGAGGGCCTCAACTTCGAATCGCGGATGCTGGATATGAGCCCGCTTGGCCAGCAACTCTGTCAGCAGAAGGGAGTCTTTGCCGCCTGAGAGCCCCACGAGGATGCGGTCATCATCGTCAATGAGCCGATAGGTAGCCATCGCCTTGACAAAACGCTCTTTCAGACGTTTCTCCAGGCGACGGCTCTCCATATCATGCAAATTTCCTTCTGTCATCTGTCATCTTTGTCATCGCTCTGTCTGTCCTAACGCTCATTGCTCAGGCTTCCCCGCGCAGGTGCTTGTCCATATTGAGCGCAGCACGACGGCCGTCACCCATGGCGAGGATTACCGTTGCACCACCGCGGACGATGTCACCACCGGCAAAGATCTCAGCACGCGAAGACTGCATCTCCTCAGAGACGGCAATCGTGTTCTTGCGGCCGAGTTCGAGGCCAGGGATAGACTTCGGCACGAGCGGGTTGGGGCTGACGCCGACAGCCACAATGACCTGATCGACATCGAGTGTGACGGTCTTGCCCTCAACAGGCACAGGCGAGCGACGTCCAGAGGCATCGGGCTCTCCGAGCTCCATCACCTGCAGCACGGCCTGCTTCACGGCACCTGTCTCGTCGGCGATATACTCAATGGGGTTGTGCAGCGTCAGGAAGTTGATACCTTCCTCCTTGGCATGCTTCACCTCCTCCAGACGGGCAGGCATCTCTACCTCTGAACGACGGTATACGAGTGTTACCTCGGCACCCAGTCGCTTGGCCGTACGGCAGGAGTCCATAGCAGTGTTGCCACCACCCACCACGAGCACGCTCTTGGCAGGATTCAGCGGCGTGTCGGTTGTAGGATTGGCTGCATCCATCAGGTTCACGCGAGTCAGATACTCGTTCGACGACATGATGTTGATTGAGTTCTCGCCGGGGATATTCATAAAGTTGGGCAGCCCTGCACCAGAACCTACAAAGATACCCTTGAAGCCCTGCTCCTCGAGCTGCTCCACGCTGATGGTCTTGCCAACGATCACGTCTGTCTGGAAGTGGACACCCATCTTGGCGAGGTTCTCGATTTCCACGTCTACGATCTTGTTGGGCAGACGGAACTCAGGAATACCGTATTTCAGCACACCGCCGATCTCGTGCAGTGCCTCGAAGACATAGACATCATAGCCCTTCTTCACCATGTCGCCAGCGAACGAAAGTCCGGCAGGACCGGAACCCACGACGGCGATCTTGATGCCGTTGGCCGGTGCAATCTCAGGCAGAGAGATATTTCCGCTCTCGCGCTCGAAATCGGCTGCAAAGCGTTCCAGATAGCCGATGGCTACAGGCTTCGAGTTCATCTTCAGGTGGATACACTTGCTCTCGCATTGTTTCTCCTGCGGACATACACGGCCACAGACAGCGGGTAGGGCAGAGGTATCCTTCAGCACCTTGGCTGCTGCAAGGAACTGTCCGCGCTCGATGTTCTTCACAAACGAGGGGATATTGATATTCACGGGACAACCTTCGATACAGCTGGGCTTGCCGCAGTCGAGACAGCGCTTGGCCTCGAGCATAGCCTGTTCCTTGGTGAGGCCTATGTTTACCTCCTCGGTACGGGTGGTTGCGCGATACACGGGGTCGAGCTCTGGCATCACCACGCGCTCTATCTGGGTGCGCTCCTTGGGTTTCATGGCCTGTTGGAGCTCCTTGCGCCAGGCGGCGTTGCGGTCAGTAAGAATCTCGATGGTATCGTTGGTGGGGTCGGAGTCCATGACGATGTCGGTGGAGGGGACGGCGGAAGTACCGCCGTTTACTGGAGCGTCGGCATCGAGGTGTTCTTCGTAGTGGGCCAGCTCCTCCTGCTCTTCGCGCTTGAAGGTACCCATGCGCTTGAACATTTCGTCCCAGTCAACGAGGGCGCCGTCAAACTCAGGACCGTCGATGCAGACGAACTTGGTCTTGCCTCCGATGGTGAGTCGGCAGGCACCGCACATACCCGTTCCGTCCACCATGATGGTGTTCAGGGATACTTCGCAGGGGATGCCGTGCTTCTGAGCCGTGAGGTTTGAGAACTTCATCATGATGGGAGGGCCGATGGCAAATACTTTGTCAACGTGCTCCTGCTCGAAGAACTTCTCCATGCCAACCGTCACCACGCCCTTTTCTCCATACGATCCGTCGTCGGTCATGATGATTACCTCATCAGACGACTCGCGAACCTTGTCTTCGAGGATAATCAAATCCTTCGAGCGACCAGCCATTACTGACAGCACTCGGTTGCCAGCCTTCTTCAGTGCCTGGATGATGGGCAGCATCGGGGCTACACCGAGACCACCGCCAGCACAGACGACGGTGCCATACTTCTCAATCTTCGTGGGATTGCCCAGCGGGCCTACCACATCCGTCACGTAGTCTCCTTCGTTGAGCATGCAGAGCTTCTGGCTTGACAGACCCACCTTCTGCACAACCAGCGTGATGGTGCCTTTTTCGATATCTGCAGCGGCAATGGTCAGCGGCATGCGCTCACCCTTCTTGCCTACACGCACGATGACGAAGTTACCAGCCTTACGGCTCTTGGCGATCAGCGGCGCCTCGATCTCAAAGAGAAATACCTTCTCCGAGAATTGTTCCTTTCTGATAATCTTATTCATTTCCTGTCTTTGTTTAGTTTCTAACGATTAGTCAATGATGTCGCAGCCCATGTAGGGAACCAGGGCGGCAGGCACCTTGATGCCCTGCTCCGTCTGGTTGTTCTCCAGCAGGGCGGCCACGATGCGGGGCAGAGCCAGGGCCGAGCCGTTCAGCGTGTGGCAGAGCTCAGGCTTCTTCGAGCCCTCAGGACGATAGCGGCACTTTAGGCGGTTGGCCTGATAGGTGTCGAAATTGGATACACTCGATACCTCGAGCCAGCGGCCCTGAGCCTCCGAGTACACCTCGAAGTCGTAGCAGATGGCACTTGTAAAGCTCTGATCTCCACCGCATAACAGTAGAATCCTATAGGGAAGTTCGAGTTTCTTCAACAGTCCCTCCACGTGTTCCAGCATCTCCTTGTGGCTCTCCTTCGAGTGCTCAGGCTTATCGATGCGTACGATCTCAATCTTCGAGAACTCGTGCAGACGGTTCAGTCCTCTGACGTCCTTGCCATACGAGCCAGCCTCTCTGCGGAAGCACTCCGTGTAGGCGCAGTTCTTGATGGGCAGATCCTTCTCATCGAGTATCACGTCGCGATAGATATTTGTCACAGGCACCTCAGCCGTGGGGATGAGATAGAAGTCATCCACCTCGCAGTGGTACATCTGCCCCTCCTTGTCGGGCAGCTGGCCCGTACCGTAGCCTGATGCAGCATTCACCACCGTGGGCGGCATAATCTCCGTATAGCCGCTCTTGCGGGCCTCGTCGAGGAAGAA
>DFGG01000133.1:14901-16476 GCA_002371695.1 bacterium UBA3756
TCGTCGAGGAAGAAGTTGATCAGTGCTCTCTGCAGACGGGCGCCCTTGCCGATGTAGACGGGGAAGCCTGCACCTGTGATCTTCACGCCCAGATCGAAATCGATCAGGTTGTATTTCTTTGCCAGTTCCCAGTGGGGCAGGGGATTCTCGATGCCCAGCTTGGGATTCACGTCCCAGTTGCCCACGGTGTCGCCTTCCTTGCATTCGCGAAGGTTCGACTTCACCACGCGGTTGTCTTCGGCGGCTTTGCCCTCCGGCACTTCGTCGTAGGGGATGTTGGGGATGGTGCAGAGTAGCTGCGTCATCTCCTCTTGGGCACGGGCCATCTGCTCGTCCATCTCTTTCGATTTCTCCTTCAGCTGGGCCACCTGAGCCTTTACCTGTTCGGCCTCCTCCTTCTTGCCCTGCTTCATCAGACCACCGATCTGACTCGACAGTTGTTTCTGTTCGTTCAGGCTCTTATCGAGCTCCTGCTGGGCCTCGCGACGCTTCTTGTCGATGGCTTGTACCTGCCCGATGGCTTCCTTGGCATTAGGGAAATGCTTCTTCTCCAAACCGCGAATCACGCGTTCGGTTTCCTCATTGATGAGTTTGAGTGTTAACATGTTAAATACGTATTTATTTGTTCAAATTTCGATTTCTAAGGTGCAAAGGTACGAATAAATGAGATAAATACCAAATTTATTTGGATATTTCCGAATGAGAGGGCCTTCGAGCGCAGCTCAAACGTACTAAATCTTGCTGACAGCAAAGAATATCAGCATAAAAAGCAGAAATCCCGCTACTCCTTGCGGAGCGCGGGACTCTGTTGTTTGTTTGGAATAAGTCTTTTTGAATAAATGTTAGGCCTCAGCGTTTGGAATCACTGATACAACGCTCTTGTTGAACTTGCCCTTGTGGAACTGAACCGTTCCGTCAACGAGTGCAAACAGCGTATCGTCCTTACCGATGGCAACATTGTTGCCAGGATTGTGTTTCGTACCGCGCTGGCGAACGATGATGTTGCCTGCCAGGCACTGCTGACCGCCGAAAATCTTGACGCCAAGTCGCTGAGCAGCGCTCTCACGACCGTTCTTAGAACTACCTACACCTTTTTTATGAGCCATTTCTAAGTCCTCCTTAATTTAAGCGATTACTGATTTGATTTCTAACTGTGTGAACTGCTCGCGATGACCGTTGCGCTTACGAGAGTCCTTGCGGCGCTTCATCTTGAACACGATCACCTTGTCGCCCTTTACCAACGGCTCGATGACCTCACATACTACCTTGGCTCCCTCTACGGTCGGAGCACCTACCTTGACTGCACCGTCAGCATCTACGAGCAGCACCTTGTCAAATTCAACAGTCTTGCCCTGCTCGGCATCCTTGATGTGATGCACGAAGAGCTTCTTGCCTTGCTCGGCCTTAAACTGCTGACCCTGAATTTCTACAATTGCGTACATTTTGCTTTTTAATTGTTTGTATTTTAGGGGTTTTTCCGCGAGGCGGCACACGTTCGTGCGCACTTCATTCTGCCCCAACGGACTCTAACGGGGTGCAAAGGTACTATTTTTATTTGAGATTTGAGGGATGAGC
>DFGG01000184.1:0-3721 GCA_002371695.1 bacterium UBA3756
CGTCGCCGCCAGGATACATGAAGTTCACCATGCGGATGTCGTTATTAACAATGTAGTCGATGATGTCGGCTTTCGTCAATTCCGAAGCCGGTTTCTGCAGAGCGGCTACAATAAGATTTGCATTCAATTTCAGATGTTTGTTGTCCATAATTATTTGAAAAATATTGTTCAATATAACATTAGTTTTGCCCAAAAGCACGAATTAATAATTTTTCTAAATGTCAATGATAATTTGATGCTATTCTTCATCCGGCTGCTGGCCGTCGTGAGCTTTCCAGGCACACTCGGTAACCTTCATGTCTGAGAATAAGGCGGTGAATGATGATTCCTCGGGCGAACAAGCATAGATGCCGAACTGGATTTCATCGGCTGCGGCATACATGTGGCAGATGCGCATCTGACTGAAATTCTCGCCGTCCTGAGAGCACTCGATGCAGAAGTCATTCTCACGACGCGAGAAACGGTACCACATCGTCTTGACATCGGCAGGGATGGCCGTTGTGGCCCAATCGGAATAGCCCTTATTGGTGGCTACACTGCCTAAATGCTGGAACTCGTCGTTCTCAAATTCCACAGACCCTTTCAGCCAGTTCTCGCTGTCGAGATACATCACGATGCCGCACTGGTCGAAACGCTGGTGACTCTGCGTAAAGTCGGTCTTCACCACGAAGCTGAAGAATTTCTCCTTTGTCTTCATCTGCAGCACGGGCGCATTGTCGTTCTGGAAGTGATAGTACGTGCGCTGCCACAGGTCGGTATGCGGAGCGGTGGTGATGGCAATGGTGTCACCTTTGACCTCAAAGGCTTTAGGTTCCCTCGTCCACTGAAGTTTACTCAGGTCGATGCGCCCACTATCGGCAAGTGCCACCTTCACATCGTCCACGAAGTCGGTTGTCTCTACCTTACTTTCTTTATTGTTGCAACCCGTCAGGATTGCTGTCGTAGCTACTGCCATAAGCAAAATGTCTTTTATCTTCATAATTGTATTTGTTTTATTTCATTCTCTTTTGACTTTCGTCCAAAATGCTCACGCTCGACATAGCTTAAGCAAGCTTAGCTCTGTGCTCGCTTAAACGCATTTTTCAAACTTGAACAGTCCATCTTCCTGGTCAAACTGCTCGGGCATGTGTGGGTCTGGATGATGTTCGTTGAAGAACTCGACGGCATGGAACCCTAAGCGGTTGATGTAGAAGTGGATGTTGCGACGGTCGAAGTACGGGGTGCAGGTTTCCCATACCTCCACTTCAGGATGCAATGTCTCGATAGCTTTCCAAATCGCCTGTCCGATGCCCTTACTCTGCATGCCTACTTTCACATAAAGAAACGACAATCCACCTCTATGTTCGGCAGAATCAATGGAAATGATGGCACCACCCACACGCTGGCCATCGGCATCGATAGCTTCGTAGGCTTCTGCTCCTTCATCCTCTAAAGACTGATAGAAGTCCTTGTCAGGCAGCACTTGCCACTGATTGTCGTCTTTATAATACGACTGAAAGCCATGCTGGAATGCCTCCTGCATTTCTTCTTTGAAAGCAATGGTCTGTGCCTCCCTAAGTGGTAATAACCGTAACTCTTTTTTCATACACTCAGATAAAACTACAAATCAATCCCAAGATGGCCAAGCCGCCTTGCTTCAGGATAATGCTTGGCTTGCTGGTCTGGCTACCGTAGAGTGCAACCAACACGACATAGCCCAATAGCAGCCGTGTCCACAGCAAATCCTGTTGCCAGACAGCAACCAACAGTAGAATGGCTATCAGACCGTTATACACACCCTGATTCTTCAACAGTGTCACAATGGTCTTGCTTTTCAGCTGGTCAATACTGATGCCAAACACTCTTGACGTGCTTTCTGAACTCGTCGCAATGGTTTCAAGGAACATAATGTACAGATGTTCCAAGGCTACCAATATTGCCAGAATTGTTGTGAGTGTACTCATACCTTATGCCTTCTTAGACTTTGTTAGACACTGCCACCATGATTTCAACTGTTGCCAACCTCCAGTGCTCCAAAGAGCGAGGTAGATAAGGACGGGCTGAATGAACAGGCGGATGAGACGCAGGTTGTCAGTGTTGAGTCCAAAGGCATCGATGTGATTGACGTACTGGTTGATGTTGCCAGGGAAGATGGCGACATAGAAGAGGGCCAGTAATGCACCCACCACAGCCTTTTTCTTCCATAACAGCAGCATACCGAGGCCAAGTGCAATCTCCACTACGCCCGATGCCAGTACCACGAAATCGGTAAAGCCTTCACTGAATTGGAGCCATGTGGGCACCTGCGCCACAAACTCCTGACGGTTGAATGTCAGATGACTGAAACCTGCATAGGTCATAAACAGGCCCAACAGCAAACGGAAAAATGTCTTGAGGTAACTCATATTCCTATCAGATTAAAATTATTGATACTTCCAAAAATCATACTTCTTGCGAAACTCTTCCTGTTTCTCAGGTGGCAGCGACTTAAAGTAGCCTCGCCAGCTGGGACAGAAGTTGATCTGCCAACGCCAGAAGCGCCCGATTAATGACTTCGGGTTCTTGTCATACGCAGCACGTAGCTTGCAGTTCTCACATAGGTACTTCATAATTCTATCGTTTTATTGTTGTTATTGACTTCGTCGATAACTCTCACGTTCGGCAGAGTCCAAGTATGCTTGGCTCTGCTCTCACTTAATCGAGTTATTCTTCCACTTCGCAATGCAGAAATCCCATTTCCTTGGCTTTTTCCTCGTTCATCAGGAAGTAGATGGCCTCGCCCTCGTTGCAGAGTTCACCCTTCGAATTGGTGATCTCCGCACTGATATAGGCAAGGTTTCTCACCTGTTTTGTCACTTTGGCCCGTATGGTCAATTCTGGCTCCGTTGTCGGAACTGCCTTGCGGAACTTCACACTCAACTGCACGGTATAGCCGCTGGTCTGTAGTTTCCTGGTGACTACCCATCCGCACACTTCATCTATCAGCGTACTCAAAATACCACCGTGCATGGTGTCTACCCAACCTTGATAATAATGTTCAGGATGCCAGGTACTAACGATATAGTCACCATCCTCATAGAACTCCAAGTGAAGCCCGATGGGATTGTCAGGACTGCAACCGAAACAGTTATATCCCTCATGGTTGCGCCAAGGATTTATTATCTTCTTCATCTCTTCTCTAGGTAATCAAATAAGTTGATGGTTCCTGCTTCCTCCTCGACATTAAGAGATGGGACTTTCTCAACCATTTTTGTTGTGCCACTTGTCTTATTGACATAGAAATGCACAAAGGCACCTGTGTAACTGCGGAATACCACTTGATACGCAGAGTCCGTCTCTTCGCCTATTTGCACATACATGATGTCGGGATTGTCCTTAGCTACGCCCCAGTCATATTCCTTATGGCAATAGTTGTTCACGCCCTCGTATGCCATTTCTTCTGTAATGGTTCTTAGCGTATCTTCCGTTTGCAAATCTGTGGACTGTGTATCATTCACCTTGTTGTTATTATTGCATGAGCATAAAAGCAAGGCTACAAAAAAGAATGTAAAGGCTATATACTTCATTGGATTTCTTCTATAGTTCCTGTTTCTGAATCAATGATAAACCCACGAACCACGATATCCTTCGGCACCAACGGATGGGTCTTGATGGTCTCAACGGTCTTACGGACGGAGGTCGGTGTGTCCTTAAATCCCTCCAGCCACTGGTCGAGGTCGATGCCACACTTACGGATGGTGTC
>DFGG01000184.1:3797-4329 GCA_002371695.1 bacterium UBA3756
GTCACGCCACGGGCAATCATCTCATGGTGGAAGTGGTCATAGCTCATGTGGCAGGCTCCGCAGTGAGAGTGTGCCACCACCATAATCTCCTGCACGCCCAGCTCGTAAATGGCCACAATCAGGCTACGCATGGCAGAGTCGAAGGCAGAAATAACCAGGCCGCCAGCGTTCTTGATAATCTTCGCATCACCGTTTTTCAGGCCCAAAGCTGCAGGCAAAAGTTCTGTCAGTCTGGTGTCCATACACGACAGTACCGCCAGTTTCTTGTCGGGATACTTGTCGGTCAGATACTTCTCGTAGCCTTTTTGCTCTACGAAACTCTTATTGAAGTCGATAATCTGGTCTATCATATCACAAAACACATTAAATTTGCGTGTAAAGTTACGAAAAATCAATGAATAAGTGCTACCTTTGTACCCAATTATTACGATACTTTAAGAAGAATGATAGAAATTGGTCTTAAACATACGAGTGAATTGACGGTTACTGATGCCGTTACTGCTATTCAGATGGGGTCTGGTGACATGCCTGT
>DFGG01000184.1:4417-8492 GCA_002371695.1 bacterium UBA3756
GAGAATGCTGCCATGCTTGCTGTCGCTGATGAACTGCCAGAAGGTTGCACGACCGTTGGCGGTCATATTGAATCTTCACATCTGAAACCCTCAAAGATTGGCGATAATGTATCTGCTACAGCCGAGGTGACCAAGATTGAGGGCAAGAAGATTGAGTTTAAAGTGTCTGCTTTCTCTGGCGACATTCTACTTGGCGAGGGTACACACCTGAGATTCATCGTTGATAGGGAACGTTTCATGTCAAAACTTGGTTAAATGGTACAGCGCTCGGCTTTGCCGCTTTCCACAGGAAAGAACTACAAGGTTGTTACACTTTGCGGAAGCCCTCGTTTCAAGGAACAATATATGGAAGTTCAGAAACGGTTGACACTCGAAGGCTGTATTGTCATCAGCGTTGGGTTGTTCGGACATTCTGGAGATGAAGAGGTGTGGAAACCTGGTACAAAGGAGATGCTTGACGACATGCATCTGCGTAAAATCGACATGGCAGATGAGATTTTTGTCATCAATGTAGGTAGCTACATCGGTGAGAGTACCAAGAGGGAAATCTCCTACGCTGAGAAGACCGGCAAGAAAGTGAATTACCAGGAGCCTGTCAATCCATAAACAATACGAGGAACCTCATTGCTGAGATTCCCCGCTTACATAAATCTATTAAATCATTGTTCTATCTTGAATACGGCAGCGGTTTTCAGGTCGGCACCGTTTTTCGGGTAGGTGATAGCGAGTCCGTCAGCTGTCTGCTTCCATTTCAGTTTGCCGGAGTAGCCTAAGAGCGAAACGCGCTTGGGCTTCTGCGTGACGAAGTGGATAGTGACAGTCTGGCCTGCTTCTGGAACGTTCATACAGAAGGCGTAAAGATTACCGTCCTTGCCTATGGTAAAACGGATGTCCTGAGCGTTGAACTGGAACTCGGCGTGCTGTTTGCCAAGACCACCGCCGGGCAGTGTCTTCAGTTTACCGTTCACCATTTCTCCCTCGCCAATCTTCGTCCACGCCTTACTGCCGTAGATGGCCTCGCCGTTCGTGTGCATCCAGTCGCCAACGCCTTCGAGCATACGCACGGCCTCGTCCTCGATGCTGCCGTCAGGATGCAGACAGATATTAATGCAGACATTGCCGTCGCGGCTGGCACTCTCGATGATGGCACGAATCATCATGCCTGAGTCATATGTGAAGCCAGGGGCGTAGAACCAGTCGCCCACGGGCATCTCACGAATCCAGGCCTGTGAGGTATTGATACTATCGGGGAAGTCGAACTCGGCGGTGTTTATCGTGCCGTTCGTGGGTCGGCGGAACTTCACGATGCTGAAGGCATCAACTTTGCCGCGTGTCTGCAACTGGCGGTTGTAGAAATCTGCCATCACCGCCTGCATGGCGTTGCACTTGTAGCCTGTGCCTGTGCCGTTACCGGTGAAGGGGCCTTGCACGGTACCGTCGGTATAGATGAAGTCGGGATTGTAGTGCGCCGTCACGTCCATCATGCGCAGCGCCCATTGCGTGGCGAACCACTTGGCATAGTCCTGATGGCGGCTGAAGATGCCGGCATTGGGCGGTGACCAGCCTGTATAGGCTTTCTCCTCGACGCTTTCGTATTCGCGCAGATTGATGCCGTAGAGCATGCGCGGGTCGTAGCCTTCCCACCACTTGCTTTTACCGTCGGCGAGTGTCAGATTGCCGTCGTAAGGCACACCGGCCTTGTCGCCAGCCTTATCGCTACAGAAGGCAGTCTGCCACCACCACCAAGTGTATTCATGATGGAAGGTTACGCCGTAGCGCATACCGTGCTTGTGGCAGGCATCTACCCACTCGCGCAGTAGGTCGCGCTTCGGTCCGATGTTCATCGAGTTCCAGGGCTGATAACGCGAGTTCCACAGGTCGTAGTTATCGTGGTGTACGCCCTGAATCATCAGGAACCGTGCGCCAGCCTTCTGATAGAGTGCCGTCAGATACTCAGGGTCGAGCTTCGTGGGGTTCCACGTGCGCAACACATCCTTATAGCCCACCTCCGACGGGTGGCCGTAGCGTTTCAGGTGGTTCTCGTAGGCCCTGTGTCCTTGCTTGTACAGGTTACGGGCATACCAGTCGCCGCTCTCGCCAGCCGCCTGCGGTCCGAAGTGAACCCAGATGCCAAACTTCGCATCGCGCAGCCATTGCGGCGTACCTGGATAGTTCTGCTCTATTGATGCCCAGTTAGGCTGGAACGGTCCTGCGGTCAGCGGCAAGTCCAACTGTACCTCTTGGAACGACTGCCAGTCGCCCATCTTCACTGTACCTACTGGCTCCTTTGCAGGAATCTCAGGAATGGGTGGTAACGTGGCGGGCAGTCCGTCTGTCTGTGCGCTAACCGACAGCGACGCGGCTGTCAGCAGCAAAGCAAAAATCTTCTTCATCTTGTTATCTTCTTTTATTAATATAGTCTGAATATCCGTTCCATCGGCTGCCATTTCTCATCGCTACGGGCATCTGGCCTGCAACCCTGGAATTTCGAGACAAGGGCTTCCCATTCGGCCTGTCGTGGCAGGGTGGCCAATCGCTTCATGGCTTCACTCCACCTAAAATCAACTGGGGCATCGACAATCATCACCAGTCTGCTACCCAGAAGGTAGATCTCCATCTCAAGGATGCCCACCTCCCTGATGCCGTCGCGTACCTCCTTCCAGTTGTACTCTTGAGAGTGCCACTTCCGATACTGTGCTATCAGTTCTGGGTCGTCGCTGATTTCCAGAAACTGCACATAGCGCTTGATTTTCCCGTCCGATATGGTCTGAACGTATCCTTCCATATAGATATCCCTTTTCTCTATTATGTCATTTGTGGGTGCAAAGTTAGTACATTTTGATTATTCTACGCTGCAAAATATTATCGGATTATAGCACAGAATTAAGATTTTGTTTGTAACTTTGCACCCAAAAGACGTACAACAATGATACAGATACCCATAGAGTCGATGAACCTGATGCTGCTGAACGTTGGACGGGCGCAGCATCATGCCGACTGGAATTTCCAGAATGTGAGTTCCCCATTTATCCGCATTTTCTATATAGTGGAGGGAGAAGCATTGCTCCATTTACCAGAAGTGGATGTGAGGTTAAAACCTCATTACCTATACATCATTCCAGCCTATACAGTCCATTCGTATGAGTGTCATGGACGGTTCGTACATTATTATCTTCACGTGTACGAGGGCTTTAAGCACGAAATGAATCTGCAAGAGGTATACGAACTGCCCACAGAGGTTGAGGGTGGCGCGGGCATGGAACAACTGTTTGAATATTTGTGTAGTCAGCTGCCATACGCCCAACTGCCACAGCAGGACCCACGGAGTTATGACACGTCGGCACAGACATCGGACTACGTGGCACGTTACCGTGACATGGAATTATGGGAGAAGATGGAAT
This sequence comes from bacterium UBA3756, assembly GCA_002371695.1. The sequence continues at coordinate 7,819 of DFGG01000184.1, forward strand.
TGCGCGGTGCTATGCTGATGATCATGTCGCACTTTATCCGTGAGGCCAGCCTCCGCGTGTGGACGAATGATGAACGGATGAAGCGAGTACTGGAATACATCCATTCCAACATCAGCTATCAGCTCAACGTGGAGGAACTGTCTGATATAGCCCACGTCACCAAGCCCTATTTCATCAAGCTCTTCAAACACGAGTTCGGCATTTCCCCAATACAATATATCAACGGCAAGAAGGTGGAGCGTGCCCAACTGCTGCTCTTCACTACGAATATGACCATAAAGGAAGTTGCTTACACCCTTGGCTTCAGCGACCAGAACTACTTCATCCGTATGTTCCGTAAGATGACTGGCACCACACCTCAGGAATACCGCAAGCGGTTACGACATTAATATGTTTTTCTGTAAGAAATATCTATAATCTAATAATAATTCGTACCTTTGCAGCGAATAATAGGATAGTTTAGTATTAATGGCAAAACGAGAATATATTCAGGCCAACAAGGATTGGCTGGAGGCGAAAGCCAAAGAGGAAGGCGTAAAGGCTCTGCCCAAAGGCATCTATTACAAGGTGCTGAGTGAGGGTCGCTCGAGCTCTGCTCGCTTGCTACCGGAGGGACGCAAGAATCAGGATAGTGCGAAGCCAACGGCACGCAGTATCATCACTGCCCATTACAC
>DFGG01000188.1:0-3175 GCA_002371695.1 bacterium UBA3756
GCCATACGGTCCGTCATCTGTTGTGCGTCGGGCTTACGCGGGGTGCGGCGCTCCTTGTTGTCACTCTCTTGAGCCATTGCTGCCATGATGGTCAGCAGGGCAATCAGTGTCAATGCAATCTTTTTCATCTTTCTACTTTTTTATAAATGTTATACTTCAGTTGTTTCGTTCCTAAGAACACTTTTTTGACGCTGATGACCTCGTGAAGTTTAAACGCTCCGGGGCTACTTTCAGTTAACAGGCTGATTTTTTCAGCGAATAGGCCGTTTGTCGCGTACGTTTATGCCTAAAAAAAGAAGCCCTGCTGCAGGAAGGAGCAACAGGGCTTTCGCTATAGCTGTGTAAGATTATTCACCTTTGATGGCAGCCACACCGGGAAGTACCTTACCCTCGATAGCCTCGAGCAGGGCACCGCCACCAGTAGAGATGTAGCTCACCTTGTCGGCCAGACCGAACTTGTTGACGCAAGCCACGGAGTCGCCACCGCCGATCAGGGAGAAGGCACCCTCGGCTGTTGCTTCAGCGATAGCCTCGCCGATAGCACGGCTACCAGCAGTGAAGTCGTCGCACTCGAAGACACCGGCAGGACCGTTCCAGAGAATGGTCTTGGCACCCTTGATGGCGTTGCGGAAATCCTGCTGAGAAGCGGGACCAGCGTCGACACCCTCGAAACCATCGGGTACCTTGTTGGCGGGGCAGGTGATGATCTCTGAACCGGGCTTCACGGTCATCGTACCGAAGTCGAGACCATTGGTAGCTGTACAGTCGCTGCCGAGCACCAGTTCTACGCCGTTCTTCTTGGCGAGTTCCTCTACGCCGAGAGCTACGTCGAGCTTGTCGAGTTCTACGATAGAGTTACCGATCTCACCATCGTGAGCCTTGGCGAAGGTGTAGGTCATACCACCGCAGAGGATGAGCTTGTCAACCTTACCGAGCAGATTCTCAATGATACCGATCTTAGAGCTGACCTTCGAACCACCCATGATGGCTACGAACGGACGCTTGATGTTCGAGAGCACGTTGTCGACAGCCTGTACCTCCTTCTCCATCAGAAGGCCGAGCATCTTGTTGTCGGCATCGAAGTAGTCGGCGATAACAGCCGTAGAGGCGTGCTTGCGGTGAGCGGTACCGAAGGCATCCATCACGTAGCAGTCAGCATAGCTGGCCAGAGTCTTGGCGAACTCCTTCTGGCTGGCCTTCATAGCTTTCTTGGCCTCGTCATATTCGGGAGTACCCTTCTCTACACCCACGGGCTTGCCTTCCTCTTCGGGATAGTAGCGCAGGTTCTCCAGCAGCAGGGCCTCACCCATCTTCAGAGCCTTGGCAGCGTCGGCAGCCTTGGCGCAGTCGGGAGCGAATGCTACGGGAACGCCCAGAGCCTTCTCTACGGCCTCGCGGATCTGACCCAGCGAGAGTTTCGGGTTCACTTTTCCTTTGGGCTTGCCCATGTGCGACATGATGATAGTTGCACCACCATCAGCCAGAATCTTCTTCAGTGTGGGCAGGGCACCGCGGATGCGGGTGTCGTCTGTAATCTTACCATTCTCATCAAGGGGTACGTTGAAGTCTACACGTACGATTGCCTTCTTACCGGCAAAGTTAAATTCGTTGATTGTCATAATTGTATTATATTATAATGTGAGTAAATAATTAGTCTGCTGTCCTATTGATCAGGATCGCCCTGATAGTGGTATGGCTTGATGTTGGGGTTGGTACCCATGTCGTGGGTGTCGATGACGGTGCTGCGGATAACGCCATCATTGTATTTCTTCTGCATAGGACCGACGTTGAGCAGTAGGTCTTCGTAGGTGACGGTGGGGTAGACGACACCAAACATGCCCCAGCCCACGCGCACTCCTTCGGGGTGGATATTATTGAAGATGTAGGCTGTACGGAACCAAGAGTGGTTGTAGATCTCCATGCGATTGTTCTTGTTGAGCGATATGCGCAGGTCTTTATTCACCCGTGCCGTGTCTACTTTGCTGAAGACATTGCTCATGTTATTCACATGGTCATCAATCTTGTCGCCCCGGATGCTGTCGTTGGCATCGATACACTGCAGTATGTTGTCTACCATTTCCATTTCCATCTCATCGTTGGTGGGTTTGGTCATCACGCCGAGAATGAAGAGAATGCCGAGTACGGCAGCCAGGATGACGAGTTTGCCCAGGCAACTGTGGTAGAAAGCCTCGGCTGCTGTCTCTTGTTTTTTGTAACTGCCATTATTTGTCTGATCCATAATGTTTAAGTTAAATTTTGTTGTTATGAATTAAGTTCATGAATTCCTGCCGTGTCTTGGCCTGATTGAAGGCACCGCAGAAGTCGCTTGTAGTAGTGATGGAATTTTGTTTCTCCACGCCGCGCATCTGCATGCACATGTGCCGTGCCTCAACAACGACCATGACGCCTAGTGGATGGAGTGTCTGCTCAATGCACTCTTTGATCTGGAGGGTCAAGCGCTCTTGTACCTGTAGCCGATGGGCAAAAATGTCGACTACACGGGCAATCTTCGAGAGACCTGTGATGTAGCCGTTGGGGATGTAGGCCACATGGGCTTTGCCGTAGAAAGGCAGCATGTGATGCTCGCAGAGCGAGAAGAAGTCGATATCCTTCACGATGACCATCTGCGAGTAGTCCTCTTTGAAAAGGGCACCGCGCAGCACCTCGTGGGCGTCTTCGGTATATCCTTGGGTGAGAAACTGCATGGCCTTTGCCACGCGCATGGGGGTCTTCTGGAGTCCCTCGCGCTCAGGGTTTTCACCTAGCAGTCCGAGCACCTGTCGGTAGTATCCTGCCAGTTCGTCGAGTCCTTCTCTGTATTCTATCTCTAATTTCATGGGCCTTTGTCAGTTGGTTTTGGGCGTTTAGGGGGTATCGGTGGTTGGGGGCAGATAGCTCACAGTAATCTTGCCCTTGACGATGATGGCGGATTTATACCCCAGCTTCTTGACAGCATTGAGTATTTGGTGTGCCTCCTCGTAAGTGCGGTAGTTGCCCATTCGGCAAATCCAGCGTGGCGAATAGAAATGCACATAGACAGGCTCTCCGGGGAAGAGGTTGTTAATCTCCCTGCCTGTCTTCTCTGCCTTGCGACGGGCATCGCGGGAGTTGCCTCCTGCATAAACCTGCACTCTGTAGCCATTAATCTTGTAGCCACCCTTCATTACCTTTTTCC
>DFGG01000188.1:3237-6639 GCA_002371695.1 bacterium UBA3756
GGTATCTTCCACGTAAGTCGTGTCGGGTGTGGACATCTGTTGCTCCACGGCCAGTTGACGCTTCTCCTCAGCTGGGGCCTGTTGAGCCTTAGGCTCCTGCTTATCGTCTTTCTGTACCAGCGGTTTCTGTGTGTTCTGTCCTCCGGGTCTCGATACCGTCTGCTGCTGGGCGGGGGCGACTGTCGACGGGCCGTCTACAAGGTCGGTGATGGCCTTGTCCTGCGTCACGGTAACCTTTCCCTCTCCCGACTTGCTCTGTTGGAGGCGCTGTGTAAACGACGACTGTGCGCTGGCTGCCATGAAGCAGCCAGCACATAGTGTCATCATGATGAGTAGTCGTCTCACGGTCTTTACTTCTTCCAAGCGTCGATGATACCCTTGAAGTCAGCGCATTTGAGTGAAGCTCCACCGATGAGTCCGCCGTCGATGTCGGGCTTGGCAAAGAGTTCAGGGGCATTGCTGGCCTTGCAGCTGCCGCCATAGAGGATAGTCGTGTCGTCGGCGACGGCCTGACCGTACTTCTCTGCAATAATGCTGCGGATATAGGCATGAATCTCCTCAGCCTGCTCAGCAGTAGCGGTCTTGCCAGTACCGATGGCCCAGATGGGCTCGTAGGCGATGACGATCTTGCGGAAGTCCTCCTCTGAGAGGTTGAATACTGAGCCCTCGAGTTCGGCCTTCACCACTTCGTTCTGCTTGCCGGCCTCACGCTCCTCAAGGCTCTCGCCGATGCAGAAGATCACCTTCAAGTCGTTCTTCTGTGCCAGCAGCACCTTCTCTTTCAGGATCTCGGGAGTCTCCTTATAATACTCACGGCGCTCTGAGTGGCCCAGGATGACGTACTGTGCACCTGTCGACTTGACCATCTCGGCACTTACTTCACCGGTGAAGGCACCCTTCTCCTTGTCAGCGCAGTTCTCGGCACCCAGACCGATGATGTCCTGGTCGAGGAACTGGGCGATAGATGCCAAGTGGATGAATGGGGTGCAGATGACAACGCCGCAGTTGGGCTTGTCAGCCTTGAGTGTCTCGTTGAGCTCCTTTGCCAGAGCGATACCATCCTGGAGATTCATGTTCATCTTCCAGTTACCTGCTACAATTTTCTTTCTCATAATGTCTTTTACTTTTAAAATTTAATATTGCAAATTATTCACTATTCACTTTTTTCCTCCTCACCCATTGGGTCCACGCCCACAAGCGGTCTGCGATGGTCAGGGCCATCAGTGGGAGTACGAACCATACGAGCAGCTTGGCTATCTTGCCTGGTACGCTGTCTTCTGGGATCTTGCCCAGTTCACTCTCTTCCAGCTTCTTGCTGAGCTGTGCCTCATCGGGTAGCGCGTTATGGCTCCACTTGCGGATGATGGTGCCTTGCTTCAGGAGTAACAATCCTGGATTGCTGCGGATGACAGTCTTGAGCGTCGTCTCGTCAGCCTGGTAGAAGGGGTATTCTGCCCCCGTGATGTCTTGCCAGCGACTGATGGCACGCTTGGTACTGGCCGTCAGACAGCCAAAGTCGTAGCCGTTCTCCTGACAGTATTCGTACAACTGGTTGATAAGGCCGAATTGGGAGTCGTCGGCCTGTTCCAGATGCGGCGATATGAGCAGGAAGGTGTATCCTGCCTTGCTGAGTATGGTGTCGGTGATGTCGTCGCCTTCTTCCGTCAGGATTGAGAAGTCGTGTATCGGCGGCACGTAGCCCTCGGCAGTCTGCACAGTCCTGGAGTCTACGAACGTCCAGGTGGAATCGGGATAGTTCTCTGCAGTGAACTCCCTTTGCTGCCCGTCCTTCTCGAGTATGAAGGTAGTCTCAAACTGCGGCTGTTGTGCCCCTTCTGGAATGGTCATCCCCTCCTTGATATTGGCTCCCACGTGATAGGGGCGGAAGTCGAACATCGGTAGGTTGTAGAGGCAATACCCCTCAATGAAGAGAATGAACAGCACGGAATAGTTGAATACGATCCACTGGTTGTTCCTGCCAATCATCCGCATCATGTCGAGTGGTTTCCAGCTGACGATGGCTGCCGCTGCAAGCAGTGCCACGTTTTTCCAGAAAGTCTGCCAGTTGCTCAGCACCAGTGCGTCGCCGAAGCATCCGCAGTCGCTGATAGGATTGGCCAACGCGAGCCACAGCGTGAGCAGCGTCATCACTATCATGATGGCCAGCGTGAATCGTGTAACCAGCCGTCGGCGTATGGCGAAGAGCAGACAGATGCCCAACACGAATTCTACCGCCGACTGCAGCACCGATGCCGACAGCGTCACGAAGTCGGGCACCATAGCTCCCAGGTGCATTGCTTCGAGATAGTCGTTGATCTTGTACTGCGTGCCCAACGGGTCTACGGCCTTGACGAATCCCGAGAGGATGAAGACCACAGCCAGCAGGAAACGGGCGATATTTACTACGACCTTTCTCACTCAGTCAGTTTTATTACTCCAAAGACCGCGTAGTTGATGATATCCATATAGTTGGCGTCGATACCCTCTGAGACGAGTGTCTCGCCCTCCAGGTTCTCGATCTCCTTGATACGTTCAATCTTCGTCAGGATAAAGTCTGTGTACGAGCTGACGCGCATCCCTCGCCAGGCCTCGTCGTAGTCGTGATTCTTGCGTTTCATCAGTTCCAGAGCCTCGCGGGCGTACTGGTCGTAGAGCACCATTGCCTCCTTGTTGCTGATGTCCACAGTGTCGGCAAACCCCTTGTTCAGTTGGATGAGCCCCACGATGCCGTAGTTGATTAGGGCGATGAATTCGGGTCTGATGCCTTCGCCCACCATACTCTCTTTTTTGATCTCCAGCGAGCGGATGCGCTTGGCCTTGATGAAGAGCTGGTCGGTAAGAGCCGATGGACGCAGGATGCGCCACGAGGCTTTGTAGTCGTGGAGTTTTTTCTCAAACAGGGCGCGGCATTCTCCCATCGCCTGCTCAAACTGGGTGTTTGTCTGTTCAAACTTATCCGTCATGGTTGTTTTACCTCTTTTTGCTTCTTGTGGATATAGCGTATCTTGCCGCCGAGCACCTCGCATTGGGTGCGCAGCGAATCACGCTTCATCCGTGTACGGGTGAGCATCGTCAGTTCCTCTGGCGTTGCCCTTAGGGCAGCCTTGTCACGGTCCACCTTCTCCTGCTGATAGTTCAGGTCGTGCTGTACCAGTTGCAGCAGGCTGTCGGCGATGGCCAGTTCCTCCTGGGCTTTCTTCAGCTCCACGTCCTGATAGAGTTTCAAAGCCTTTCTGCGGGTCTCGATGGCGTTGGGATACACCTGGCGCAGCGAGTCGATAGTTCGCAGAGCCTCGTCGTAGGCGCCGCGCTCATAATTGGTGTTGGCCTCCTCGAGCAGTGACTCGGCCTGAATCTGGCTGTTGTCATTCTTACAGCCAGTGAGCAACAGCGTGGTAGCCG
>DFGG01000132.1 GCA_002371695.1 bacterium UBA3756
GGCGGCTTTATGATTTGAGTTTGGAAACAGACGATTACAAGACACAATTGCATTGCTTGTACGACTATCTGTCAGAAAGCCAGCGGCAGGGCAACGCCAAAAGCGAGGGAGAGGCTAGGAAGTTGCGTATCATCCTCTTTTACAATAACTATCAGAACGACTCTGTGATTTATTATGCACAAGACGACCTTGATTTTCTCCGCGATAACAAGCAATGGGAAATCTACTATCGAGTGTGGAGTTATTTAGTGAACGTTTATGTCTACAACGGCTCCCTGACGCTGGGCATGCAGGAAGCAGAGAAGATGTATGCCGATGCAAAGGAACGTAATGATGAAGCAGGGTTGGGACTGGCCTACAGCGTGATGGGCAATGCCTACTACAACATGAACAACATGCAGGAGGCTGCCGATGCCTATCAGAAGTGTATCGACCTGTTGATGCATATACATCCTGTATCGATGGATCTGCCCAATTTCTTCTCATCCTATTGTGATGTGCTGGAACAGTTGCATAGCTATCGGCAGCTTCGCGCACTTACCGCCAAATGGAAGGAATGTCTTTCTCAGATAGTAATCGACTGGAAGATTCCGGAAGACCACCCTGGATACCGACCCCTACTGGCATATTACCATATCGCCTGTGCTCAGGCAGCTATCGGATTGGGTGATACTCCAACAGCTGCCAAACAGCTTGAAGTGTCGCGTGAGTGTATCCTTTCAGAAGAGGAGGACGTCTACCGCTCATGGCTCTTTTACATGGCACGCCTTAGCCAGCGAGAGGATCGACAACAGGAAGCTCTCTCATATAATAACAGACTGACAGTGCAGGTGGCTGGTATTGATGACATGGCCGAGTTGGTGCGCGTGAAACAGCAGAGGGCTGAAATCATGATGAGTCTAGGCAAGACTGGCGAAGCAGCTATCCTGTACAAGGAGATGTATCAGATTAACGACTCCATCAATCGTCATGACTCGAAACGGAAACTGGCAGAGATGAACACCATCTTCAAGGTCGATGAGCTGAAGATGAGACAGGCTCAAGAACAGGCCCGCTTGAAGATGGAACAAGCAGAGCAGCAGATGCGCAGCATCATCATCATCGCATCAATTATCGTGCTGGCTCTCATCATCTTCATCTATTTCCGCTACCGCTCTGCCAAGCGACTGAAGGCAGCACACACCCAATTGGAGGAGACCCATAACCAGTTGCTCACAGCTTATGACCAACTCGAGGAGACCACTACCGCCAAGGAACGTATTGAGAGTGACCTGCGTATCGCACGAAATATCCAGATGGGCATGGTACCACATACATTCCCTGACCGTGAGGACGTGGATCTCTATGCCTCAATGACACCTGCCAAAGAGGTGGGCGGTGACCTTTATGACTACCTTATCATCGGCGACAAACTCTTCTTCTGTCTTGGTGATGTCAGTGGCAAGGGCGTGCCTGCATCCCTCTTTATGGCTATGGCGCGTAATATGTTCCATGTGTTGGCGCAGCAGGACCTTTCGCCTGCAGAGATAGCAACCCGACTGAACAATACACTCTCTGAGGACAATGAGTCGAGCATGTTCGTCACCATGTTTATTGGTGTGGCAGATTTGAAAACAGGGCATCTTGGCTTCTGCAATGCAGGTCATAACCCGCCTGTGCTGCTGCATGACGGTACCTCAGAGTTTTTGGAGATGATCCCCAATGCACCCATCGGCTTGTGGCCGGGACTGGAATACGAGGGCGAGGAGATTGCAGATATCGCCAATCGCCCACTGTTTGTATATACTGACGGCCTCAATGAGGCCGAGAATCGGCAGCAGGAACAGTTCACTGACGAACGACTGCTTGAAATCTTGGAGAAGACTCCGTTTGAGAGTTCTAAACAGACCATCGAGCTACTCAAGAACGAGGTAGAGAAGCATCGCGATGGTGCCGAACCAAACGACGATCTGACGATGCTATGTGTGAAAGTGATAAAATGATAACAGAAAACCTATAATTATGAGAAAGGAACTTCGCATTAAGAATCAAATCTCGGAATTGGAGCGTGTTGCCCAGTTTATCGAGGAAATCGGAGAAGAACTGCATCTCGACATGGAGATGCAGATGAACCTGAACTTAGTCATGGAGGAGATGGTCTCCAACGTGATCTTCTATGCGTATCCCAAGGAGTCTGACTCCGAAATCGAGTTGTTGGCCAAGAGCGACGGCAAGAAGCTTACCTTCGTGCTCAGCGACCAGGGGAAAGAGTTTGACCCCACGGCGAAGGAGGATGCCGATCCCGATGTGAATCCTGCTGAGCGTGAGATAGGGGGGATGGGTATCTTCATCGTTAAGAACATCATGAACCACGTCACCTATCAGCGACTCGAAGGCAAGAACCTGCTGACGATGACGAAGAACATTGAACAATAAAAACAATAACCAAATAAAAAATATTAGATTATGACACAGATTTTGAAAGAAGGTGGCAAGACCATCATTAAGACAGGTAGTCGCATCGATACGATGAATGCAAACCAGTTTGAACAGGACATCCAGCCCGCACTGAAGGATGGTGGCGTAGATTTGGAGATGGACTGCTCAGAGCTGACTTACATGGCCTCTTCAGGCCTTCGCATCATCCAGAAGACCATGCGCACGGTGATGCAGTTGCGTGGACAGTTCAAGATGACCAATGTCAGCCCGGAGATTTACAAGGTATTGGCCATGACGGGATTCACCAAGTTTATGAAGGTTGAACAGAAGAAAGCGTAAGACAGTATGACGATTGCAGTGATTATTCTCGTGATAGCAGTGATAGTGCTCTCCATAGCACTTTTCCTGCAGGTAAAGGCTGCTAAACAGCAGGCCGAAGAGGGTCAGCAACTGCTGGCAGACTATCAGCGTCGCGTAGATGAGCAAACTCGTCTGCTCGAGGACTACAACTCTCTCTCAAAGAACTTCGAGAACATCGGTAAGGGTTACGAGCAGGCTCTGCTCCTGTTCGACAAGATGGCAGATATCCGTCATAACCTCGAACTGATTACCAAGGCTGACCAGGATCCCGCCAGCGTGGAGCGCCTGAATGCCCTGCTCCAGAAGTTTGATAAGTTGCAAGGATGACGTCATCACCCTAACCATATCATGTAATGAAAAAACTATTTGATCAACATTTTTTATCTCATCTCCTTTCCCTGTTGGCATTGGCACTGCTGATGCCAATGGGGGCGTGGGGGCAGACATTGGTGTTCGGAGAATGGAATGAATTTCAAGGGTTCGTGGAGAAATCGGCCGAGACCGTTAATTGGAGTGATCGTGTGTACACATTACCACAGTTATCTATCAAGAATGGTGATGAGTATAATGAAACGGGTGCTGATACTTACTCATCGAGTAATGTATCGGTAGCGACCGTGGACGAAAATGGTACCGTGACGTTTGTGGCCTATGAGGGCAAAGTGACAATCACTGCTACTTGCACAAATCAAAATGCTGCAGAAGGCGGACCCGCGTCCTCTCTTACCGCAATCTTCACTATAACCATTAATGATGACCGGGCAGAGTTTGGTGGTATGGGAGTGCGGTTTTCCGAATCTTCTGCAACAGCTACCTATGGTCTGTCTTTCAATCCACCAACGGTAGATCCTGGACAATTAGAAAAACTGGTCTTGGCTTATTCCTCGTCAAATACTAATGTGGCAACCGTCAATGAAAATTCTGGCGATGTTACCATTGTTGGCGTTGGCGAAACGACTATCAGTGCTGCGTATGCAGGTGATGATTATGTCAAACCGGGCTCCATTTCCTACGCGCTGACCGTTAACCCTGCCACAGTGACGGTTAGCGGCATCACGGCCAGCAATAAGGAATACGACGGCACTACGACGGCAACACTCGGTTACAGCAGTGCAGCTATTCAAATTGCTACTGGCGCAACTGTGAGTGGTGTCAGCGTCAGTAGTGCTACAGGCACTTTTGCCGATGCCAACGTTGGTACGGACAAGACTGTTACCATCAGTGGCATCACACTGAGCAGTGCTAACTATACCGTGGGATCCACTGGTAGTCAGACTACTGCTACTGCCAGCATCACGGCAAAGGAGGCCACGCTGAGCTGGAGCGACACTGAGTTCACGTACGATGGCCAGACACATGTTCCCACGGCCACGGTCTCTAACCTCGTAGGTCAGGATGCTTGTACGGTGACTGTATCAGGTGCCGCCTCTGCTGTAGGCACGCATACTGCAACGGCCACGGCCCTGAGCAACAGCAACTATTCGTTGCCCGCTTCTGCCACTACCAGCTTCACCATCAGTGCAGCGACGATGACTGGCGTCTCGGCCACAGGCTATACCGGCACTTACGACGGTGCCGCCCATGGCATCAGCGTGACGGCTCCCGAGGGTGCCACGGTGACGTATGGCGAAAGCGCCAATGCCTGTACGGCTACAGCCAGTCCCACGCTGACGAATGTCGGTGAGAAGACCGTATATTATAAGGTGTCGAAGACGGGCTATACAGACGTGACCGGCTCCCAGGTTGTGAAGATCACAGCGAAGGAAGCTACGCTGAGCTGGAGCAATCTGACGTTCACGTACGATGGCCAGACACATGTTCCCACGGCCACGGTCTCTAACCTCGTAGGTCAGGATGCTTGTACTGTGACGGTATCAGGTGCCGCTTCTGCTGTAGGCACGCATACTGCAACGGCCACGGCCCTGAGCAACAGCAACTATTCGTTGCCCGCTTCTGCCACTACCAGCTTCACCATCAGTGCAGCTGCCATGACAGGTGTATCGGCAACAGGCTATACCGGCACTTACGACGGTGCCGCCCATGGCATCAGCGTGACGGCCCCCGAGGGTGCCACGGTGACGTATGGCGAAAGCGCCAATGCTTGTACGGCTGCAGCCAGTCCCACACTGACGAATGTCGGTGAGAAGGCCGTATATTATAAGGTATCGAAGACGGGCTATACAGACGTGACCGGCTCCCAGGTTGTGAAGATCACTGCGAAGGAAGCAACGCTGAGCTGGAGCAATCTGACGTTCACGTACGATGGCCAGACACATGTTCCCACGGCCACGGTCTCTAACCTCGTAGGTCAGGATGCTTGTACGGTGACTGTATCAGGTGCCGCCTCTGCCGTCGGCACGCATACTGCAACGGCCACGGCCCTGAGCAACAGCAACTATTCGTTGCCCGCTTCTGCCACTACCAGCTTCACCATCAGTGCAGCTGCCATGACAGGTGTATCGGCAACGGGCTATACCGGTACTTACGACGGTGCCGCCCATGGCATCAGCGTGACGGCTCCCGAGGGTGCCACGGTGACGTATGGCGAAAGCGCCAATGCTTGCACGGCTTCAGCCAGTCCCACGCTGACGAATGTCGGTGAGAAGACCGTATATTATAAGGTATCGAAGACGGGCTATACAGACGTGACCGGCTCCCAGACCGTGAAGATCACTGCGAAGGAAGCCACGCTGAGCTGGAGCGACACTGAGTTCACTTACGATGGCCAGACACATGTTCCCACGGCCACGGTCTCTAACCTCGTAGGTCAGGATGCTTGTACGGTGACTGTATCAGGTGCCGCCTCCGCTGTAGGCACGCATACTGCCACGGCTACGGCCCTGAGCAACAGCAACTATTCGTTGCCCGCTTCTGCCACTACAAGCTTCATCATCAATGCAGCTGCCATGACCGGCGTATCGGCAACAGGCTATACCGGCACTTACGACGGTGCCGCCCATGGCATCAGCGTGACGGCTCCCGAGGGTGCCACGGTGACGTATGGCGAAAGTGCCAGTGCTTGCACGGCTGCAGCCAGTCCCACGCTGACGAATGTCGGTGAGAAGACCGTATATTATAAGGTGTCGAAGACGGGCTATACAGACGTGACCGGCTCCCAGGTTGTGAAGATCACAGCGAAAGAGGCCACGCTGAGCTGGAGCGACACTGAGTTCACGTACGATGGCCAGACACATGTTCCCACGGCCACGGTCTCTAACCTCGTCGGTCAGGATGCATGTACTGTGACTGTATCAGGTGCCGCCTCCGCTGTAGGCACGCATACTGCAACGGCTACGGCCCTGAGCAACAGCAACTATTCGTTGCCCGCTTCTGCCACTACAAGCTTCACCATCAGTGCAGCAGACATGACCGGCGTATCGGCAACAGGCTATACCGGCACCTACGACGGTTCTGCCCATGGCATCAGCGTGACGGCTCCCGAGGGTGCCACGGTGACGTATGGCGAGAGTGCTGATGCTTGCACGGCTGCTGCCAGTCCCACGCTGACGAATGTCGGTGAGAAGACCGTATATTATAAGGTGTCGAAGACGGGCTATACAGACGTGACCGGCTCCCAGACCGTGAAGATCACAGCGAAAGAGGCCACGCTGAGCTGGAGCGACACTGAGTTCACGTACGATGGCCAGACACATGTTCCCACGGCCACGGTCTCTAACCTCGTAGGTCAGGATGCTTGTACGGTGACTGTATCAGGTGCCGCCTCCGCCGTAGGCACGCATACTGCCACGGCTACGGCCCTGAGCAACA
>DFGG01000192.1:0-4891 GCA_002371695.1 bacterium UBA3756
GCCCCAAGCGGCAAGTACCAGATTATCGACAACTGGATATACTACTACTCCGAACGCAATGGCTACCGCGCCCCCGACTACCATCGTCTGGACGTGAGTGCCGTGCTGAAAAGCGGAAAGAGGAATGCGGAAGGCGGCAAAAGAAAGGTAGAGACAGAGTGGGTGTTCGGCATCTACAACCTCTACAACCGCTACAATCCCTTCCTCATCAACTTTGAAGACAGCGAGAATGGCGCACGAACCCGTGCCAAGCAATACTCACTCTTCGGCATTGTGCCGTCGGTATCGTTTAACATCAAATTCTAAGGCTTATGCGCTCATCACTATACAGACTCCTGCTGCCCCTGATGCTTTTCTCCTCCTGCGAGAAGGACATCGACATCGACTACCACACGACCGAACCCAAATACGTGGTTGAAGCATCCGTCACATCCACGGGCATGATGGCCCGCGTGAGTACAACCAATGCGATGGACGACAACTCAGGCAGCAGCGATATCAGCGAGGCCGACATCACCATAGCAGGCAGCGATGGCTCTCACCAGACGCTCAACTATACCCGCAACGGCTTCTACCGCAGTGCTGCCAAGGGCACGCCAGGCGTGGAATACACCATCGACATCACGGTCGACGGCCATCATTTCACCTCCACCTCCACCATGCAGAGCGCCCCGAAAGTGAACAGTTTCAAAACCATCCGAAAGAAAATCACCACCGAGTGGTTCCAGATGGGCGATCTGCGCATACAGGATCAGGCCAACGAAGACAACTGGTACTTTATGCACATCTACCGTAACAACGTGGGCTACCGCTGGGCAGTGATGAGCGACCGCAACGACCCCAACAAGGAGTTGCAGCAGCTGTTCAACTTCTTCCGTGAGGGAGAAAGTGGCAGCGACGTGCTCCACGACGGTGACAAACTGCGAATAGAGATACGAGCCATCGACCAACGGGCCTACGACTACCTCTACTCGATGCAGGTGATGGATACAACAGGCACCAACCCGCTTGCGAACTTCACGGGTGGGTGCCTGGGATATTTCTCAGCCTATGGCGAGACGGTGGTCAACTATGTCTATTATTCGTCTGAGGTAACTGACGCAGAATAGTCCCTCCCCAAATAGTTGAGTAGCAGCCGGACGGTGATGTTGTAATCATCATCCTTATACTGTAGCAGCAGCGTTGTGTCGGTGAACGACACCACCTGTGCCAGGATTTTACGCTTTGTGCCATCTTCATCAAACTCGATGCGCAGGTTAGCGTTGTCACACTTATATTCACCTTCAAAGATGACGGTGCCATACCGGCTGATGCTGCTGCAAGTGCCCTGCCTCACCATCCCATTGTAGCTGCCGTCGCCGTTGAAGATGAACAAGTCATTGTTAAAGTCCTCCGGTGCAAAGTCGGTATCGCCCTCTATCTGAAGGTCGGCACGCTGCCATGTACCAACAATCTGCTCCCCCAGCCTGCTGCCGTCGTCATCGCCAGTGCCGCAGGAAGCAAAAAATATCAGGGCAGCCAGACAAGCTGCCCTGTAAAACAAACGCTTACTTAACATTACCCACCTTTACCAGATACTCAGCTATCTGCACCGCATTCAGGGCTGCCCCCTTGCGAATCTGGTCGCCAGAGAGCCAGAAGGTCAGGCCGCAGTCGTCGGAGAGATCCTTACGGATACGCCCCACGTAGACATCATCCTTGCCTGCAGTCTCCAGAGGC
Source organism: bacterium UBA3756 (assembly GCA_002371695.1). The sequence goes on from DFGG01000192.1 coordinate 1,720, forward strand.
ATGGGGTAAGTGAGGGTCGAGGGATCGTCCTTCAGTGTGCAGCCAGGAGCAGCGGCGATGGCCTTCTGCGCCTCCTCTACACTGATGGGCCTCTCTGTCTCTATCCAAACGGACTCGGAGTGGGAGCGCAGCGAAGAGACACGTACACACATAGCCGAGCACTTGGCATCGGTGTGCATGATCTTCTGCGTCTCGTTGTACATCTTCATCTCCTCCTTCGTATAGCCATTGGGCTGGAACACGTCGATCTGGGGAATCACGTTGTAGGCCAGCTGGTGGGGGAATTTCTTCACGGTCTTCACCTCACCCTCTTCAACCATCTCCTTGTACTGCTGCTGCAGTTCGGCCATAGCGGCAGCACCTGCACCAGAGGCACTCTGATAGGAGGCCACGTGGATGCGCTTAATGTGGCTCAGCTGCTCTAATGGTTGGAGCACCACGACCATCATGATAGTCGTGCAGTTAGGATTGGCAATAATACCACGCGGGCGGTTCAGGGCATCCTCTGCGTTGCACTCAGGCACCACCAGAGGCACGTCGTTGTCCATGCGGAAAGCGCTCGAGTTGTCGATCATCACAGCACCATACTTAGTGATCGTTTCAGCAAACTCCTTCGAAGTGCCGGCGCCAGCAGATGTAAAGGCGATGTCGATATCCTTGAAATCATCGTTGTGCTGCAATAGCTTCACCTCAATCTCCTTACCCTTGAAAGTGTATTTCCTGCCTGCGCTCCTCTCAGAGCCAAACAGTACCAGTTCGTCCATCGGAAAATTTCTCTCTTCGAGAATACGCAGGAACTCCTGCCCCACGGCGCCACTTGCGCCAACAATAGCTACTTTCATTTCTCTTTTTACCTTTAAAATTCGAATTTTGCTGCAAAGTTATATAAAATATGGAACACAAAGACACGGAGACGCAGAGTTTTTTGTTTTTTTATTAAAAATCTCTGCGTCTCCGTGTCTCTGTGTTGGAAAATTATCGTATCTTTGCACCCAAGATGACAATATTGGCCTCATACTTGCCCATCACCGATCCCACGTTGATTTTCTTCGTGGTGCTGTTGATTATCCTGTTTGCCCCTATCATCATGAGCAAGCTGCGCATCCCCCATATCATCGGCATGGTACTGGCTGGCGTCATGATCGGCCAATACGGTTTCGACATCCTGGAGCGCGACATCTCGTTCGAGATTTTCGGCAGCGTGGGCCTCTACTACATCATGTTCCTCGCAGGACTGGAGATGGATTTAGAAAGCGTGAAGCGCAACTCCAACCAGTTTCTGATGTTCGGCCTGCTCACTTGCTTTGTGCCCCTGGTACTTACCTACATCATGGCGAGCACCATGCTTGGCTACAGTCACCCGGCAGCTTTCCTCCTGGGCTGCATCATGGCCTCGAACACCCTCGTGGCCTACCCCATCATCAGCCGTTATGGACTGCAGAAGCATCCCTCCGTACAGTTGTCCGTGGGCTCATCGATGATTTCCCTCTCCCTTTCACTGGTCATGATTGCCGCCCTCTCGGCGGCCTTCGAAGGCGACAATGATACGCCAGGCATTCTCTTCTGGCTCTGGTTCCTCCTGCGCCTGGCTTTATTCATCATCGGAAGCATCTGGCTCATCCCCCATCTGGCCCGCTATTTCCTGCGCCGCTACAGCGATGCAGTCATGCAGTACATCTTCGTGCTCGCCATCATGTTCCTCTCCGCTGCCCTCTCCGCTGCCATCGGTCTCGAGGGTATCTTCGGTGCTTTCCTCTCCGGCCTTATCCTGAACAGATATATCCCTAAGGTATCTGCCCTGATGAACCGCATCGAATTCATCGGCAACGCCCTCTTCATACCATATTTCCTCATCGGTGTCGGCATGCTCATCAACGTGCGCACCGTGTTCACCTCATGGCACGTGGCCTGGGTGGTGCTGCTCATCGCCTTCTTTGGAACTTTCGGCAAGGCCCTGGCTGCTTATATCTCAAGTCTGTTGTTCCGTTTGCCACAGCGCGACGGTAACATGATGTTCGGCCTCACCTCTGCCCATGCTGCAGGAGCCATCGCCATGGTCATGGTCGGCATGCGCCTCGAATTGTCACCTGGCGTCTATCTGGTCAACGACAACATGCTCAACGGCGTAGTGATGATGATTCTCGTCACCTGCGTCATTTCCACTCTCATGACGGACCATGCCTCACGGCAAATCATATTGGCACAGAACCGCGACAGTCTCTCCTATCCTGAGATACCCAGTCCGGAGAGTGGCACTACTACCACAGCCCCACCCGTCGACGACGAGAAGATACTGCTCTGTGTGAAATATCACGAGATAGCCCCCCAACTGCTCAGTATGGCGCTGCTCACCCGCAACCAACGACTGAATCGCGGTTTGGTGGCCCTCAACGTGGTCTACGACGACGAAAAGTCTGCACGCAATCGTGATACGGGACTCCAACTGCTCGAGCAACTGCAACGACAGGCCGCCGCAGCCGAGGTGGGAATGCAGACTCAGGTGCGCCTGGCCTCGAATATCGCCAATGGCATCAAGCACGCCTTCCGAGAATTCAACTGTTCTGAGATTGTCATGGGCATGCATGTCCACACGGAGCGCAACCCTAAATTCTGGGGTGACTTCATACAGAGCCTCTACAACGGGCTGAACCGCCAGATTATGCTCATCCGTTTCGTACAACCACTCAACACGCTGCGACGCATCCAAGTGGCAGTACCCTCCCGTGCGGAGTTCGAGCCAGGTTTCCACCGTTGGCTTGAGCGCATCAGCCGTCTGGCAGGCCAGCTCGACTGTCGCATCCAGTTCCACGGGCGTCAGGAGTCGCTCGTCCTTATCGCCGAATACATCAACAACCGTCATCCCAGTGTACGTGCCGAATACACGCCCATGGTCCACTGGAATGAACTGCCACGTCTGGCTTCCACCATCCAAGAGGACCATCTCTTCGTGGTGGTGACTGCCCGTAAGGGTACCATCTCCTACAAGAATGCACTCGAACGGCTTCCCGACGAACTGCAGCAATATTTCTCTGGCAAGAATCTGATGATTATCTTCCCCGATCAGTACGGCGACCCGAAGGAAGACCACATGAGCTTCACTGAAGCCCAGCACCATGAGGAGACATCACTCTACACGATGATCCTTAAAAAGATTGAGAGATTGAGAAATTGA
>DFGG01000192.1:5004-10370 GCA_002371695.1 bacterium UBA3756
ATGAAGAAAGAAGATAACCTGATATTGGTTAAGAGTAAGGACTTTGCTCTAAGGATTATAAAACTTTACCAGTTCCTGACAGATGAGAAGAAAGAATTCATATTGTCGAAACAGGTACTTCGAAGTGGTACAAGCATTGGAGCCAATGTGAGAGAAAGCATTAATGCTCAAAGCAAGGCTGATTTTGTCAACAAATTGAATATCGCTCTTAAAGAAGCAAATGAAACAGAATATTGGATAGAATTATTGCATGAGTCAGGATACATCAACGATATGCAATTTGATTCTATTTATAAAGATATTGGCCTGCTTATTGGGACACTCATCAAAATCATTAAAACAGCTAAACAAACATCATGAATATGCTGAAATTAGGAGACTATCAGACATTAAGAATCAAAAAACGTACGGAGTACGGTCTTTATCTGGACGGGGGTGACGAAGGGAATATTCTATTGCCCAATCGTTACGTGATGCCCAACATGAGAATCGGTGATGAGATTGAGGTCTTTATCTATCTGGATCAAGACGAGCGAACCATCGCCACCACGGAACATCCGATTGCCAAGGTAGGCGAGTTTGCCTGGCTGGAGTGCGCCTGGACCAATGAATACGGTGCTTTCCTGAACTGGGGATTGATGAAAGACCTGTTCTGTCCTTTCCGCGAGCAAAAGGAGCACATGGAACGTGGAAAAAAGTACTACGTATATATTACTGAAGACAAACAGACTCACCGACTGATGGCTACGGCCAAAGTCGAGCGCTATCAACAGAAGACAGGGCACGAACTGGCCCTGGATTTCTCAGAAGAGTTGTTGCGCTACCTGCATGAGCACGATGGCTACTGTGACCTTGGTGACAAATCATCTGCCGAGGATATCGCTGCGAGGTTCGGGGTGTCGAAAAGAATTTATAAGCAGGCCATCGGTGACTTGTACAAGCGGAGGATTATTACCATCGCACCCGACGGTCTCCGACTCACCCCCTAATTTCTCAATCTCTCAATCTCTCAATTTCTCAATCTCTCAATTTCTCAATCTCTCAATCTCTCAATCTCTCAATAAGACCGTCCTTCAGATGTATCGTACGGTCGGTAAGCGATGCCAGTCCTTCATCGTGGGTCACGATGACAAAGGTCTGTCCGAACTTGTCGCGCAGGTCGAAGAACAGCTGATGCAGTTCCGCCTTGTTCTTTGTATCGAGTGAGCCAGAAGGTTCGTCAGCCAGTATCACGGCCGGATGGTTTACCAATGCACGGGCCACAGCCACACGCTGCTTCTCACCGCCCGACAGTTCGCTGGGCTTATGACTCGCACGATCGCTCAGGCCCATGAATTCGAGCAGCTCCTTGGCACGCGCTTTCGCCTCTTTCTGCGAGACACCGGCAATATAGGCCGGAATCATGATGTTCTCCAGCGCAGTAAATTCCGGTAGCAGCTGATGGAACTGAAACACAAAGCCCAAATGCTGATTGCGGAAGTCACTCAGCTTCTTCTGCGACAACCGGCTGGTGTCGATACCGTCCACCACCACGCTCCCCGAGTCGGGCTTGTCGAGCGTGCCGATAATCTGCAACAGCGTGGTCTTGCCGGCGCCCGACGGCCCCACGATGCTCACCACCTCTCCTTTTTCTATATGGAGCGAAATGCCCTTGAGCACCTCCAGTGCCCCAAAACTCTTTCGGATATTCTCTATCGTTATCATAATATGCGGCAAAGTTACAAACTTTTTTTGGAATAACATCATAACCTCCGGATTTTTACATGAAATCTGCAATAATTCGAGCTTTGTATGAGAGCAGCCGTGCCATGGTAGAGAAATACGTAACCGACGACATGCGGGAGCGTACGCTCAGCATCTGCCACGACATCAGGGATACGGATGGTAACGGGCGTAAGCGTTAAAAAAACTCAACAGGAGGCAAAATCCCGTCTCGCTTTGCGTTTTTCTCGACAAAATGTTGTACCTTTGCAGCCGCAAACAAAAAGATAGGGGCATAGCCCAGTTGGTTTAGAGCGCTGCAGTCACATTGCAGAGGTCCCCGGTTCGAGCCCGGGTGTCCCTACCAGAATAAATCCTCGCCGATTGGCGAGGATTTATTATTTTGTCAGCCGGAAGGGCAAGGCCACTATCAGTTCCGTCAGATCGGCCTTGGTGCGGTGGGCCTTCACACTGCCGCCAATCCTGAGTCCCCCCAGTCGTGGGAAGGTATAGAATATGCCGATACGCTCATAGTAGGGCTGCTCCACCTCGCGGGCATTGGCCCCCATGTGGCGATAGAGGTAGACACCCAGAGCCATGTCGAGCGACAGGTTATGGTAATACACCTCGTGGCGGGCGGCAATGCCCACCGACCAGGGGGAATGGCGCTCATAGAAGCCAGCGGCCTCGTCGAGCTCTGCCACGCGCTTATCGTAAGTTCCGTAGAACACATCCAGCCCGATGCCCGATGCCCACCGCCGAGCATATCGGCACATCACGTCGGCCTGCAGTGAGTAGGCTGCATAAAGGCGGAAATCACCAGTTCGGTAGTCGGGGTCTGAAGGATCGGTATAGAACTGCGTCAGCTGGAAGTCCTCGTTGAGAGTCTTGCCTCCCAGTCCGAGCCTCAGCATGGCATACCAGTACTTGTCGAAGGGCTGCGGTTTCCAGTGCTGCCGGTGCCTGACAGCCTTGTCATAGGGTGCATACCTCAGGCCGAGGAAGGGTCCGAAATGGTTCTCACCCTTGTTGGGCCTGGCCAGTGCCCCATTGCTATGGTGCCCGTAGAGCAGCCCGCCGGTGAGCGCCCAGTTGTCACTCAGCTGATAATCGACTGTCAGGCCGGCACCGAAGTAGATGGTGAAGGCAGAGCCGATAAGCTCGTTGTCAATGGCGTCTGTCTTATTATAATAATGTGAATTGTAGCCCACGCCGGCCTTCAAGGCATAGTCCAGTTGCCAGCGGCCTCTGCGCAGTAGCGGTCGGGAGAAGGCTCCGTAGAGCGTCAGGGCATTGCCCAGCCGCGAATCGTAGTCCACCATCTCTGCCATGCCCCAGGCGGGGTTCTCCGTGCGGCGCATGGTCACCCCGTGGTTCAGACTGTAGCTCAGGCCGACGCTCAGTGTGGGATAGTTATAGTCCTCGGCGAAAGCATCGCTGTCCTGCGGCAGTGCGCTGTAGTGAAGCTCGGCGCCAGCGACGAAGGATTGCTTCCCGCGCAGCCAACTCCGCTCATACTCGTCCATGGCTATCTGCCAGGCAGGCTGTGCAAACACCGTGAAGCCCACGTGCCGCCGCAGCGTGTCGCCCCGCTCAGCGGCCATGACACTCAAGCTGCCTGTTGCCGACAGGAGTGCCATCATGACGATATGGGCTGGTCTAATCAGTTAGTTGAACAGATAGCGGATGGTGAACATGATCTGGTAGGTGGAGGCCGTGCTCAGCATCTTCTGATAGGTCTCCAGGTGACGGGCACCGTTGACGGTGTTGTACGTGTACTTTCCCTTGTTGTAGGAGAGCAGAGAGTTGCTCTGCACCTGCTTGAAGAGTCCCCAGTCCTTGCAAAGGAAGTTGGGCAGGTTGAGGATGTCGAGGCCCAGCTGCAGGGTGTGGCGGGTGCTGCCTATCTTGAGGCTCATGTCGCGCACGTACTTGAAGTCGAGCTGATGGTGCCAGGGCATCTTGGCGCCGCCACGCTCGGCATACTGTCCGGTGCGGCTCTTCAGATAGTCGTCCTGCTGGATGTAGGCCCAGAAATCGTCGCGCTGCATGTCGGCGGTATAGGTCTTGCCACCGTCGTAGGTGCTCTCGGCGAAGTCCCAGCCATCGAGTTCCTGTCGTGAGGCAGGCACATAGATGAGGTTGCCGGGAGCCAGGGCGTCGTTGTTGACATTGCTGGCGAAAATATAGCTGTAGCGGCTGTAGCTATAGTCACCCAGATAACCGTACTGATAACCGTCGTAGACGAGGCTGAAGGTCGACGAAGTGTACTTCGACTCCTGCAGTTTGTAGCTGGCCGAGAGGAGCAGACGGTTGGGGGCCACGTAGGTGGCATAGCCCAGTTCGTTGTCGTTGACGGCATTGACGGAGTTGCGGTAGTTGTTATAGGCCGACGACACCTGGTCGCCGATGCCCTCGGTATAGCTCTTGGCCTTGGAGAAGGTGTAGCTGGCGCCGAGGCTGAGTCCGAAGTCGAACTGTTTGCGCAGCTGAGCGGTCAGCGACATATAGTAGGCCTTCGAGCCGGCATTCTCGAGCACGTAGGCTGAGTGGTTGGCATCATAGTAGGCCATCTTATGACGGATGTCTCCGTGACCGAGGTCTACAGTGCTGGTGCCGTCCCAGTAGATGTCGCGGTTGGAGACCACCACGGGATTGAGGTCCTTGTTGTAGATGCCCTCCAGGGTGAAGTCGATGTCGCCAGGCAGCTTGGCATCGAAGGCGAGCGAAGCCTTCCATGTCTTCGGCATGCGCAAGTCCTCGCTCAGGATGGTGGGACTGCTGGGGATGGTAGTCGAGCTGGTGGCCCCTATCTGCTGCAGCATGTCTTCCTGCGAAGTGGTAAAGGCAGGGATGGTGCCCTTGGTCTGCGAGGCGATGTACGAGGTCTGTCCCATGCCAGAGTTACCCACGGCGGAGACGAGCCACACGAACGGCATGCGGCCCACGAACAGGCCCGTACCACCACGGAGTATCAGGTTGCGGTTGCCCGTGATGTCCCAGTTGAAGCCTACACGCGGTGAGAAGCTTATACTGGCATCGGGCACGTTGTCGGTACGGAAGTGCTGGCCGCCGAAGTCGATATTGTAGTAATCCTCGTTGAAGTTGTTCTTCAGCTTGGGATAGGAGGGCAGCTCGAAACGCACACCCACTGAGAGGCGCAGACGGTCGGAGAGGCTCATGTTATCCTGCAGGTAGAGCGACCACTGATTGGTCGACATCTCCGAGGTGAACATGGAGTGGCCCTCGTTGTTGCCGTAAGTGATACCGAAGAGGCGTGTATTGGCCGGTGTGAACACCGATGCCCAGTCGCCTTTGGCCACCTGCTCGGGGGTGGCGGCGAAGGCGTAGTAGCCGGCGGCGGCCTGAGCGTAGCCGTTGGCGGCGAAGTTGTGCTCAAACTGTATGCCTCCGAAGAGGTTGTGCTTGCCGAGCATGATGTTCACCTCGTCGGTGATGACGGTATTCTTCGTCTGTGCCAGGTTGCCGTAGGTGAAGACGTCACCCGTCAGAGCCCATGTCGGGTAGTGGTCCTGCCCGTCGTTCATCACAATCTCCACCACGGGGTTGGAGTCGCCATACTCCGTGCTGCGGGGCTGGTCCTGGAAGGAATAAGTGCCGCGCAGCGTGTTGTGAACCTTGCCGAAGGTGCTGTTCAGCTCGGC
>DFGG01000131.1 GCA_002371695.1 bacterium UBA3756
GAAAGAGGCCACGCTGAGCTGGAGCAATCTGACGTTCACGTACGATGGCCAGACACATGTTCCCACGGCCACGGTCTCTAACCTCGTCGGTCAGGATGCATGTACTGTGACTGTATCAGGTGCCGCCTCCGCTGTAGGCACGCATACTGCAACGGCTACGGCTCTGAGCAACAGCAACTATTCGTTGCCCTCTTCTGCCACTACCAGCTTCACCATCAGTGCAGCTGCCATGACAGGTGTATCGGCAACAGGCTATACCGGTACTTACGACGGTGCCGCCCATGGCATCAGCGTGACGGCTCCCGAGGATGCCACGGTGACTTATGGCGAGAGTGCTGATGCTTGTACGGCTGCAGCCAGTCCCACTCTGACGAATGTCGGTGAGAAGACCGTATACTATAAGGTGTCGATGACGGGCTACGACGATGTGACCAGCTCTGCAGCTATCACCATCACGGCCCGCGAGGCTACGTTGAGTTGGAGCAATACGTCGTTTACCTACGATGGCCAGACGCATGTGCCCACAGCCACGGTGTCGAACCTCGTCAGCGGTGATGCCTGCACGGTGACGGTGACGGGTGGAGCCTCTGCCGTCGGCACGCATACCGCCACGGCGACTGAGCTGAGCAACGCCAACTATTCGTTGCCCGCCACGGCCACCACCAGCTTCACCATCAGTTCGGCTTCGATGGATGGTATCTCAGCCACCGGTTATACCGGCACATACGACGGCCAGGCCCATGGCATCAGCGTGACGGCTCCCGATGGTGCGACGGTGACGTATGGCGAGAGCCCAAATGATTACACGGCAACTGCCAGTCCCGAATATAGCGATGCTGGCACGTATACGGTTTACTATCGCGTGTCGATGGATGGCTATGTTGACTATACAGGCAGTGCTGTTGTAAGCATCGAACAGGATAGAGGCTATGTGGCATTTAGCAGTGCAGGTGCTACTATCGGCAGTGCAGGTTTGACATTCACTGCTACGATAGGTGAACCCTTCACGCCTCCCACCGTGTCTGTCACTCCCAATGATGCTACACTCTATTATGAGTCATCGGATACCAATGTTGCCACTGTCGATGAGTCTACAGGTGAGGTTACTCTGCAGGGGGCAGGTACAACTACCATCACCGCAACATTCGAGGGTGATAATAATTACACCAGTGACTACCACTCTTACAACTTGACAGTCGTAGAGCTGGATTTGGTAATAGAACCTATTACCAAGGAGGTGGACTACACGATGGATGGCACAGACTTCTTGAATGCCGATGGTACGGAGAAAGACCTCTCGAATGCAGTGGTCAACAACATCCTCTACACACTGAAGGATCAGGATTCTCCAGAGGGAGATGGCTATGACCCAGACTTGCAGAGCATTGTGCTTAATACAGAACAGAGTACAGCCGCTGTAGAGAAACTGATTGCTGATGGGGTGGAACCTGGCACTAAAGAGTTTGCCCAAAATTTCACAGGTATCACCTTCCTGGTGCCTGCAGGAGAAGGCTATATCATTATCACTTCGCAGGAACTCAACGGCGCTAATCTGATGGCGAAGGTGGGCAGTAATGCTCCTGTGGCTATCAGTATGCCAGAGATGGGCGACTACAACATCCCGTATCTGAGTGATCATGAGACCTGGGTCTATTTGTGGAATGGCGGACAGGGTGGTATCGAGAGTTCACGTACTCGTGGCAGAAAGACTGTTGCCAATATCAGGGTGCAGAATGTTGCCTACAAGGCTAGGTCAAATGCGCCTGACGGCATTCTGTCAGTGGATGTAGATGACGATGACACTGATGCCCGTTGGTACAACCTCCGAGGTCAGCGCATAGAGAAACCCAAGACGAAAGGACTCTATATTCGAAACGGACAGAAGGTAGTTGTCCGATAGTTAATAGTAAACAAAAGGGTGGTTTCTCGTTATGAAACCACCCTTTTCTCGTTATACGATTTTCTCACTTTTATTTCGGCTGCTCAGCCTCCAGACGCTCCACCGCTCCTGTGACTGGGTTGAGCCAGAGATGAGTGGCATAGCGCTTGTTGAAGAGTGCACCACTCAGCAATTCGATATTTCCGAATTGAGCGGCAGGCAGTTCTGTGCTGACAAGTGGCTCCACGGCATCGAAGATAGTCACCTTCATCTTGCCAGGTACATTTATATACAGCCCTGATTCCTGTTTCTTCTTTTTACTATCCTCTTCGGGCATAGGAACGGCATGGAGATTGACCACTCTAATATAATAAGGTTCGCCCGCGAGGTCATCATCCTCTACAAGGCCCAGTTTCTTGGAGAAACGGAAGATCAGTTGGCGCTCTGTCTCCTTGACGGGTACAATGGTGATGGTGTGTTCCGTTGTGTCGCGGATGGTTGTACCAGAGAAAAGGCTGGTAAGCGAGCGGTCCTGTGCTTCGAGTTGATTGAGCATCAGGCGCAGCTGCTCTCCGTCCTGTGGCATGTTGTCAGCTTGTCCGCGAACAAGCAGCTTGCGGCTCTCACGTATCTCGTAGATGTCCTGAGCCGTTAGTTCTGCCATTTTGGCTGTGCTGCCAGCAGCGAGAATCTCTTCACTCATGAGTTCTCTGGGATTCAGGAGCCTGGGCCGTGGCGCAGCCTTGAAAGGTGCTTGCAGTTGTAGTGGGCTGGGGGTAGCATTGACAGCAAGAAGCACACCATCGTCAGAGAGCGCGATGTTGGCAGCAACCGTCTTGGGGTCGAACTTCACGCTGAACCCCTTGGTCGTGTCGGCCACACCGACAGCCTCCTGCCGGATATTGGTGATACGATAGCCTACGGATGCTTCTGTTGACACATTCTTCAGTCGCAGGTAGCGGTCAGCATACTTGGCAAACTCACCAGGGCGATAGGTGGTCTTCTCTATCTGTAGGGTGATGCGTACGGCGGTCTTTGGAAGGAAGTATACCGCTCCCTCGGCATTGACACCAGGTTGATAGCTGCTTGTAGAAGTCTGAGCGAAGCTAAATGATAAATGACAAATGGCAAATGATAAACCTAATAAGACTCGTTTCATATCTTTCAATCTTCAATCTTCAATCTTCAATGTTCAATCTCTCAATCTCTCAATCTCTCAATTTCTCAATCTCTCAATCTCTCAATCTCATAAACGCTTGTGGTAGATACTGGATAATGTCGCTGGCGATGAGACTTTCCTCACCCATCTGGCGTGCAGCGATGTCGCCAGCCAGTCCGTGGAGATACATTCCCAGGAGACAGGCTTCGCGCTGTTTGTAGCCACGGGCGAGCAGTCCGGTGATGATACCGGTAAGTACGTCACCGCTACCGGCTGTTGCCATGCCCGCATTGCCTGTGGAATTAAACATCACGTGTCCGTCAGGCAGGCAGAGGGCGGAGTGATGCCCCTTCAGAATGACAAATGCCTGTAGTCGCTCTGCCAGCCGACAGGCCTTGGTGAGCTGTTCGTAGCCATCGGCACTATGCCCTTCCAACCGTTCAAACTCCTTGGGGTGGGGGGTCATGATAATGCCCTTGGGCAACTGTTGCATCCAGGCTCTGTGGTTGCCCAGTATGTTGATGGCATCAGCATCAAGGACGATGGGGCACTGGGTGCGTCGCAGTTGTGAGATGACGGCTACGGCGGTCTGCTCGCTGGTGCCCAGTCCTGGTCCGATGGCGAGAGCATCGTAGTCTTCGGCATCTACGGCCTCCGAGAAGACCGTTTCGTCGCGGTCCAGTTGGATGATGGCCTCTGGTATGCTGATTTGCATGATAACATTGTTTTGCTTGGGCGTGTGGGCCGTCACTTTTCCGGCTCCTACACGGAGACAGGCCTTTGTGGCCAGTACGGATGCCCCTCCCATGCCGTAGCTGCCGGCAATAATGAGGGCATTGCCCATATTCCCTTTGTGGACATAGGGACTACGGTGCTTCATCAGTGGGCGAATGTCGTTCTCTTCCACCAGGGTGTATGAGGCGTCAATCTTCTCAATGCCCTCTTTGCTGAGACGAATGTCGAGTACCTTCAGCCGCCCGATGAACTGCTGGTTCTCTGGGAAAAGGAAAGAGAGCTTCTTCTGCTGGAGCGTGAGTGTCAGGTCGGCACGGATGATGTTAGCGCGGATGTTGTAGGTGTTGTCTTCCGTCATCAGTCCTGAAGGGATGTCGATGCTGACCACCTGCGCTGGCGAGGCATTGATGTATTTCACGAGTGAGGCGAATCCTCCAGCAAGGGGCTTGTTGAGTCCAGAGCCAAAGAGACCGTCGATGATGAGCATGCCTTCCTCGAGACGTGGAGGCTCAAACTCGTCCTTCACTTCGATGAGCGCCTTGCTCTTCTTGTCTGCCAGGCGTGCTTTGTTGGCTTGGCAGTCGTCGGAGAGATGACTGGTGATATTGAACAGATAGGCAGTCACATTATAGTTTTGCTCTATCAGCATACGTGCCACGGCCAAGGCATCGCCGCCATTGTTGCCAGGTCCGGCAAAGACGATGACGGGAG
>DFGG01000174.1 GCA_002371695.1 bacterium UBA3756
AGTTTCGGTTGTTATATCTTTCCTTTTATGAGTGCCCTTCGGGCAGAAATCTTACAATTTCACTAGTGTCTCTTAATATATGTTAATCAAATTTGAAGTCAAAATAGAGTTGCCCATCATCCGGCTTGGCAGTCTCTTTGAGAGGCTTGAACAGGTCTTGGATGCTGTCCGTGGTGAGCGCAGACTTACCAAGGATACGCATGACTTCAAAGACGGGCCTGCCAATTTTGAGGTCGTGCTCGATGATGGCAATGAGGCAGTATGTGATGATTGCAACGTGAATCTGTATGCGCACAGCATTTTCGGATTCTCCCCAGAACCGCTTGACTTGGAGATGCTGCTTGATCCATTTGAAAAACAGCTCCACCTGCCACCTATTTTTATAAAGGAGAGCGATGTCCTTGGCTGCAAGATAGAAATTGTTCGTGTAGTAAACAAAGCTCCGTTGGAGTTCAGGGGCATAGTAGACAATCCTTCTGATGACTCCAGAATACTTCTCCTGATTCTCCTTCTTGGTAAAGCGTATGCTCTGGTCTTTAAGGACGTTGTCAGCCCCATCAAGTATGCTTTCTCCATCGACAATCTCATAAGCAGGCTTACCCTTCTCCCTGATGATGAAGAAAGCCCCGAACACGTTGATGCGATAGAGTCTGGCGAGGTCAAAATAGCCTCTGTCAAATACATAGCATGCCAAAGGCTCGTATGTGAACCAGTCCATCGAGTTGACATCATGCACCTTGGCATTGGTAATCCTATAGAACACGGGTATCTCTGTAACGATGTCAATCTGAGTATGGATCCTGATGCCCGACTTTGTGCTTCTGAACTCTGCCCATCTGAATACGGACATGCACAGATCAATGGTCGTGGAGTCAATGGCATAGAATCTGCCATGCAATTCAAACTCCTTCGTGATACGTCTGGATTGGGCAATAGCCACCATGTAGAAAGCGAACTCCTCAAAGATGCGATGGTCTCTGAGGGTGTTGGCCTTCGACAGCATCTGTCTGTTGATGGACTGGTGACCAAATCCGAGGTGTTTAGACTTCTTGGCATGGGCGGTTGTTATATCTGTGAGTTCCCTAAGGCTTCCGCAGCCCATGAGCTGACCGAACATCAGAACCAGCAAATGGTTCCAATGAGACATCGACCAGCCCTTGGTCCTGTCGTTGTACTTGGCGACAATGCGCCTAAACTGCCTCTGAGGGAGGAACTGTACTATCTGTGCAAAAACGAATGTCCCTATATGCATATCTGCTCCGATTTAGAATCGGATGCAAAGGTAGACATTTCAAAACCCGGACAGGGTATCGGAGGACTAAAACGTTGTGCATGAGAACTTTAATTTTGAATTTAAATAATTTTAAGAGACACTAGTGAAATGACATAGTATCTTCTGAGGTCCCAAATTTTGATGTTTGCTGTGGAGGTTTTCCATGTCAACCATTCTCTGTTGCAGGATTAAAAAGGGGTTTTGAAGACACACGTGGCACTCTATTCTTTAACATCGCCAATCTTGTTAAAGAGAAAATTAAAGTAGGAGTTCCTCCGCGAGTTTTGTTCCTTGAAAACGTACGAGGTCTCAAGAACCATGACAATGGAAATACATTGAAGGTCATTTTAGCAACTCTTGACGAATTAGGTTATGCCTACTCATACGAAGTGCTCAATGCTAAATATTTTGGTGTGCCACAGAACAGAGAACGTCTTTTTATTATTGCGTGGTATAAAAAAATGGTTGACGTAGAGGTATTCAAGTTTCCTTATGGCATAGCTTCTGATGGTTCAACAATATATGATAAAAAGATTCTAAAAGAAGGAACATTATCAACCAAGGTATCAGATATTTTTGAGCCATCAGAAATAACGGAGCGATTCACCATTAGCGACAGAATGTGGCAAGGGCATAAAGCACGCAAGGAAAGAAACAAATTGATGGGTAAAGGGTTTGGTTATTCGCTATTCAATGCTAACAGCACTTATACCAGTACTATTTCCGCAAGATATTGGAAGGACGGAAGCGAGATTCTGATAGATCAATCAGAAATAGGTTTGAATCCAAGAACTCTAACTCCTGTTGAGGCAGGGAGATTGCAAGGTTATCGTATCCTTGGAAATGGTTGGGAATATCCAGAATGTGCCAACAATCAAAATTACAATGATTCAAACATAGAATTCAAGATTGTTGTATCCAAGAAAGAGGCTTACCACCAGTTCGGGAATAGTGTGGCCATCCCCGTTATAAAAAGACTAGCAGAAGAAATAGTAAAGCAATTGATGTAATATGGAAGAATTAAGAGATTTGAAACAAATTTATAGTTCGGCGGCAGAACGTTTCAACCAATATGATGGCAGAGACTTTATTTTACCGTTGGAGTTTAAAGAACAAGTCAAGGAGATTAACAGTAATACTGTGACATATAATATGTATTCTGCTGTTATAGAGACACGAGGGAATCAAAATGGTGTCCTAAGTATATTTCTTCCAAACCAATGGTTCTACATAGCTTCTTACTTTACTGAATTCTATAATGAACTTTTGCGATATAAGAAAGAGTCCTTGAAAGTCACATCGAAAGAGAGATTAAAAGTACTCAATGGTGGGCAATTAACAGGTGAAGAACAAGCACGACTTGCCAACCTCTCACTAAGTGACACTTCTAAAACGTATTTGGTCAAATTTATGACTGATTATTCGTGGTGGAGCGGTGCAAAGACTATTGACAGAGGTGATTTCTATGTATCGCCTATTCTAAATAGTGCTAGGCTTGTCAATGCATCCCAATCGTTTGTTGCAGATTTATGTGCATTCCTTGCTGATAAAGGGGAGTTGGTAAAAGCCATTATCTCTGGAGAAGAGAATGGACAAAAAACTTACAATAGTGTTCATAATAGTCAGTGGATTCAGACAATCTATTTTGGAACTCCCGGTTCTGGAAAGTCGTGGACTATCAAGCTGAAGTATGAGCAGGATGAGACGAAGGTCTTCCGCACTACCTTCCATCCAGATACAGACTATGCTTCGTTTGTAGGGTGCTACAAGCCTATCAAGGATGAGGAGGATGAGAAAAAGATTGCCTATCAGTTTGTGCCGCAGGCATTTACGGATGCTTACGTGGCGGCTTGGAGTGATTTGGAGCATCCCTACTATCTGATTATCGAGGAGATAAATCGCGGCAACTGTGCGCAGATATTCGGTGACTTGTTCCAGTTGCTCGATAGGAATAAGGATGGCTATTCTGAATATCCAATCAAGGCAGACCATGATTTGCGGGATTATCTCGTAGAGCATCTGCCAGAGGACAGCGAGGGCATCAGAGACGGGAAACTCTGTCTGCCTCCAAACCTGAGCATTATCGCTTCGATGAACACCTCAGACCAGAGCCTTTTCCCAATGGACTCGGCCTTCAAGCGCCGCTGGAGTTGGGAGTATGTGCCCATCGATTATGAGAACGCAGAATCGGGTAAGTTTGAGATAACTATCGACGGCGAATCGCACAACTGGCATAAGTTCCTGAGGGCTGTCAACGAGAAGATAAAGGCCGTTACCTCTTCGGAGGACAAGCAGATGGGTAACTTCTTCATCAAACAGAGCGTGGATGAGAAGGAGTTCTGCGACAAGGTGATGTTCTACCTCTGGAGCGAAGTGGGCAAGGACAACTACCAGACTACCGATGCCATCTTCCGCTACTATGCTGAGGATGACAAACTGAAAGAGTTCTCGTTTAATGAACTGTACGACCCTTCGAAGCGAGCAGAGATTCTGAAGGGATTTATCCGCTATATAGAGGAAGAAAAGAAGCAATGAAGATATTCTTTGAGGAATACGTCTACGAATGGGATGCCGTGCGGGAGTATCTGCACGACCACTACGTGATGTACCTCAAGGGAGGGCGCGTGATGATTCCCTACGTGGGCTACTACTATTCGGCGAAGGCTGAGGACTCCGTATTCATCCTTCCGAAGGTGTTTATCAATATCGACGAGCAGAAGGAAGAGAAGGCCTTCGGCATATTCAAGCCAGAGGACATCATCGACACGAACGATGAGAAGAACCCTTTGCTGAAGTCACAGTATTTCAACGAGGTGTTTAACCTCTCCACTTGGATCTACCGTGCCATCGCCCGCTATCAGGAGAGGCATAGTCCGGAGAATATCACGGAGTCGGTAGAGGTGCAGAATGTAGAGTCGGTGAATGGTGACGATAGCCAGACTTGGATTAACATCATCCTCCAACTGATACGCTTCAACAATGAACACAGAAACCTCTTTACCTATATCGCAAGAATCAACTCGCAGGGACACAACAAGATCAACTGGCAGAAGACAATCAGCAAGGTGCACCCCTGGCTGCAAGACGGCAGCCCCGTCTATATGGAGTTCCGTAATAAGACGAAGACCATCAACTACGACGAGGAACTGATAGTGCTGTTCTTCTCGGTGCTGGATTATCTGCACGACAAATACCAGTTCCGCATATTGAGGAATGTGAACTATCCGACTTATCCGACGCAGGTGGAGAAACTGATAGAATCGGGCAAGGGCACACGGCTTCTGAGAAATATCCGCAGGAAGTATTTCAAGGATGAACTGGTGAAACTTTGGCAACTGCTCTTTGTGTTCTTCGAGAAAGCACAGACGATGAAGAGCAAGCAGACCCACGAGGAATCGCTGATGGTGAGGAACTTCAACATGGTGTTTGAGGATATGATCGACTCGCTCGTCAGCGATGACACGAAAGAGAAGCAGAGCAAGTTGGCAGACCAGCCCGACGGCAAGATTGTAGACCATATCTATCACTACGGCTCACTGGTAAGAGAGGATGACATCTACTATATAGGCGACAGCAAATACTACAAGGAGGGGCATGACCCTGGCGAGAACTCCATCTACAAGCAGTTCACCTACGCCAAGAACGTGATCCAGATGAATATGGACGTGACATCGCCCAACGAACAGATAGGCCGCGCGAACTATTACGATGAAGAGACGGAGGGATATAACATTACGCCTAACTTCTTCATCCGAGGGATGGTACACCCAGAGCATATCAATTACCTTGAGGCAGAACTGGAACAACAGAGAGACGAGAAAGGGAAACCTGCCATTGAGGAACGCTGGCACCACAAGAACAGACTCTTTGACAGAGACACGCTGTTTGTGCTGAAATATAGCATCAACTTCCTGTTTGTACTGTCGGCATACGCAGCGGGCAGAGTGGATGAGGCTTACAAGAACCACATCAGAGAGAAGTTCAAGCGGAATCTGACAGAGGAACTGCAGCGGAAGTATCATTTCTACCTGCTACAATCGAGGGGCGACAGGAAGGAGGCGGTAGACAAGCACTTCCGCCTGCTGAATGGCAAGGTGTTCAACTCATTTAAGGACGGACGCATATTGCTTTGCGCATACGAGAAAGGGAAGCGTGGAGCTGTGCAGATGTTTGAGCAGATAAAGGATGACTTCAGGGTGATTTGCTATCAGTTGGGGCAGGACATACATGAGGCTATTCAACTACAGCCGGAAATATCCTTGGAACTAAGGGGGAAGACTGCTCAGGCCACATTATTTCCTATGGCTGGTGGGAAACTGGAGGATGTACGAAATGATGCCGATGTATATAACCTTGTATGGCGAACGATGATATTGGGAGATATGGTCTCTGCCCCAGGCCAGATTATAGCCGAATGCCATACCGCTTTTGAGTTTCAGGAAAAATACCCCGGAATGACGCATCGCGACTGGGACAGGGTGGTGATGAATTTCATCCACGACGTTCAGAAATGCTATGGTCTCGACATATCTGAAATATTCGATATGGTGGCGTAACAAAAAACTTGCCTGATGAATGATGTTGTGGC
Source organism: bacterium UBA3756 (assembly GCA_002371695.1). The sequence goes on from DFGG01000174.1 coordinate 5,862, forward strand.
ATATATGTGCTTTTTCCACGCAGTACTACCACAAGGTGCGCATCAACTACTATCCGCCGCGCAACGACAACAAGGAGGGCTGGGACAATATCGACATCTTCGGATGGCTGGGATATCCCATGCAGGGCAAGATCAACTTCCTCTGCCGCGACTCCATCCTGGCCGCTCCGCTCTGCCGGCGTGGCGGCTTGTCAGTCGGAATACTCCGTGGGGTCGTCGATGCCCGCCTCGGCCAGTGCTTCGCGCCGCTCCACACAGGTGCCGCACTTGCCACAATGCTTCTCACCGCCACGGTAGCACGACCAGGTCTCAGCATAGTTGATGCCCAGCTCTTTGCCCCGAGCCGCTATCTGGCCCTTCGTCATATTGCAGTAGGGCGAGAGCAGGCGGACACCGTTGAACGTGCCGGCATGAGCCGCAGCGTCGAAGGCCTCGACGAACTCCGGGCGGCAGTCGGGGTAGATGGTGTGGTCGCCCCCATGGTTGGCCATCATTACATACTGTAGCTCGTTGCTCTCGGCCATACCTACGGCAATGGCCAGCATGATGCCGTTGCGGAAAGGCACTACCGTCGACTTCATGTTGTCGTCGGCATAGTGGCCTTCAGGGATGGCGTCGTCACCCGATAATAGTGAACTGCGGAAATACTGCGACATGAAATCGAGGGGAATAACGATATGCCTGATGCCCAGTCGCTCGCAATGCAGACGGGCGAAAGGAATCTCACGGGCATTGTGGTTAGAACCATAGTCGAACGAGACGGCCAGTGCGATGCGCTCCTGGTAGTCGTAGAGCAGTGTGGTGGAGTCCATGCCACCGCTCAGGATAAGTATTGTATCTTTCATCTGATCTGAATTATTCTCCTAAAAAGAACAAGCTGACACCCACGACGGAGATGACAGCACCCGCGACAGCCTTCCACGTGACTGGCTGACGAAACAGCCACCACGAGGGCAGGATGATGATGATAGGGGTCAGCGCCATCAGTGTGGAGGCAATGCCTGCACTGGTGTACTGCACCGCCATCAGTGAGAAGCCGACACCCACGAAGGGGCCGAAGAGAGTAGTGGCAACGGCTATCGTCATGCCTTTCTTATCGTACAGGGCCTCACGGAATTGTCCCGTTTCACCCCGATACCAGAGCAACAGCGAGAACCCGATGATACCAGCCACGCAACGGTAGAAGTTGGCACTGAAGGGTACCAGCCACGCTGCCATCTCTGCTGTCGGCTCATAATGATCCATACCTATCTTGCTCAACACCAGGCCCACACCCTGACACAGAGCTGCGCCGATGGCAAGCAACACGCCGTTCAGGGGTAGCTTCAGCGACACCTTGTGGTGCTCACCGCGCCCCAAGACGGAGATGCCGATGCCAAGGAGCGTCAACAGCATCGCCAAGATGCTCATCGCTGCCATCTGCTGACCTAGCGTCACCCAGGCCATCAGAGCTGCCGCCAGCGGAGCCAGCGTCATGAAGAGCTGACCATAGCGAGAGCCGATGATGATATAGCACTGGAACAGGCAGAAATCGCCTATCACATAACCCACAAGACCCGACAGCAGCATCCATCCCGCAGCCTCTGCCGAAGCACCGGGAGGCAGCAGGCTGCCCGTCATGACGCCAAACAGCACCATCGAGAAAACCAGTGCCAAGGCCATGCGCAGCACGTTCAGCGTCAGGTTGCCCAGCCGCTTCGAGCCAAACTCGCTCAGCAGTGCTGTCGCCGTCCACGAAAAAGCCACGCCTATTGATATCAGTTCACCTAAATAAGTCATAGTTTTGTCTTTATGCAATCGCTCACGCTACCCGTTTCAAGCAGCCGTTGTCTGGCCTCTTCATAATCGAGTCCCAGAGACTGCTGAATCATCCGCGTTCCACGGTCTATCAACTTCTCGTTCGTCAGTTGCATGTTCACCATGCGGTTGCCCTCTACTCGCCCCATGCGGATCATCAGCGAGGTAGAGATCATATTGAGCACCATCTTTTGCGCCGTGCCACTCTTCATACGACTGGAGCCTGTTACGAATTCCGGCCCCACGATCGTCTCGACAGGGAAATCGACAGCCTCAGCCAAAGGGGAATGGGGGTTGCTGGCGATACAACCAGTGAGCAATCCATGACGGCGAGCCTGACGGACGGCACCCAACACGTATGGAGTCGTACCCGAAGCCGCTATGCCCAGCACTGTGTCATCGGCATCAGGCTGGTATTCCTGCAGGTCTCTCCAGCCTTGCTCCTCATGATCCTCTGCATGTTCCACTGCGTGGCGCAGGGCTTCGTCGCCACCAGCAATAAGGCCAATAACCCATGTGGAAGGTACGCCAAACGTGGGAGGCAGCTCACTGGCATCGAGCACCCCCAGCCGTCCGCTGGTGCCTGCCCCGACATAGAATAGCCGCCCACCTCGCTTCATCCTCGGCTCGATGGCCTGCACCAGTGCCTCTATCTGCGGTAGAGCCTTGCCGACAGCTCCAGCAACCTGCTGATCCTCCTGATTGATATGCCTCAACAGCTCTGCCACCGACATCTGCTCCAGATGGTCGTAGTGGGAGGGCTGCTCTGTGATCTTCTCGTTCATATCGGTATCCGTTGGCCTATTCATTTTGTCAGTTCCGCCCCATCTTTCCGGATTGGGCGGGGCAAAGTTACAACATTTTCTGATAATACATTCCTATAATCGCAAAGAATCATCTGTTGTACGATAAAAAAGTCTCCTATTTTTCTTATTTATACAATTATTTAGTTATCTTTGCAACCATAAACTCCCTGACTTCATCGATGCGTCACCCTGATCAGTGTGCTACTGCAGACATGGCGGGTAAGTTACGAAAGAACGACCAACAAATTGTAATGCATTATGAAGATATTTGCCATCGGCATGAACTATGCCGCTCACAATCAAGAACTTCACGGAACATTGAAGCGACCCGACAACCCCGTTATATTCACCAAGGCCGACTCTGCGCTTCTGAATCAGGGGAAGCCCTTCTTCATCCCCGACCACCTGGGACGCATCGACTACGAGACAGAGGTTGTGGTCAGGATTTGCCGTTTGGGCAAGAACATTCCTGAACGATTCGCCCACCGCTATTATGATGCACTCACCGTCGGCATAGACTTCACGGCCCGCGACCTGCAACGGAAAGCCAGCGAAGCTGGACAGCCGTGGACTATCTGTAAGGGGTTCGACGGCTCTGCTGCCATCGGAGAGTGGATACCGAAGGAGAAACTGCTGACCAGCCCAGAGGCCACCTGCAGAGAGTCTGGTCTGCAGCGGCTACATTTCCATCTCGACATCAACGGAAAGACGGTACAAGAGGGATGCACAGCTGATATGCTTTACACGGTAGATGAAATTATTGCCTACATCTCGGGATTCTTCACCCTCAAGACGGGCGACATACTCTATACCGGTACACCGGCTGGAGTAGGGCCCGTCAGTATCAACGATCACCTGGAGGGGTGGATTGAAGAGCGGAAGGTGCTGGAGTTTAACTGCAAATAATTCTACCGCTTGCCATCACAAGTTACAGCATATTCTTGGAATACCACCGCGAAGCGAAAAGTTTCGCAACGAAGGCACCACAAACATTATGCCATACGCTGAATATAGCTCCGGGGACGACGGCCATCGGATAAGCAGCAAAGTGGATTGTTGCCAACGACGATGCCAAGCCTGAGTTCTGCATTCCCACCTCGATACTGATTGCCTTACGCTTGTCATCAGAAAGGCCCAAAAGGCGACCAAGCACATAGCCCAAGGTAAAACCACCGATGTTGTGGAGGATCACTACTAACACTACAACCATTCCACCCTTCAGTAGCTGCCCTGCATTATGGCCTACAATGATAGCAACCAAAAGAGCAATCATCAAGGAAGAAAAGGCAGGAAGATATGCAACTGCCCAACGGGTGAACCTGGGCATGTAACGCTGTATCAAGAAACCTGCCGCAACAGGTCCAATCACCACATAAACTATCGACATCAGCATGGCCACGGCATCGACGTCGACAAACTTGCCTGCCATGAGCCATGTCAGCAGGGGGGTCATCAAGGGAGCCAAAACGGTACTCGTGGCCGTCATGCCTACAGACAGTGCCAAATCACCCTTGGCAAGATAGGTGATGACGTTGGAAGCCGTTCCTCCAGGGCAACATCCCACAAGTATGACGCCAAGGGCCAGTTCTGGTGGAAGGTCAAACAACCAGGAAAGCACCCAGGCCAACAGAGGCATGACGGTAAACTGTGCAGCACAACCTATGATCACATCTTTGGGACGGCTGAACACGATCCGAAAGTCCTGTGGACTGAGTGTCATCCCCATTCCAAACATGATAAGTCCAAGCATCGGGTTGATGACCCACAGGTCTATTGCAGCAAAAGGAGCTGGCATCAACAGAGCCAACACGACCAGCAACAAGACCAGGCCCCCCATCCACCGGGCTATGAAATCACATATTTTCTTCATCTTCTACGAATGTAACTATCTGTTCGGACGGCAAAATTACGAAAAGTAGAGAGAAATACCAAATTATTATCATCAAATGTCACAAACAATTTGTACCTTTGCAGGCAAATAGCTCAAATATGCTTCAACGATACGCACTCTTCTTCGATATTGACAACGGCATTCTGAATGCCCTCCTCCATTTTCACACGATATAGTTAGAGACAATGATAAGGACAGTTATACACAGCGAAATTGATTTGATGGAACTGATTCGGCAGATAGGCTTCCTTCCCCTGCTGGACAGCGGGATAGCAGGCTTCTCGGCTATGGAAATGGCAGATGAAGACTGCCGCTATGTAGTGTTCCCCGACGGCGGCTGGGACTGGCCGCTGTGGAAATGGAAAGGCCCCGTGGTGACGGAGGGCAACTGCGTCTATGGCAAGTTCTTCTCCCAGAAGGCGGGATTCATCAGCCGTGAGTGGTGGCCGGACTTCTGCAACTATCGCCGCAGCACGCATCCGAAGCCCGAGGAAGGGAGCATCGAGGAAGCCATCCTGTTGACGCTCCAGCAGGAGGGCAGCCTCATCACCCGCGAACTGCGTGCCGCCTGCGGATTCACAGGGCCCAAGATGCGCAGTAAGTTCGACGGCTATGTCACACGCCTGCAAATGGGCTGCTACATCGTGACGGAGGATTTTGTCTATCCGCACGACAAGCATGGCAGAGAATACGGCTGGGGATGGTCCTTGCTGACCACACCGGAACAACTGCTCGGAAGAGACCACTACCGCTGCGAGCGGACGCCGGAGGAGTCATATCAGCGCCTGCTTGACCATTTCCGCCAGCTTCTGCCCGAGGCCTCTGAACAGCAGATCAAGAAACTATTGAAATAAGTATCCGAATGAAAGATAATAATCAAGAACTGTTCCCTCTGGTCGATGAGGAAGGACGGGTGATAGGAAAAGCCACTCGGGGCGAATGCCACGATGGTTCTCACCTGCTTCACCCCGTGGTCCATCTGCATGTGTTCAACTCGCGGGGAGAGGTTTACCTGCAGAAGCGCCCAGAATGGAAAGACATCCAGCCAGGCAAGTGGGACACGGCCGTTGGAGGCCACATCGACTACGGCGAGACACCCGAACAGGCACTGCTGCGAGAGGTGCGCGAAGAACTGGGCATCGAGACATTTACGCCAGAACACATGGGTACGTATGTGTTCGACAGCAAACGCGAACGGGAGCTGGTGTATGTGAACAAGACGACATACGACGGCCCTATCCGCCCTTCGACAGAAGAACTCGATGGCGGACGCTTCTGGACTATCGAAGAGATTCGGCAGGCTATCGGAGGGCAGATCCTCACGCCCAACTTCGAGAGCGAATTTCAGCGTTTCTTCCTATAATCATGAGAGACTATCCTGACAAGATGACTCCAGAGCAGGCACGGACATTCCGTAACGACGTGCTCAATATCGTCAGCCAGATACCCAGCGGACGAGTCACCACCTACGGCATCATCGCCGCCTGGGCAGGCTGGCCCAGCCACTCGCGGATGGTGGGCCGCACGCTGCGCTATACACCAGAAGCCGCCTCGCTGCCCTGCCACCGGGTGGTCAACAAGGAAGGACGCACAGCCCCAGGCTGGAGCCGGCAGCGAGTGCTCCTCGAAGAAGAGGGCGTAGCATTCAGACCCAATGGCCACGTGGATATGCAACGGCATCTCTGGGAGCCTTAATATGGAAAAAATGAGCATTATTCGGAGTTATCTCGCAAAAATTCAGTAACTTTGCAGCAAATTGACAGAAATACATAAGAAAAGGATGAAGAAATTAGAACTATTCCGCGATGTCCTGCCCTTGGCAATCCTGGCAGGCATCTGTATCTCCATCGGCTGCGTAGTCAACCTCAGAGTCGGCGGAGTGGCTGGTGCCGTACTTTTCGCCTTCGGACTGACAACAGTGGTATATTACGGACTGAAACTCTATACCGGCACGGCAGGATTCATCCGCAGGCAAGGTGATTGGGCGATGCTCACGATGGTGCTCTTTGGTAATATTGTGGGCTGCCTGCTATCCGCCTGGATGATCAGCTATGCCCAGCCCGACTGTATTGAGCCAGCTTCGAAGATTCTGGCAGGCCGTCTGGCAAAAGGGCCCCTGGCCTGCTTCCTATTGGCCATCGGTTGCGGATTCATCATGACCACTGCCGTGGAGTTTGCCCGCAAAGGGAAGATGCTGACACTGCTGCTCGGCGTGCCTGTCTTTATCCTCTGCGGCTTCGCACACTCCATAGCCGACGCCTTCTACTTCCTCGTATCTCCGTCTGAGCAACTGCTACAGACCCAGGTGCTCATCGTCTACATCGCCGAGGTGCTGGGCAACTTCGTTGGCTGTAACCTCTACCGCTGGATGCTTATATTCACTCCCAATACAGAAAAATGAAACTCCAAGCAAATGGAATCGTACCTAAACAAGGAGAATATAGCCCGCAGCAGAGACGGGGTGGAGTATCATCCACTGATACCTTTTCTGCCAGCCAATGCCAAGGTGCTCTTCTTAGGCAGTTTTCCACCACAGCGCAAACGGTGGTGCATGGACTTCTATTATCCCAACTACATCAACGACCACTGGCGCATTGAGGGGGCCATCTTCTTTGGTGACCGTAACCACTTCGTGGATGAAGAAGCCAAATGTTTTAAATTAAAGGAAATCGTGACGTTCTGCCAAGAGAAGGGTATCGCCTTCTTCGACACCTCAACAGCCATCAGACGCCTGCAGGACAATGCCTCGGACAAATTCCTCGAAGTGGTGGAACCCACAGACATCAAAACCCTGACAACTCAACTGCCTCAGCTGCAGACCATCGTAACTACAGGAGAGAAAGCTACCGAGACGCTCTGCACCTCGATGGGCATTCCAACCCTACCTAAAGTCAATACTTTTGTACCTATCCCTGACATGTACAATCAGGCGGGCAGCCAAGTGGTGCTCTATCGCCTACCCTCCTCTTCACGAGCCTATCCCCTGGCATTCGACAAAAAAGTGGATGCATACAGACGGGTATTAGATGCCCGTGACCACAAAGCGGACACCACTGGTATACTCTGAGTCGAGGAAGATATGATATCCCATTGAGACGGCGAGGCGGTAAGCAAGCGACAGATCAATACCAAGGCTGGGCTTCTTGGCTGTCAGCTGGACGAAGGGTTCGAAGATATGCTCCGCATCCGCAGCAGAAATGGCAGGCCCCTCGTAACTGACAGATATAGCATAGGTGCCGTAGGCATCAGCATTACAGCTCATCAGAATGGTTCCACCAGTAGCATTCTGGCCTGCATTGTCGAGCAGGCAGTTCAGCAGTTCCTGCAGCAGCGGACTGATTTTGACAATCACGTCATCGGATAACGTGGTGCTGAACTCTAAGCCTAACGTGCGATCGTCGCTTTTCGCTGTTGGATGCAGATCATAACTGTTTAGTATAGCGCGTGCCATTTCATTCAGTCCTACACTGCCCTGCTTGGTTATAGTCACATCGTCACCATAGAGACTGAACAGGATGAGCTGATGCGTGGAAGTTGCCACGCGATAGGCATCACTGCACACACTATGGCGCAGTTGCATATATTCATCGTGGGGAATCTGACCTTCACTATCGATGATCAGCTCTGCCGTATTGATCAGCGTCAATAGCGGAGACCGCAGTGCATTGATGCTGTTTTGCTTCTCTTTATCAGTGATGCCGGATGCCCCTTGGATATAGGAGTCGAGCATGGGATCCATCAGCGACTCTATGCTCTGGGCGGCAGCGAGGATGTCTTGGTAACGCTTAGGACGCTCCTCGGGCTTCAACAGGTAGTTCGGATTGTTGAAGATACGTGCATAGGTCCTCAGCACATTGACAGGCGACTTCAGTTTCTCCTGGATCGTCCTGACAAAGGCGCGACGGAGGGCCTGACTGGCTTCCGTGCGGCGGCGGGCTTCCTGCAACTGAAGGAACTGTTCCTTCAGACGCTGGTTCTTCTTGTGGCGATAGACAAGCATACCTACAAGCAAACAGATGATAGCCAGCGCCATCAGTCCGACGACAAACAGCTGAACGCGCCGTGTCTCGGCCTTCTTCTGTTCTGCCTGGAACAGATCAATGTCGTGCGACAAATCAGCTAAATGCTGCTCCATCGACTCACGCTCGTCGATAAGTTCAAGACTATCCTTCAACTCTCTGGCGCGATAGGCCTGCTGCCAGTCGCCCATCTGCTCAAACACATTGATGCGCAGTTCCGTGGCCGTCAGGGGCACTTCGATGGAGTCGCACCAGGCGATGGCTTGCTGATATTCTTTCTGCAACAGGTGGTGGCACACCATCACCTGCTCAAGGTTGGCTGCATTAAACTGTGCGGGCTGATGCTCGCGAATGCTGTCATACTTGTTAAAATAACGATAGAATGCGGCACGGTCGTTCATCTTATTGGCAATGATACACCGATATCCCAGTACTCCGCTCTCGTACATCGGATTCTGAAGCATCTGCTGGGGGAGGCTGTCCAGACAGGCCATAGCCTCGGCAGGACGCTTGAAACTGAGCGACTGGGCCAGCGAGAGGTAAGCGTTGAACACGGCCACGGGATCCTTTTCGACATCGATGCTCTGAAGTGCACGCCGGAAGTACTTCTCACCCATCTCTGGCTGATTGCGACCATTATAGAAGAAGCCCAGCCCCATGTGGGCCAAATAGAGATATTGTTCCTGATGACGAACCTTGATGTCGTCTGTGAGGCGGTGAATCTCGGTGAATGCACGATGGAACCGCTTGTGGTTCACCTCGTATATCACAAGATTCATCCACGTGCGATAATACTTATCCCACTCCTTGCGCTGCTCCAGATAGTTAGAGTATGCCTTATGAGCCCCATAGAACTCGGTCTCGTCGTCACTGGTCTGCGCCTGGTAAAGACGCTGTAGCAAGGCCTGCTCTTCTGCAGAAGGCTGCTGCGGCTGAGCCGCAGGCTTCTCCTGAGCAGGGAGGTATACGCACATCACCAGCATAACAGCGATGAAAACTATCTTTCTGAAATCTGACATAATCATTATTATTAATTAAGCAGTTTGTTTTCTCTCACAAAAAAGTGATGCAAAGCTACAAAATATTTCCGATTCCTGCAAGGGTAATAAAACCGTAGGGCTGATTTTTGTTAATTTTGAAACAATTTTTGCAGATTCTGCAATTTTATTAAAAGAATCTTTTTTCAATGGATATTAGAAAAAGAATATGTATCTTTGTACGCAGAATGAAGATGAAGACAACAGCAAGGGAGATAACAGACTATATGGAGTCGCTGCGTGACGACGCGCAGCGCCGGGTACTGATGCAGTTCTTCAAGACGGGACCTGGCGAGTATGGCGAGGGCGATGAATTCCTTGGTCTCAAGGTGCCTCAGACGCGCGAGGTAGTCAAAGCCGCCAAGGAGACGCCGCTCAGCGAAGTGCCGGAACTGCTGATGTCGCGCTGGCATGAGGTGAGACTCTGCGGACTGCTCATCATGGTAGCGCAGTTTGAGAAATCAGCAACAAAGCGTCTGGAGAATAATGCCGAAGCCATCCAAAAGCGCGATGAAATCGTGGAAATGTATCTGAAATATGCAGAACGGGCCAACAACTGGGACTTGGTAGACCTCTCGGCTCCGAAGATCCTTGGCCACTGGCTATTGCTCCCCTCCCACCTGGGAGATAAGATGGCGATACTCGACTCCCTGGCCGCAAGCTCTTGCCTGTGGCGACAGCGCATGAGCATGGTCTGCACCTGGAAGACTTCACAGCAGGGCGATCCATCCTGGTGCCTGCGCTATGCTGAGAAACACCTGCACCACCCTCACGACTTGATGCACAAGGCCACGGGCTGGATGCTGCGCGAGATGGGCAAGCGATGCAGCATGGACCTGCTGCGCGATTTCCTTCGCCAGCACGCCCAAGAGATGCCGCGCACAATGCTCCGCTATGCCATCGAGAAGATGTCGGAAACGGAGCGTAAAAGATGGATGAATAGTCAGCCCCCCGTGACACATCTTTAAATAATGCACTCTCGCGCGCACATAGTAGTGGGAAAAC